>DATMVO010000122.1:0-2122 GCA_035563115.1 Solirubrobacteraceae bacterium
GCCGCCGACATCGGGCGGGCGGCGACGCTGATCGAGGGGGCCGAGCGGGTCGCGATCGTGGCCGGCCGCGGCGCGGTGCTGGCCGGCGCGCGCGACGTCCTGGAGGTGCTGGGCGAGCGGTGCGGCGCGCTGCTGTGCACGAGCGCCGTCGCGCACGGCCTCTTCGCGGGCGCCGAGTTCGACGCCGGCATCTCCGGCGGCTTCGTCACGCCCGCGCTCGAGCAGCTCCTCCCGCAGGCCGACGTCGTGCTCGCGTTCGGCGCCACGCTCAACCACTGGACCACCCGCGGCGGGCGGCTTCTCGGCGACGGCGCGCAGGTCGTGCAGGTGGACGTCGACCCGCGCGCGATCGGCGCGCACGTGCCGGGCGCCATGGCGGTCGTCGGCGACGCGGGCGCGGCGGCGGCCGACCTCGTGGCCGAGCTCGACGCGCGCGGCGTCCAGCGGCGCGACGGCGGCTTCCGCACCGCGGAGGTGCGCGAGCTGCTCGAGCGCGAGGGCCGCTGGTCCGCGCTCGGTCTCGACCGCGGGGTGGTCCCCGGCGCGGGCGGCGGCACGGGCCCGTCCGTCGCGGGCGTCCACCCGCGCGCGCTGACGCAGGCGGTCGACGCCGCGCTCCCGCCCGAGCGGACCGTCGTCGTCGACTCGGGCCACCTGACGGGCTGGCCGGCGATGGACCTCACCGTCCGCGACGCGCGCTCGTGGCTCTTCGTCAACGGCTTCCAAGCGGTCGGGCTCGGGCTCGGCGCCGCGATCGGCGCGGCCGTCGCGCGCCCCGGCCGGATCACGGTCGCGGCGGTCGGCGACGGCGGGCTCTTCCTCGCGCTCCCCGAGCTGGAGACCGCCGCGCGGCTGCGGCTCCCGCTCCTCGTCCTCGTCTACGACGACGCCGCGTACGGCGCCGAGGTCCACCACTTCACGCCGCAGGGCCGCGACGTCGCGCTCGCGCAGTTCCCCGACACCGACCTCGCCGCGATCGCCCGCGGCGCCGGCTGCGACGCGCTCACGATCCGCACGCTCGACGACCTCCACGCGCCGCTCGCCGCGTGGGCCGCCGCGCCCGAGGAGCCGCTCGTGGTCGACGCGAAGGTCGATCCCACCATCTGCGCGGCCTGGCTCGAGGACGCCTTCCGCGGCCACTGACCCACCCCACCCCGAGGAGCCCGCCCGATGTCCGACACCCCCATCACCGCCCTCGCCGACGCGCTCGCGTCCGGCGGCGTGCGCGTCGTCGACCTCACCCAGCCGCTGTCCGAGTCGACGCCGGTGATCCAGCTGCCGGACCAGTTCGCCAACACCCCGCCGCTCTCGCGCAAGCGGCTCTCCCGCTACGACGACGCCGGCCCCGCGTGGGCGTGGGACGTGCTGGAGCTGGGCGAGCACACCGGCACGCACGTCGACGCGCCGATCCACTGGGTGACCGGCAAGGACGGCGAGGACGTGGGGGAGATCCCGGCGGGGCGGCTCGTCGGGCCGGCGGCCGTCGTGGACGTCACGGCGAAGGTCGCGGACGACCCGGGCTACCTCGTCACGGTCGACGACTTCGAGGCGTACGAGTCTGATCACGGGCGGATCCCGGAGGGCGCGTGGGTGCTGCTGCGGACCGGCTGGGGCTCACGCGCTGACGACGCCGACGCGTTCCTCAACCTCGGTCCGGAGGGCCCCGTGACGCCCGGCCCGGACGTCGCGGCGGCCGAGTGGCTGGGCCGCGAGCGCGGGATCGTCGGGTTCGGCGTCGAGACCGTCGGCATCGACGCGGGCGCGGCGGGCGGGATGGACCCGGCGTTCCCCGTCCACCACCACCTGCTCGGCAGCGGCCGCTACGGCCTCACGCAGCTCGCCAACCTCGACCAGCTGCCGCCCGTCGGCGCGGTGATCGTGGTCGCGCCGCTGCGGCTCGTGGGCGGGACGGGCTCGCCGGCGCGCGCGCTGGCGCTCGTGCCGGCGGCGTAACCCGCTCAGACGACGGCCCGCAGCAGGACGATCGCGAGGGCGAGCGCGGCGAAGAGGATCGTGAGCGCGAGGATGCGCGAGAGCCAGACCGTGGCGGCGGGCTCGCCCGGGTTCTCGTCGCGGGCGATGATCGCGCGGGCCTCGCGGCGGGCGGCGGCGGCGGGGGAGA
>DATMVO010000123.1:0-4524 GCA_035563115.1 Solirubrobacteraceae bacterium
TGACCCTGACCGCCGCGGGGGCCGCCACCCTGGCCGCCACCCTCCTGCCGCTGCTGGCGGGCGCGCTTGCGCTCCTCCTCCAGCCGCTTCTCCTGGCTCGGGCGGACGACGCGGCCGCGCGTCTCGCCGCCGGACCCGAACGGGCGGACGGCGTCAGGACGCTGCGGGGCCTTGGGGCCGCCACCGTTCTGCTGCTTCTGGGGGGTGATCTTCTTGCCCGCGAGCGCGTCGAGCGCCTGCTGCTCGTCGACCGCGGACGCGACGGCCTTCACCGGGAGGCCGGCTGCCTGCAGCTTGGCGAGCATGTCCCGCGGGGACATGTCGCGCTCCTTGGCGAGCTCGTGAACGCGCTTCTTGGCCATGAATGTCTCAGTCTATCCGTCGTGTGGTGGCGCTACAGCGGTACGGAACGCCCTTCCCCAGGCGCGCCGCTTCGTCGCGCGCTCCAGGCACGCGTCGCTGCAGACGTAGGCGCCGCGACCTTGCTTGCGGCGCTCTGGATCGGGCACGGCGTGCCCGCCTTCGTTCACGTACCGACGCAGGGCGGCCTGGTCGGTGACCAGGCCGCAACCGATGCAGCGCCGATGCGGGGGCGTCAGGCCTCCCCCGCCGCCTCTGCGCCGTCCGCCTGGGGCGCCACGCCCGCCAGGTCCGCGACGTTGTCGGAGTCGATCTGGGCGAGCGCCTGGTGGGCGTCGAGGCCGCAGTAGCGCGAGCCCGGCAGCGAGGCGTTCGGGCAGCGACGGCCCTTCGTGAGCACCGCGTGGCAGCGCCCGTCGGAGTCCTGCTCCTCGTACTCCTCGTCGTTGTCCGAGGTGGCGAACTCGGTCTCGGACTTGATGTCGATCCGCCAGCCGGTCAGCCGCGCGGCGAGCCGCGCGTTCTGGCCCTCGCGCCCGATGGCCAGGCTGAGCTGGTCGTCGGGGACGATCACCGTCGCCTGGCGCCCGTCGTCGTCGACGAGCACCTCACGCACGCGCGCGGGAGACAGCGCCTTGGCGACGAACCGGGCCGGCTCGTCGTTGTAGGGGATGATGTCGATCTTCTCGCCGCGCAGCTCGGAGACGACCATCCGCACGCGCGAGCCGCGCGGGCCGACGCACGCGCCGACCGGGTCGACGCCCTGCTGGTGGCTGACGACCGCGATCTTGCTGCGGTAGCCGGGCTCGCGGGCGACGTTCTCGATCTCGACGAGGCCGTCGGCGATCTCCGGCACCTCGAGCTCGAAGAGCGACTTGATCAGCTCGGGATCGCGGCGGGAGACGATGATGCTCGGCCCCTTCGTGGAGGGCGAGACCTCCTTGATGACCGCCTTGATCCGCTGCCCGTGGTCGTAGCGCTCGCCGTCGACCTGCTCGGACCGCGGCAGGAGCGCCTCGACGCGCTCGCGCAGCTGCACGAGCGTGTAGCGGTTGTCGGACTGCTGGACGATGCCCGTGATGAGCTCGCCCACGCGGTCGCGGTACTCCTCGTACATCATGTCCCGCTCCGCCTCCCGGATGCGCTGGAGGATGACCTGCTTGGCGGTCTGCGCGGCGATGCGCCCGAAGTCGTCCGGGGTGACGTCGTACTCGCCGATCCGGTCGCGGTACTCGGCGAACTTCGCCGGGTCGATCTCGGGGTCGGCGGGCTCGACCTTCTCGCCCGTCTCCGGGTCGACCGTCGTCTCCTGCTCGATCGTCTCGATGAGCAGCTGCTCCTCGAGCTCCTCGGGGACGTTGAGCTCGATGACGCGGTAGTCGGCCGTCTCGGGGTCGAGGGTGACCCGCGCGTACTTGGCGGCGCCCGGCTGCTTCTTGTACGCCGACAGCAGGGCGTCCTCGAGCGCGGCGCGGAGCTTCTCCGGGGAGATGCCCTTCTCGCGCGCCAGTGCGCCCATGGCCTCCAGGATCTCGCGTGACATTCCTACTCCTCCACGAGGTTCGATCGCGTGATGTCGGCGTACGGGATGGCGATGACGCCGGTGTCCGCGGCGATGGTCACCGCATCCTCCGACGCCCCGACGAGCTCTCCGGTGAACGACCGGTGCCCGTCGTGCTCTTCACGCGTGCGCACGCGCGCCTTCCGGCCGAGGAACCGGCGGAAGTGCTGCGGCTTGGTCAGGGGTCGCTTCGGACCGGGGGACGAGACCTCGAGCGCGTACTGCTCGCGGAGCTCGACGAGGTGGTGCGTGACCCGCTCGCACAGGTCGAGCGTCACCCCCTCGGGATGATCGATGAACAGGCGG
The DNA here is from genome assembly GCA_035563115.1 of Solirubrobacteraceae bacterium. Lineage (GTDB taxonomy): Bacteria > Actinomycetota > Thermoleophilia > Solirubrobacterales > Solirubrobacteraceae > CADCVT01. The sequence continues at coordinate 2,228 of DATMVO010000123.1, forward strand.
ACGGTGTGCCCGCCCATGAGCTCAGCCGACAGCACCTCGACGTCCGGCTCCGCCGTGGCGAGCCGGGTCTCGATGTCCTGCTGGATGGTGGCGCTCATCTGGATCACGTTCCTCCCCTGAAACGACAGAAGCGGGCTCGCGCCCGCTCCCCATCGCATTCCGGCGGACGGTCCGCCGGGACAGAAGCTGTGACTGCCATGCTAGCAGCGGAATGAGCCCGATCGAGACGGTGGACAAGTACCTGCAGGGCCTCGATGCGCAGTGGCGCGAGGTCGCCCGCGGCGAGTGGGGGCTGACGGTGGAATCGGCCGGCTGGCCGCTCCACATCGGCATGGCGTGGCGGAAGGGGATGCTGCGCGCGCAGGCCGAGGTGCTCCCCGCGGACGCGGTGTCCGACCATGAGCTGCTCTTCCGCAACCGCGGTCTCGTGCTGGTCCGCTACGCCCACACCGGAGCGGGCGTCGTGTGGGTCCACGGGGAGCTGCCGGGCGAGCTCGTGACGCCCGCGTGGCTCGACCGGCTGCTCGGCGCGCTGGTGGACGCCAGCAACGTCGCGCGCGAGCGTGCACGCGCGGAGGCGCCGGCCTCGTAGCCGCCCTCCCCCGCCCCGCGCGGGAGGATCCGCGGTCGTTCGAAGAGCGCAGACGCGCCAGCTTTCGCGCCGTGCCGCTACTCATGGTCTGTAGACCTATGGGTAGCCGCTGAGACACAGTGCCGGGCCGTGCCGCAGCGCTCGTCTGACCATGTCGCCTTCGGCCGCGCCGTCCGCTCCGTGCGGCTGGCGCGCGGGCTCTCGCAGGAGGCGCTCGCCGCGCACAGCGGGCTGCACCGCACCTACATCGGCGGGATCGAGCGGGGCGAGCGGAACCTCAGCTACACCAACCTCCTCCGGCTCGCGGCCTCCCTCGACGTGTCCGCGTCCGAGCTCGTCCGGCGCGCCGAGACGGGCGAGGACTGACCTCCGCGGGCGCCGCACGCCCGCTGCGCGAACCCGCCGCTCCGGCGTCCGGTGCGTGCCTAGACTGGAGGTCATGGCGGACAGCGCATACGACCTCTACACGCGCGGGACCCGCCTCCTGCAGGACGGCGACTACCACGCCGCCACGGTCTCGCTGGAGCAGGCCCGCGACCTCGAGCCCGACAAGACCTCGGTGCGCGAGGCCCTCGGCCGCGCGCTCTTCCACGCGCAGCGCTACGAGCAGGCGGCGGAGGAGTTCGAGGCGGTCGTCGACCGTGCACCGACGAACGACTTCGCGCTCTTCTGCCTCGGCCGCTCGCTGATGCTCCTCGGCCGGCACCGCGAGGCGACCCACCCGCTGGCGCTCGCCTCGAACCTGAGACCCGAGCGCGGCGACTACCGCAAGTACCGGGACCAGGCGCGCCGCCGGGCGGCCTGACGAGCACCCGCTGGCCGGGCGCCGGCGCGCCCCGCCGACGCGCCGAACCGTCCCGGGATACTTCTCGTCATCGCACTTTGTTGCAGTTTTTCAGCAGTTTTGTTGCATTCCGCGCGAGAGATTTTGCCTTATGAGAGCTACTCATGAGTATCATCGACCGCCATGGCGCCCCGCCCGAAACCTGACGCGCACCGCGCGATGTCGCACCCCGTCCGCGGTCTGATTCTCGCCACGATGGGCGATCGCGTGCTCAGCCCCACGCAGCTCGCGCAAGAGCTGCAGCGACCGCTCGGCACGGTCGCGTACCACGTCCGTGTCCTGCTCGACGCGGGCTTCATCGAGGAGGTGGGGACCAGCCAGCGCCGCGGTGCGATCCAGCACCACTACCGGCTCCGCGGCGACGGCGGCAACACGTCGCTCCGCGTCCAGCTCACCGTCCCGGAGATCGACGCGCTGACGGAGGAGATCCGGGCGCTCGTCGACCAGGCGGCGGCCACGGCGGCGGAGCGCGAGGAGACGCCCGACGACGGGGCGTCGGAGGAGGTCATCGTGGCCGTCCTGCGCACCGCCGCAGTTCCTCCTGACTGATTCCGCACTTCCGGCACACCTCGCGACAGACACGTCACACCTTCCGGCATAGCGTCCGGATCCGTGACCCGCCGCGACTGGCTCCTCCTCCTCATCGCCCACGACGCCTCCGAGCGCGGGCTCGAGCCCGTCCGCGTCCAGAAGGCGCTGTTCCTCCTCGCGCAGGAAGGCGACATCCCGCCCGAGGAGCAGTACCGCTTCGTCCCGTACAACTACGGTCCGATGAGCGTCCGCGTCTACCGCGACGTCTCCGCGCTCGTCCACGCCGGCCTGGTCGAGCCCGTGCCGGTCCCCGGCTACACGTGGGAGCCG
>DATMVO010000124.1:0-12714 GCA_035563115.1 Solirubrobacteraceae bacterium
GGGTACCTCGCGTACGGCGCCGCGTTCGACGGCGACGACGTCGTCTGGCTGCGCGGGTTCCCGCCGCCGGAGAACGCCGGGCGCGCGGTGCCCGGCGGCGTGCCGTGCGGCCGCCCGGAGATCGCCTGCCGGCTCGTCGTCACGCGGGGCGCCGGGGGAGCCGCGGCGCGCTGACGGACAGGTGTCGTAGGCGGGACGGATCCGTCCATGATCGGCTCAAGCCGGGGTGCCGACGACCGACGACGCGGAGCACGGCATGGGTGAACACCGTTCGCCACCGTTCGTTCGAAGGACCTCCCATCTCTCTCCGCCACGCCCTCCGGGGCACCACCGCCGTGGCCTTCGCCGTGGCGGCCGTCGCCACCGTTCCGGCGCCTGCGCTCGCCCGCATCTACGAGCTGCCGACCGTCGCCATCACCAGCGGCCCCGCCGAGGGCTCGCGGACGAGCGTCAACCGCGACCTCGAGCTCGCGTTCGAGACGACCGCCGACAACTCGAGCATCGCGTCGTACGACTGCACGCTCGACGGCCAGGCGCTGGACTGCTGGAAGTCGGCGTGGCTCGAGGACCTCGCGGACGGCGAGCACGTCCTGTCCGTCACGGTGACCGACGAGCGCTACCAGACGAGCGAGCCCGCCGTCCGGACGTTCACCGTGGACGCGACCGGGCCGGCGCCGACGCTCGCGCCCGTCGCCGAGACCCTTCCCACCGGCCCGGTCGCGCTGAGCGGCACCGCCGGCACGGCGGCCTTCGACGACGACCACGTCGACGTCGTCGTCGTGCCGTACGTCGAGGGCATGCAGCACTCGCTGGAGCCGGTCGCCGTGCTCGAGGTGCCGGTCGTCGACGGCGCGTGGGCGGTCACGACGCCCGATCTCGCCGCCGGCACGTACATCATCGGCGTCGATCAGTTCGACGACCTCTTCAACTACGGCCACGCGGGCCAGCAGATCACGGTCGTCGCGCCGGCCGTCATGCAGACTCCCACGCCCGCTCCGGCTCCGGCGGCTCCCGCGGCTCCGGCGAAGCCCGCGGCCGCGCCGGCCAAGCCCGCCGACCCGAAGGGCGCGCTGGCGCAGACCGCCCGCGGCCTGACGCAGACGCTGAGCCAGGGCGGCATCGACGGCCTGCTGAGCAAGCCGTCCACCGTCGCGTCGTTCCAGGCGCCCGGTGCCGGCACGGTCACCGTCCAGTACCTCGCCCCGCGCGCGAAGGGCGCGAGCGCCAAGCGCGCGAAGCGCACGCCCGTCGTGGTCGCCACCGGCACCAAGACGGTCGGCGCCGCCGGCAAGGCCGACGTGAAGGTCACGCTGACGAAGGCCGGCCGCGCGACGCTCAAGGCGGGCAAGCGCGTGAGCCTGATCGTCCGGACCTCGTTCACGGCCAAGGGCGCCAAGAGCGCGCAGACGTCGTCGAGCACGGTGATGCTGAAGAAGAAGAAGGGCGGCAAGTAGCCCGCCTGCACGGGGCCGTGCACGCCGACCGGGGACGGTCGTAGCGTGCGCGGCCGATGCCCCGGCTCCTCATCGCCCTCGCCTTCGCGGTCGCCGCCGCCGTCCTCGCCCTGGACGACGGCGGCGCGCTGCTCGACCGGCTCGAGGACACGCTCGCGGGCGCGTCGGGCGGCGAGCGGACGGCGCGGGTCGAGCGGGTCGTCGACGGCGACACGCTCAAGCTGGCGGGCGGCGACCGCGTGCGGCTGATCGGCGTCGACACGCCGGAGACGAAGAAGCCCGGGACGCCCGTGCAGTGCTTCGGCAAGGCGGCGAGCGCGTTCACCGAGCGGCTGGTCGAAGGCCGGCGGGTCACGCTCGCCTTCGACGCCGAGCGCGAGGACCGGTACGGGCGCCTGCTCGCCTACATCACCCGCGCGTCGGACGGCCTCGACGTCAACGCCGAGCTCGTCCGCCGCGGCTACGCGCGCACGCTCACGATCCAGCCGAACGACCGCCACGCGGACGAGTACGCGGCCCTCGCCCGCACCGCCCGCCGCCACGGCCGCGGCCTCTGGGCAGCCTGCCGCTGACGCGGCGCGGCGGCGTTCCCGTCGAGGTCGAGGGGTAGACTCCTCCCCGCATGAAGATGCGCCAGAGCTTCGCCCAGTTCGAGCAGGCGTTCGTCGAGCAGGCCCAGGAGGAGACGGCGCGCCGGGAGCGGCTCCGTCGTCAGGCCGCTGCCCGCGCACGCGATCGCGAGCTGGCCAAGACCCACAAGCGCGGCACCCTGCGCTTCTGGGGGCTCGTCCTGACGCTCGTCGCCACGGCCGTCATCGTGACGCTGGTGATGTTCCAGGCGCTCTACCTCGTCATGGGCTGAGCACCGCCGCCCGCGCGCGGCGCGGCCGGTCAACGACAGAACGCCAGCGCCGCACCCCTGCGGCGCCGCGCTGACGTTCCGTGTCGCTGGCTTGGTTCCCTGTCCTGGTCAGTCGCCTGCGCCGCCGAGGCGGTGCAACGCCGACTCGACCTCAGGACGCGGATCGCGGTCCCCCGAGGCGACGCCCCGGCGTTCCTGCTGGATCTCCAGGTACACCTCGCGCCGGAAGACCGGCACGTCACGAGGAGCTTGGATCCCGATCCGCACCTTCTCGCCCATGATCGACAGCACCGAGACCTCGATGTCGTCGCCGATCATGATCGACTGATTGGACTTGCGGGTGAGCACGAGCATGTGGTGGCACCTCCCTGCCTCCGAGGCCACAGCGTCCCTTCGCCGTTCCCCGGTCCGCACCTTGCAGAAACATCCTACGGGCAGGCAACGACCGGCGTGCCAGGACCTTGCGGTGAGTCAACCGACCGGTTTCCAGGACGGTCAGCGAGCCGACAGACGTGCTCCGCCCGCACGTTGCGGTAGTCTGCGCCGCGTTTTGGCCCGACGTTCTTTGCGACCTCACCTCAACCAGATCCGCAGCTGGGTCCGACAGGGCCGTACCGACGCGTGGATCGCGCATCAGCTCGAGGTGACCGTCCAGCAGATCCAGTCGTTCAAGCGTGAGCAGGGACTCGAAGAGGGCGAGGAGCCGGCCACGGAGGCCGGCACGTTCGACGACGAGATCGACCTGCGCGCCGAAGACGACGCACTGATCGCCGCCGAGCTCGACGCCGCCGAGGCGGCCCGGGCCGAGGAGACCGACGCCGAGGACGGCGACGAGTCCGACGAGGAAGCCAAGCCGCGCCGGCGCCGAGGGCGCCGCGGCGGCCGCCGCCGGAGCGGTGGAGCGGGCGGTGGTCCGCTCGAGGGCACGTTCGACCATGGCGAGGAGGGCTACGGACTGTGGCTCGACCCCGCGATCGTCGACAACCCCGTCTACGCCGAGCACTGGGCCGGTCACCGGCCCGTCGAGGTCACGGTCGAGGAGGACAAGATCGTGATCAGGCGCGCCGGCACCACCGACGACGAGGAGTAGTCCCGGGTGACCTCCCTCGCGCGAGCGCTGAGCTTCGCGTGGGAGGTCCACGACGCCGAGGCGGACGCCGCCGAGCGGATCGCGCTCGGCACCGCCCTGCGCTCCCCGTCGCTCCCCCACGCGTACGACACCAACGGCGTGCGCGTGGAGGTCCCGACCGACCTCGGGCTCGACGACCTGCAGGTCGCCGCGGCCGCGCACGTGCCGGAGGTCGGCTACCAGCGGCTGCGCATCGAGCACGACGGCGACGTCGACCGGCTCGTGCGCGACGCCCGCGCGCGGCCCGGCTGGACCGCGGAGATCGAGCTCGTCATGCTGCTCGACCCCGCCGCCGCGCCGCCCGCGCCCGGCCCGGACGCGCCCACGTGCCGTGAGGGCGCCCTGGAGGACGTCCTGACGCTGATGCGGCCGTGGTTCGGCGAGGAGGGCATCGAGGGCGTCGAGCTCGACCAGTGCCTCCAGATGGCCGCCAGGCAGCACGAGGCCAAGGACGAGCGGCGGTTCATCGTCGACGACGAGGGCGCGCCCGCGGCGATGTGCTCGCTGCGCCGCGACGGCTCGGGCGTCGCGCAGCTGGAGAACGTCTTCGTCCTGCCCCGCGTGCGGGGCCGCAGCCTCGGCGCCGCGGTCGTCCACGCGGCGACGCGCGCGGCGGTGGACGAGGGCCACGAGGTCGTCTTCATCATGGCCGACGACGAGGGCTGGCCGAAGGACCTCTACGCCCGCGCGGGCTTCCGCGGGGCGGCGCGCCGCGCGATCGTGCAGCACGGCCCGCGCTGAGCGGGCGGCCTACTCGACGATCCGGCGGCCGCCGGCGTAGTCGGTCGCCTCGCGCAGGTAGCGCGCGTAGGCGGCGTCGGCGACGCGCTGATCCCACGCGGACGGGTCGTCCGGGGCGACGGCCGCGCCGATCTCCATGATCCAGCGGGTGCCCTGCTCGTCGTAGAGCTGGGCCAGCTCGCCCGCGGTGAACGGGCCGCCGAGGCGGCGGCGCAGCTCGGCGACGGCGCGGTCGACGACGCGCTCGAGCACCCGGCGCTCGTCCGGCGCGGCGTCGCGGACGCGGCGCTCGCCCTCCGTCCACTGGTAGAGGGCGGTCTCGAAGTGGTCCTCCTGCACCCGGTCCAGGCTATCCCGGAGCGGGCGGCGCGCCGGGGCGCGGGTTCGCTACTTGACCGGCGGCTCGACGACGAACGCGCGCTCGCCGGGCTTGACCATGCCGAGCTTGCGGGCCTCGCGCTCGAGCGCCTTGGGGTCGTTGAGCTCGGCGCGGCGCTTGACGAGCCGGTCGTGCTCGGCCTGGAGCGCGGCGACCTCGCCGGAGCGCTGCTTGGACTCCTGCCAGGTCGACCAGTAGGAGCGGAGCGGGTTGACGTAGAGCCCGAGCACGCCGACGAGGACGATCAGGAGCGCGACGCGCCCCACGCGATCCCAGCGGATCCGGGCAGGTGCGGACTTGCGAGCCATCTGGTGCGGGGATTCGGCACGTTTGACGGCGCTCCTGCCGGTTAGACGGATGTGCAGGCTCATGTGCAGACTCTTCGGACTCCACGCCGGCCGCACGCCGACCAACGCCACGTTCTGGCTCCTCGACGCCCCTGGGGCGCTGGTGGAGCAGAGCCGCCGCAACCCGGACGGCTTCGGCCTGGGGACGTTCGAGCCGGACGGGAGCGTCGACGTCGACAAGGCGCCGCTCGCCGCGTACGTCGCCGAGCTGTACGCCCGTGAGGCGCGTGAGGAGCGCTCGACCACCTTCCTCGCCCACGTCCGCTACGCCTCGGTCGGCGAGCTGACGTACGAGAACACGCACCCGTTCGTGCTCGACGGCCGCATCTTCGGCCACAACGGGATCGTCGGCGACCTGGAGCGGGTGGAGGCGGAGCTGGGCGACCTGCGCGCCGAGCTGCACGGCAGCACCGACAGCGAGCGGCTCTTCGCGTTCATCACGCGCAAGATCCGCGACGCGGGCGGGGACGTCGCCGCCGGCGTCACCGAGGCGGTGCACTGGCTGACCGAGAACGTCGAGCTCTACTCGCTCAACTTCGTGATGACGACGCCCGAGGAGCTGTGGGCGCTGCGCTACCCGGAGGGCAACGAGCTGTGGGTCCTCCACCACGGCCCGAGCGACGAGGCCCTGGAGGAGCACGGCTCGTACGGCGAGATCGGCGTGCGGGTGCCGGACACGTGCGACCGGCCGGTCGTGGTCGTCGCCAGCGAGAAGATGGACGACGACCCGCACTGGCGCCCGCTCTTCCCAGGCGAGCTGCTCCGCGTCGGCCCCGAGCTCGACCTCTCGGTCCGCACGATCATCCACCACCCGCCCGCCAAGCTCATGGAGCTCAGCGGGCAGGCGGCCTCGTCGCAACTCGACTCGGTGTCGAGCTAGCTGCGGAAGACGGAGCGGCCCGGGTAGGTCGCGTCCGCGCCGAGGGCCTCCTCGATGCGCAGGAGCTGGTTGTACTTCGCGACGCGGTCTGAGCGGGAGGGCGCGCCGGTCTTGATCTGGCCGCAGCCGGTAGCGACGGCGAGGTCGGCGATCGTGACGTCCTCGGTCTCGCCGGAGCGGTGCGACATGACGGCGGTGTAGCCGGCCTCGCGCGCCATGGCGATCGCCTCGAGGGTCTCGGTCAGCGTGCCGATCTGGTTGACCTTGATGAGGATCGAGTTGCCGACGCCGGTGTCGATGCCGCGCTTCAGCCGCTCGGTGTTGGTGACGAAGAGGTCGTCGCCGACGAGCTGGACCTTGTCACCGATGGCGTCGGTGAGCGCCTTCCAGCCCTCCCAGTCCTCCTCGTCCATGCCGTCCTCGATCGAGACGATCGGGTACTTGGCGGCCATGTCGGCCCAGTAGGACGCCATGTCGGCGGCGGAGAGCTTGCGGCCCTCGCTCGCGAGGTCGTACTGGCCGCCCTCGAAGATCTCCGACGTGGCGGGGTCGAGCGCGATGACGAGGTCCTCGCCCGGCGTGTAGCCCGCGGCCTGGATGCCCTCGACGAGCGCCTGGAGCGCCGCCTCGTTGGACTCGAGGTCCGGCGCGAAGCCGCCCTCGTCGCCGACCGCGGTCGACAGGCCCCGCTTGTGGAGCGCCTTCTTGAGGTGGTGGTAGACCTCGGCACCCATCTTCAGGCCCTCGGCGAAGGTTGGCGCGCCGGCCGGGACGATCATGAACTCCTGGAAGTCCACGGAGTTGTCCGCGTGCGCGCCGCCGTTGAGGACGTTCATCATCGGCACGGGCAGCACGTGCGCCGCCTCGCCGCCGAGGTAGCGCCAGAGCGGCTGGCGCTCCTCCGCCGCGGCCGCGTGGGCGGCGGCGAGCGAGACGCCGAGGATGGCGTTGGCGCCGAGCCGCGATTTGTTCGGCGTGCCGTCGAGGTCGATCAGCTTGCGATCGAGGCCCTTCTGGTCGAGCACGTCGTCGCCGGCGATCGCGTCGGCGATCTCGCCGTTGACGTTGCCGACGGCCTTGGTGACGCCCTTGCCCAGCCAGGCGTCGCCGCCGTCGCGCAGCTCGGTCGCCTCGAACTCACCGGTCGACGCGCCCGACGGCACCAGGGCGCGGCCCGTCGCGCCGGAGCGCAGGGCGATCTCCACCTCGACGGTCGGGTTGCCCCGGCTGTCGAGGATCTGGCGGGCGTGGACGCGTTCGATCTGGCTCACTCGTTCTCCATTCTGGCCTGCGCGTAGAACTGCACCTTGCGGTCGAGCGGCAGCTCGTCCCAGCCGTCCTCGCCGGACAGCTCCGCCGCGCGCTCGATGCGCGCGCGGAACCTATCCGCTGAGGCGCGGACGGCGAGCTCCGGGTCGACCTTCAGCTTGCGGGCGAGGTTGACGGCGGCGAAGAGCACGTCGCCGACCTCGTGGAACATCGCGTCGCGGTCGCCCGCATCCGCTGCGGCCTCGAGCTCCTCCAGCTCGCCGCTGACCGCCTCGAACGGGACGTGGTCGAAGTCGAAGCCCGTCGACGCCGCGCGGCGCTGGACCTTGCGCGCGTAGAGCGGGCCCGGGAGGTTCTCGGGAACCTCGCCGAAGATCCCCGGCTCGCGGCCGGCCTCGGTCTTCTTGATCGCGTCCCAGTTCGCCAGCACCTGGCCGGCGTTCTCGACCTCGGTCTCGCCGAAGACGTGCGGGTGGCGGCGGATGAGCTTGGTCCGGATGTGGTCGGCGACCTGCGCGAGGTCGCCGGCGCCGCGCTCCTCGAGCAGGAGCGACAGGAAGTGGACCTGGAAGAGCACGTCCCCCAGCTCGTCGAGGAGCTTGCCGTCGTCGCCGCGGTTGGCGGCGTCGGCGAGCTCGTACGCCTCCTCAAGCGTGTGCGGGACGATCGTCCGCTCGTCCTGCTCGCGGTCCCACGGGCACTCGACACGCAGGCGCCGGGTCAGCGCGTCCAGCTCGCCGAGCGCCCGGCGGATGTCCTCTCCGTCTGACATGACGACCACAGAAGCACAACGGGCCCGCCGATGGCGGGCCCGTCGAAGGACGTCAGAGGTGCGCTCCCGCTACGGCTGGGTGGGCGTCCCGGCCGGCGCGGTCGTCGTCGTCTTGGGCTTCGGCGCGTTCTTGCAGTCCTGCGTCACGTAGCCCTTCTGGCACTTGGTCTTGTCCTTCCACTCCTTCTGGAAGTCCTTGATGAACGTGTCCATCGCCTTCTGCTGACCCTCGGAGGCGAGGATGCCCTTGATGGTCTGCTGGGCCTGCTGCAGCGTCTGCTGGCTGGCCTTCGTGACCTTCTCGACCTCGAAGACGTAGTAGCCGAACTGCGTCTTGACCGGGCCGGTGACCTTGCCCTTGGACGCGCTGAAGATGGCCTTGTCCAGCGCCGCCTCCTGCTGGCCCTCGGAGACCGCGGGGAGCTGGCCGCCGGTCTTCTTGGTCTGCTGGTCGATCGAGTACTTGCTCGCGACGGTCTTCCACGACTGGCCGCCGGCGAGGGCCGCCTTGGCCTGGTCGGCCTTGCCCTTCTCCTTGGTCAGCACGATGCGCAGGTCGCGGCGCTCGGGCTGGGCGAAGCGGGCCTTGTTCTTGTCGTAGTAGGCCTTGATCTGGGCGTCGGTGACCTTGTCCTTGCCCTTGGTGACCTTCTCGCGGATCTTGTTCGAGAGCTGCTCGAGGCGGACCCGGAAGAGGACGTCCTCCTCGGTGAAGCCGGAGGTCTTGAGGAACTCCTTGTAGTCGCTCTCCTTGGGGAACGACTGCTTCTTCTGGTCCGCGAACGCCTTCTTGACGTCGGCGTCGGAGATCTTGACGTCCTGCTGCTCGGCCTCGCCGCTGATCCACTCGTTCTGGATCAGGAGCTGCATGACCTGGTCGCGCAGGCCCTCGTACTCCTGCTTGCACTGCGCCTTGAAGTCCGAGTCCTTCGGCTGCGGCTGGCCCTTGGCCGGCTTCGGCGTGGTCTTCTTCTTGTCGGCGATGCAGGCCGTGAAGTCCGGCGGGACCGGGATCTTCGTCTGCGCCGGCTTCGCGCCCGGCTGGGTCTGCGCCTGCGAGGACTTCGCGGCGATGTTCATCCAGTGGTCGAAGTCCGACTTGGAGATCGTGCTGTCCTCGACCTTGGCGACGGCGTTGCCGGGGACGTTGTCGTCGCCGCATGCCGCGAACGCGAGCGCCGGGACGACGAGCGCGCACAGCATCGCGCGACGGGATGTAGCGACTAGTGACATGGGTCCTTAGGGAAGCTGACGTGTGTTAAGTGAGGATCAAGCGGCCTCGGACGTGACAGCCAACAGCACATCGGCCGCACGCACCACAGCAGGGAAGCGCTCCGCGGGATCGTCCGGGACTCTGACGGAGACCTGCGACTTGCCGGACTCGTAGAGCGCCTCGGGGATCTCCTGGCGGAGCTTCTTCGCGCGGACGGAGTCTAGCTCGATCGGGGTGACCGCGAGGCGGTTGTTGCGGAACGTGACCGTGTTGGCTCCGGCCTGGCCGAGCTTGATCCGCGCCCGCTGGAGCTGGATGAGGTTTGCGAGAGGTTCCGGGACCGGTCCGAAGCGGTCGATCAGCTCCTCGCGCAGCGTCTCCAGCTCCGAGACCTCCATCGCGCCGGCGATCCGGCGGTGCACGTCGACCTTCGCCTGCTCGTACGGGACGTAGTCGGCGGGCACGTAGGCGTCGACGTTGACGTCCAGGCGGACGGGCTCGGGCGCGTCGCCGTCGACCGTGCCGGCCTGCTCGGCCACCGCCTCGTCGAGCATCTGCATGTAGAGCTCGAAGCCGAGCGCCGCGACGTGGCCGGACTGCTCGTCGCCGAGCAGGTTGCCCGCGCCGCGCAGCTCGAGGTCGCGCATCGCGACCTTGAAGCCGGCGCCGAGCTCGGTGTAGTCGCTCAGCGCGGCGAGCCGGTTGGCGGCGTCCTGGGTGAGCGCCGCCGACGACGGATAGAGGAGGTACGCGTACGCCCGCTCGCGCGAGCGGCCGACGCGGCCGCGGATCTGGTAGAGCTGGCTGAGGCCGAACATGTCGGCCCGCTCGACGATCAGCGTGTTGGCCTGCGGGATGTCGATGCCGGACTCGATGATCGACGTCGCCACGAGCACGTCGGCCTCGCCGCGCAGGAAGCGCAGCATCCGCTTCTCGAGCTCCTTCTCGTCGAGCTGGCCGTGCGCGACCTCGAAGGACATGTCCGGGCAGAGCGCGCGGAGCCGCTCTGCGGTCTCGTCGATCGTCTCGACCCGGTTGTGGAGGAAGAACGCCTGCCCCTTGCGGGCCTGCTCGCGCAGCAGCGCGCCCTTGACCAGCTCCTCGTCGTACTCGCCGACGTAGGTCTTGATCGGGCGCCGGCCCTCCGGTGGCGTCTCGATGACGGTGATGTCGCGCAGGCCGGCGAGCGACATCTGCAGCGTGCGGGGGATCGGCGTGGCCGACATCGAGATGACGTCGACCTTGAGCTTCATCTGGCGCAGCAGCTCCTTCTGCTTGACGCCGAAGCGCTGCTCCTCGTCGACGATGATCAGGCCGAGGTCCTTCGCGCGCACGTCGCGCGAGAGGAGGCGGTGGGTGCCGACGAGGATGTCGACGGTGCCGTTCGCGAAGCCCTCGATCGCCAGCTTCTGGTCCTTGGCGGCGCGGAAGCGGCTCACGTGCTCGATCGTGAACGGGTAGTCCTTGAGCCGCTCGGCGAACGTGCCGTAGTGCTGCTGGGCGAGGATCGTCGTCGGCACGAGCATGAGGACCTGCTTGCCGGCGTCGGCGGCCTTGAACGCGGCGCGCAGCGCGACCTCGGTCTTGCCGTAGCCGACGTCGCCGCAGATCAGCCGGTCCATCGGCCGCTCGGACTCCATGTCGCCCTTGACCAGCTCGATCGCCATCCGCTGGTCCGGCGTCTCCTGGTAGGGGAACTTCGCCTCGAACTCCTGCAGCCACTCGCTGTCCTCCGGGAACTGGAGGCCCACGCGGCGCTTGCGCTCGGCGTAGAGGTTGAGCAGCTCGCCCGCGAGCTCCTGCGCGGCCTTGCGTGCGCGGGTCTTGAGCGTCTCCCAGCTCTTGCCGCCGAGCTTGGAGAGCGGCGGGTGGCTGCCGCCCGCGCCGACGTAGCGGGAGATCTTCGCGAGCTGGTCGACCGGGAGGAAGACCTTGTCGCTGCCGGCGTACTCGAGGTTGAGGTAGTCGCGGGTGACGCCCGCGACGGTCTTCGTGTCGAAGCCGGCGAAGCGGGCGAGGCCGTGGTCCTCGTGGACGACGATGTCGCCGGTGCGCAGGTCGGCGAACGAGCGGAGCGCGCCGCGGCGCCGGCGGCCGGTGTCCATGCCGCCCGTCCGCTCCTGGCGGCGGCGGATGAGCCGGTGGTCGGGGAGGACGGCGAGCTTGAGGCCCGGGGCGATGAAGCCGTCGCGCAGGCGCGCGTTGCGGAACTGGAGCTTCTCGTCGCTGTCCCAGGTCGCCCTGAGCCGCGCGAGGTTGTACGCGGCGCGCTCGCCCTCGGCCTTCGTCGCCCACGTGACGACGGTGCGGTAGCCGGAGCGGACGAGCTTCTCCAGCTCGGTCTCGGCCTCCTTGAGCCCGCGCGCGGCGGTGTCGGCGGTCTGCGCGCGCAGCTCGACGGGCTGGTCGCCGGAGATCGAGGAGAGCCGGACGCGGGCGCGGCCGTTGACCTGCTCCAGGACGGCGTCCGGGTTGACGTAGAGGCCCTTGGCGTCCTCGTCGCGGAACGCGGTGCAGACGTCCTGCCAGTGGTCCTTGAGCGCGGGCTCGAGCTCCTCCTCGGCCGCGATCAGGACGTGGGCGGAGGCCGGCGCGAGGTCCATGAACGCGTGGAACTTGTCGAGCGGGAGGAGCTCGGCGATGTCCGGGCGCTCGGCGTCGTCGTCGCCGGCGGCGACCTCGGCCAGCTCGCGGTGCTCGACCGCCAGCTCGGCGGCGGGGCTGATCTCGACGCGGTCGACGTCGCCGAACGAGCGCTGGGTGAACGTGGAGAACTCGCGCAGCGACTCGACCTCGATGTCGAAGAGGTCGACGCGGACGGCGCGGTCGGCGGTGGCCGGGTAGAGGTCGAGCAGCTCGCCGCGGATGGCGAACTGGCCGCGGTCCTCGACTTGGTCGACGCGGGCGTAGCCCATCGCCGCGAGCTGCTGGGCGACCTCGTCGAGGTCGATCAGGTCGCCCTTGGCGATCGTGATGCCGTGCGGGCGCAGCGACGGGTCGGGGACCTTCTCCGACAGCGCGACGGCGGAGACCACGACGACGGGCGGCTCGTTGCCCGCGGCGTCGTCCTTGGCGCTGTCGAGGAGCGCGTCGATCGCGGCGACGCGCAGACCGACGAGGTGCGGCGGCGGCGCGAGGTGCGACTCGTAGGTGACGCCGCGGCTCGGGTAGAAGCGGACGGAGCGCGGGCTGAGCCAGACGGCGAGGTCGGTGGCCAGGTCGCGCGCCTGGCGATCGTCGCCGGCGACCACGAGGGTCGCGGCGCCGGGATCGGTGTCGGCGAGGCCGGCGACGACGTACGGGCGCAGCGCCTGCGAGACGAACGCGCGCGTCGGGGCGCCGGCGGGGGCGTCCAGGCGCAGCTTCGCCGCGTCGGCGTCGTCGGTGAGGTGCTGGAGAAGAGGTCTGAGCGACATGGGTGCGGGCACGCGCAGCGACCGGGCAGAGGCCCGGCCGGAGGTGCTCCTCCAGGGTATACGCGCCCAGGGCGTCGAGCGCGTCTGGACGCAGGTGCGGTCGAGCGGCGCCGCGGCCGATGACGGGGGGACCGATGCTCCGTCGCCTGGCCCGCCCCTGCTCGCTCGTCGCCGCGCTCGCCGTCGCCGGCGGCGTCTTCGCGGCGCCCGCGTGGGCGGACGAGGGGCACGTGGACGGGCGGCCCGCCTACG
>DATMVO010000125.1:0-2807 GCA_035563115.1 Solirubrobacteraceae bacterium
CCAGCCGCGTCGGGTCCGCCAGCGCCTTCGCGGCGCCCGCCCGGCGCTCCAGCTCCCCCGGCGCGGGCAGCGCCGCGCGCGCCGCCTCCGCCTTCGGGAGGTCGAGGCAGAGCAGGTCGCAGGCGTCGGGCTCGGGCGGCATGCCGCGTACGGTACCAACGTTCGTACGTCCATGCGAACGTGCGGTCGAAGCACGCGCCCCGCGCGCCTCCGACGCCATAGACTGGACAGGACCGATGAGCGACCAGCAGCTCGACAGCGAGGTCGAACCCGCCGAGGAGCGGCCGGCCCTGGATCCCGAGCGGGCCGCGCGGCGCCAGGCCGCGCTCCGCCACATCCGCCAGTACGGCGACCCCGTCCTCAAGGCGAAGGCCCTGCCCGTGACCACCTTCGACGCGGCGCTGCGCAAGCAGGTCGACACGATGGGCCAGCTGATGGACGACTCGATCGGCATCGGCCTCGCGGCGCCGCAGGTCGGCATCACGCAGCGCCTGTTCGTCTACCGGCTCGAGCCGGGCACGCCGCTGCAGGTCATCGTCAACCCCGAGGTGGAGTGGACCTCGCGCGACAAGGAGTGGGGTGAGGAGGGGTGCCTGTCGATCCCCGACGTCCACGTCGAGGTCGAGCGGCACCTGCACCTGCGCGTCCGCGCGCAGGACGCGTACGGCGACGAGATCCTCGTCGAGGCGTCCGGGCTGGAGGCGCGCGTGATCCAGCACGAGTCCGACCACCTGGACGGCGTCCTCATCCTCGACCGCACCCCGCGCGACCAGCGCAAGGCCGCGATGCGGACGCTGCGTGAGGCCGAGCGGTCCGCCGCGGTCTAGTGCGCACGGTCTACCTCGGGACCTCGGAGTTCGCCGCCGCCATCCTCCGGCGGCTGGCGGAGACCGACCACCGTCCCGCGCTCGTCGTCACCCGGCCCGACGCGCCGAAGGGGCGCGGCCGGAAGCTCGCCCCGCCGCCCGTCAAGGTGGTGGCCGAGGAGCTGGAGATCGAGGTCTTCCAGCCCGAACGGGTGAACGAGGAGGAGGCGGTCGCGCGGATCGCGTCGGCGTCGCCGGACGCGCTGATCCTCTGCGCGTTCGGCGCGCTGATCAAGGAGCCGCTGCTCTCGCGCTTCGGCCCGATCCTCAACGTGCACCCGTCGTTGCTGCCGCGTTGGCGCGGGGCGGCGCCGGTGGAGCGGGCGATGATGGCCGGCGACGACGAGACCGGCGTGGCGATCATGGCGCTGACGGCGGGCCTCGACGACGGGCCGGTCGCGGTGTGCGGGCGGGAGGTCATCCGCCCCGACGACACGTACGGGACGTTGACCGAGCGGCTCCAGGTGCTGGGCGCCGAGCTGCTGCTGAGCGTGCTCGACGAGGGGCCGGAGTTCTCGGAGCAGCCCTCGGAGGGCGTGACCTACGCGGAGAAGATCGTCGCGGAGGACCGGACGCTCGACCCGGCGACGCGCACGGCGGCGGAGCTCGAGCGCGTGGTGCGGGCGCTGACCCCGCACATCGGCGCGCGGATCGCGCTGCCGGACGGGACGCTGCTGGGCGTGCGCGACGCGGTGTGCCGGCTCGACGGGCCCGCGTCCGGCGAGTGGAGCGGCGAGGGCGGCCACCTCGTCGTGGGCACACCGGACGGGGCGCTGGAGCTGCGTGAGGTGCAGCCGCCGGGGAAGAAGCCGATGGCGGCGGCGGACTTCCTGCGGGGCCGGCCTCTGTGAGGCCGGAGGAGATCTCCAAGCCCGACAAGCCGCTCTTCCCGGACGGGACGACCAAGCTCGACCTGGCCGAGCACTACGCGCGTGTGGCGCCGGTCATGCTCCCGCACGTCGCGGGGCGGCCTTTGAACCTCCAGCGCTTCCCCGATGGGATCGAGGGCAAGGCGCTGTTCACCCAGCAGGCGCCGAAGCACTTCCCCGACTTCGTCGAGCGGGTGACCGTGCCGAAGAAGGGCGGGACCGTCGACCACGTCGTCGCGTCGAACGCCGACACGCTGGTCTACCTCGCCGGCCAGGCCGCGATCGCTTTGCACGCGTGGACGTCGCGCGCCGACCGGCTCGAGCGCCCGGACCGCCTGATCCTCGACCTCGACCCCTCCGTCGACGACTTCGCCGCCGTCCGCCGCGCCGCGCTCCTCGCCGGCGACCTCTTCCGCGAGTGCGGGCTGGAGCCGTTCGCGATGGTGACCGGTTCGCGCGGGGTGCACGTCGTCGCGCCGCTGCGGAGGACGAGCGAGCACGCGGCGGTGGCGGAGGTCGGCCTGGCGCTCGCCGCCGAGCTCGAGCGGCGCGACCCGGACGCGCTCACGACCGAGTTCCGCATCGCCGACCGGGGCGACCGCATCTACCTCGACGCCGGCCGCGTCCGCTGGGGCCACACCGCCGTCGCGCCCTACTCCGTCCGCGCGAAGGACGGCGCGCCCGTCGCCGTCCCCATCGCCTGGTCCGAGCTCTCCGACGACGCCCTGCGCCCGGACGGCTGGACCGTCCACACCCTCCCGCAGCGCCTCGCCGCCATCGGCGACCCCTGGGCCGCCATCGCGCAGAGCGCCCGCGGGCTCTCCCAGGCCCGCCGCACCCTCGGCCTCACCTGAGGTGAGCCGTCTTTCGGTGACATAGACACCGAAACGCGTCTCACCTCGGGGTGCACAGGAAGGCGTTGTGCTTGGCGGTGGTGCGGAAGGAGCGGTCGACGTAGGCGTTGAGCCCCTCCTCCTGGTGCTCGAGGAGCGTGGCGGCCTGCGTCTCGGACATCGCGCCGATGCGGACGGCGCGGGCGGCGCGCTCGCGGAACAGGCGGCGCAGCGCGCCC
>DATMVO010000126.1:0-4563 GCA_035563115.1 Solirubrobacteraceae bacterium
CGGTGGGCGCACCCGGCCTCCCGCGCGCCGGTCCGGACCCGCCCGCGCACCGGCGTCCGCACGATCGCGCGGCTGCGGGCCGCGACCGAGGACGGGCTGCCCGAGGTCTACCTCGCGCTCCGTTCGCAGGTCGACGAGGCCGGCCGCGTGTGGGTGCAGATCCGGCTGCCGATGCGGCCGAACGGGCGGACGGGCTGGGTCACGCGCGAGGCGCTCGCCGACCTGGAGACCGTCCGCACCCGCCTGACCGTCAGCCGCCGCACCCTCCGGGCGACGCTGTACGACCGCGGTCGCGTCGTGTGGCGCTCGCGCGTCGGGGTCGGCGCGCCCGGCACGCCGACGCCCGCCGGCTCGTTCTACGTCCGCGAGCGGCTGCGGAACCTGGGCGGCGGCACGGTCTACGGGCCGTGGGCGTTCGGGACGAGCGCGTACTCGGTGCTCAGCGACTGGCCCGGCGGCGGCGTGGTCGGCATCCACGGCACCGACCAGCCGCGGCTCATCCCCGGCCGCCCGTCGCACGGCTGCGTTCGCGTGCCGAACGCCGCCATCCGCCGGCTCGCGCGGCTGATGCCGGTCGGCACGCCGGTCCGCATCACCTGAGCCGCGCCGCCGCGCCGAAGCGCTTCAGCCGGTCGAGCGGGCGACGACGAGGGCGGTGTCGTCCGGCATCGCGCCGTCGTCGCGCAGCTCGTCGAGGATCGCGTCGGCCAGCGCCTCGACGCCGAGTGCGACGTGGCGGCCGACCGTCTGCGCGAGCGCGGCGAAGCCGTCGTCGAGCGGGCGGCCGCGCCGCTCGATCAGGCCGTCGGTGTAGAGCACGAGCGTCGCCCCACGCGGCAGCGCGACCTCCGCCTCGGGGCGCGGCTCGCCCGGGTCGTCGACGCCGAGCGGGAGCCCGCCGCCCTCCTCGAGGAACGTCGCCTCGCCCGCGGCGGTCACGAGCAGCGGCGGCAGATGCCCCGCACGGCTGTAGCGGATCGTCTCGCGCGCGCGGTCCAGGCGGACCTGCACCACGGTCGTCCCCGGCGCGCCGTCCACCGTCCGCGCGTACCGGTCGAGCGTGTCGAGCGCCTCCGCCGGCCCGTCCGCCCCGTGCGTCGCCGCCGAGAGCGCGCTGCGCAGCTGCCCCATCACCGCCGCGGCCGGCAGCCCCTTGCCGACGACGTCACCGACGGCCAGCGCGACGGCGTCCTCCGCCAGCTCCACCACGTCGAACCAGTCGCCGCCGACGAAGAGCGCGTTCTCCGCCGGCCGGTACCGCACCGCGACGTCGAGGCCGTCCAGGCACGGGTCCGGCGCCGGCAGCATCGCCCGTTGGAGCGCCAGCGCCACCTCCCGCTCGCGTTCGCCGGCCTCGCGCAGCTGGGCGTTGAGCGCCTGCAGCTCGCGGGCGCGCGCGACGAGGTCGGCCTCCACCTCGAGCACGCGCCGGCGCCACTCCTCGCCGCGCGCGACGTCGACCCGCCGCGCCGCCTGCTGGCGGACGTAGTCGGTGACGTCCTCGACGCGGTGGACGATGAACGCCGTCCGCCCGTCCACGCCGGCGACCGGGACGTTCATCGGGCTCCAGTACCGCTCGACGAACCCGCCGCTCGCCGGGTCGGGGATGTCGTACTTCTGCACCGCCATCGTGTCGGGCCGTCGGGTGTCGCGTGCCCGCTCCAGCGACGCGCGGAGGTTCGCGACGCCGTCGCCGGCCAGGTCGTCCGGGTTGTCCGGGAACGCCTCGAAGATGAAGCGGCCGAGGAGCTCCTCGCGGCTGCGGCCCACGGACGCGCAGTACGCGCGGTTGACCTCGACGATCACGAGCTGCGGGTCGACGACGAGGAACGGCGACGGCGCCGCGTCGAACAGCGCGGCGTGGTCGACCGTGGTCCGCGCACCGGCACCGGGACGGGGCATCCCGCAGGGCTACCCGTGTGGACGGACGGACGTGCGCCGAGCGGCGCGGTGCCACGTGGAGGCGGTTCCCAACCTCCTTGCGCCGGGCTGCGTCAAGCCCTGCATGTGACGGACGATCAGCCGGGCACCATGACGTCCGCCGCGCAGTTCTCCGATCTCGACCCCGCCCTCCAGGCCAGCCTCGCCGAGGCGCGTGGGGTCGCCATCGCGATCGACCGCTCGCAGGCGGTCGTCTCGTTCGACCTCGAAGGTCACGTCCTCTCCGCCAACCAGAACTTCCTCGAGACGATGGGCTACCGGCTCGACGAGATCGCCGGCAAGCACCACCGGATCTTCTGCGAGCCCGAGTACGCGGGCACGCAGGAGTACGCCGACCTGTGGCGCCGGCTGGGCGAAGGCGAGTTCGAGAGCGGCATCTTCAAGCGCGTCGCCAAGGACGGCCGGCCGGTCTGGATCCAGGCGACGTACAACCCGATCCTCGACGCGGACGGCGTGCCGCAGCGGGTCGTCAAGGTCGCCAGCGACATCACCGAGGCGGCGCTGCGCAACGCCGAGCAGGTGGGCAAGATCGCCGCGATCGACCGCTCGCAGGCCGTGATCGAGTTCGCCGTCGACGGCACGATCCTCACCGCCAACCACAACTTCCTCGCGACGACCGGCTACGTCCTGGAGGAGGTGCAGGGCAAGCACCACCGCATGTTCTGCACGCCCGAGCTGGCGGCGTCCGACGAGTACGCCGCGTTCTGGCAGCGGCTCAGCGCGGGCGAGTTCGAGTCCGGCGTCTTCGAGCGCCGCGCCAAGGACGGACGCGCGATCTGGCTGCGGGCGACCTACAACCCGATCCTCGACGCGGACGGCACGGTCCTCAAGATCGTCAAGTTCGCCAACGACATCACGCAGCGCCAGCTCGAGAACGCGGAGTACCGGGGGAAGGTCGCCGCGATCGACCGCGCGCAGGCCGTGATCGAGTTCGACCTCACCGGCACCGTCCTCAGCGCCAACGACAACTTCCTCCAGGCGACGGGCTACACGCGCGACGAGGTCGTCGGCAAGCACCACCGGATCTTCTGCGAGCCCGAGTACGCGGCGACGCCGGAGTACGCCGACTTCTGGGAGCGCCTGGGCACCGGCGAGTACGTGACGGGCGAGTTCCGCCGCGTCGCCAAGGACGGCTCGGACATCTGGCTCCAGGCCACCTACAACCCGATCCTCGACGCCGGCGGCCGGCCGGTGAAGATCGTCAAGTTCGCGACCGCGATCACCGCCGAGAAGGTCGCCGCGGCCGAGGTCGAGGGCAAGCTCGACGCGGTCCAGCGCGCGCAGGCCGTCATCGAGTTCGACCTCGACGGCCACGTGCTCCACGCCAACGACAACTTCCTGCGCGCGATCGGCTACTCGCTGCGCGAGATCGCCGGCCAGCACCACTCCATGTTCTGCACGCAGGAGTACGTGATCTCCGAGGAGTACCGCGACTTCTGGCTGCGGCTGGGCAAGGGCGAGCTGATCAGCGGCCGCTTCGAGCGGGTCGGCAAGTTCGGCCGCCCCGTCCACATCCAGGCCTCCTACAACCCGATCTTCGACCTCGACGGCAACGTCATGAAGATCGTCAAGTACGCGTACGACATCACCGCGCAGGTCGAGCGCGACCGGCTGATCGCCGAGCACACGCGCGAGATGACCGAGTCGGCCGCCGACCTGGCGCGCTCGATCGAGGAGATCGCCGCCAGCTCGACCGCCGCGATGGAGCTCGCGCAGGAGACCGGCGTCAACGCCGACCAGGGCTCGGAGGCGCTGCGCGCGTCGCTCGAGGCGATCGCGCTCATCCAGCGCTCGTCGGCCTCGATCGGCGAGATCGTCCGCGTGATGAGCGAGATCGCCAACCAGACCAACCTCCTCGCGTTCAACGCCTCCATCGAGGCGGCGCGCGCGGGCGAGCACGGCGTCGGCTTCTCGATCGTCGCGGGCGAGGTGCGCAAGCTGGCCGAGCGCTCCTCCGAGGCGGCGCAGCAGATCTCCAAGCTCATCGACGAGTCCGCCGAGCGGGTCACGCAGGGCTCGGAGGTCTCCAAGCGCGCGGGCGAGGCGTTCGAGCAGATCGTCGGCAGCGTCGCGCGGACGAACGAGGTCATCACGCGGATCTCCGACGCCACGCGCGAGCAGCAGCAGGCGTCGCAGGCGGTCAGCGAGCTGATCGCGCGGATCGCCGAGACCGATGTCCCCGCGTGACGCCGCGGGCGCGGACCTGACGTACGGCGTCCTCGCGCTCGGGGACGCCGACGTCGCGCTGCCGCTGTCGGCGCTGCGCGAGGTCGTGCCGTGCCCGCCCGCGTTCGACGGCCTGCCCGTCGAGGCGCCGGGGCTGCTCGGGGCGATGACCGTGCGCGAGCTCGTCGTGCCGGTCGTCGACCTGCGGGCGCACGCGGGGCTGAGCGCGGCGCGGCCGGACTCCGAGGTCGTCGTGCTCGTCGCGCAGGACGAGCGGGTCGTCGGCGTCGTCGCGGACGGGACGCGCGACATCCTCGTGGTGCCGGAGGACGACCTGCGCGCCGTGCAGGCCGATGGGCCGCTCCTCTTCACCGCCACCTTCCGCCACCCCGGCTGGGGCGGCGTGGTGAGCGTGCTCGACGTGCCGGCGCTGCTGCGCCTGCCGGGCGTGCCGAC
>DATMVO010000127.1:0-2470 GCA_035563115.1 Solirubrobacteraceae bacterium
CGCCGCCGCGCTTGGCACGGGCGAGCGCGGCGCTCAGGTGCTCGCCGAGCAGCGACCGGTTCGGCAGCCCGGTCAGCGCGTCGCGCAGCGCGGCGGTCCGCAGCCGCTCGACCACCAGGACGATCCCGACGGCGGCGAGCACGAAGAAGAGGGTGCGGACGAGCCACTCGGCGGCGGCCTGCGGCTCCCCCGCGGCGACGTCGGACGGGGTGAGCGGGCCGGCGAGCACGCCGGAGACGAGCGCCATCAGGACGGCGGGGAGGAGCTTGCCGCGCGCCGCGACGAGCAGGATCGCGACGAAGAACCAGAGCGGAGGCAGGTCGGCCTCGCCGCCCGCGAAGATCGAGGGCAGCCAGCACAGCGGCAGCAGCAGGTATGGGGCGGCGGCGACCAGCACGCCGCGGGCGCGCGCGGGCATCTCCTCCACTGATCGGGCGCTGCGGACCGTCGCTTGATGGGTCCCTGGACGACGGGCTTGTCAGCTTGGCGCGTCGGCGTCCGGAAGCAGCGGGTCTACGCGCCCGCCGCGCCCGGCGTGACGATGCCGCTCTCGTAGGCGAGGACGACCGCCTGCACGCGGTCGCGGAGCCCGAGCTTCATCAGCAGCCGCGCGACGTGGGTCTTCACGGTGGTCTCGCTCACGACGAGCTCGGCGGCGATCTCGGCGTTGGAGAGGCCGCGGGCGATGCAGCCGAAGACCTCGAGCTCGCGCGCGGTCAGGTCGGCGAACGCCTTCGGCGGCGCGGGCGGCTCCGCGGGGCGGGCGTTGGCGAACTCCTCGATCAAGCGGCGCGTGATCGACGGCGCGAGGAGCGCCTCGCCGCCCGCCACGACGCGGATGCCCGCGGCGAGCTGCTCGGGCGGCACGTCCTTGAGCAGGAACCCGGAGGCGCCCGCGCGGAGCGCCTCGTAGACGTACTCGTTGAGGTCGAACGTCGTGAGCATGAGCACGCGCACGGGCGCCTCGGCCGCGTCGCCACCGACGCCCGCGACGATCCGCCGGGTCGCTTCGATGCCGTCCAGCTCCGGCATCCGGATGTCCATCAGCACGACGTCCGGCCGCAGCGCCAGCGCCTGCTCGACCGCCTGCGCGCCGTCGGGCGCCTCGCCGACGATCTCGAGGTCGTCCTCGGCGTCGAGGATCATCCCGAAGCCGGCGCGCACCAGCGCCTGGTCGTCCGCGATCAGGACCCGGATGCTCACGCCGCGTGCACCTCCTCGCGGGCCGACAGCGGCAGCCTCGCCCGCACCTCGTAGCCGCCGGACCCGCGCGGGCCGGCCTCGATCTCCCCGCCGTACACGCGCATCCGCTCGCGCATGCCGACGAGGCCGTGGCCGCCGCCGGGGAGCGGCGCGTCCGCGTCGCCGGAGCGCCCGTCGTCGCACACGGTCACCGTGAGCGCTGAGGACTCCCACCGCAGCACCACCTCGGCGCGCGCCGCGCCCGCGTGCTTCAAAGCGTTCGTCAGCGCCTCCTGCACGACGCGGTAGACGGCGACCTCCGCGCCCGCGGGCAGCGCGAGCCGGGAGCCCTCCGTCCGCAGCGTCGCCTCCAGCCCCGCGTCGCGGGCGCGCGCGAGCAGCGCGTCGAGCCCGTCCAGCGTCGGCTGCGGCGCCAGCGCGGCTGCCTCCCCGCCCTCGCCGAGCAGCCCGAGCAGCCGCTGCATCTCCGCCAGCGCGGCGCGGCCGGTCGCCTCGATCCGCTCCGCCGCCTCGACGGCGCGAGCCGGGTCCTTGTCGAGGATCCGCCGCGCGCCGCCCGCCTGCACGACCATCACCGAGACCGAGTGGCCGACGAGGTCGTGCATCTCGCGCGCGATCCGCCGCCGCTCCTCCGCGACCGCCTCCGCCGCCGCGAGCTCGCGCGCCTCCTCCGCCCGCGCCGCCGCCTCGTGCAGTTCGGCGGCCAGCAGCGTGCGGGTGCGGATCGTGCGTGCGCCGACCCACATCGCGGTCGCGAAGCCGCCGGGGAAGAGGAAGTCGCCCCACACCCAGGCGTCGTAGGTCAGGTTCACCACCGAGAGCCCGCCGAAGAGGGCGAGCAGCCCGCCGACCGCGCGGGGGAGCGCGGGGATCCCGCCCGCGACGAACGCGCTGAACATGACGAGCGCGAACGGCGTCTGGATGTTGAAGTACGACGCGGCCAGGAGCGACCCGAGCGCCGCGCACGACCAGGCGACGACGAGCGCGCCGAGCGGCCACCGGCGGCGCACGGCGAACGGCGCGACGAAGCCGGCGTAGAAGAGGAGGCCGAGCGGGCGGTCGCCGGCGAACGCGGGCTCGGACCACAGCTCGATCGCCCCGATGAGGAGGACGGCGAGCGCGAACGCCGTGTCGTACGCCGTGGGCGGGATGCGGCGCAGGACGCTCACGGCGCGACCGCCTCGACCGGGACCGGCAGCCGCGCGTGGAGCGCGTGCCCGCCGTCGCGCCCCCGCGCCACGTGCACGTCTCCGCCGAAGATCCGCAC
>DATMVO010000128.1:0-4243 GCA_035563115.1 Solirubrobacteraceae bacterium
CACGATCGAGACGCCCTTCGGCACCGCGGCCAGCGGCGCGCGCCCCGGCACGAAGGCCCGCCACTCATCCTGCGGGAACCCGGCCGCCAGGGCGCTCAGCATCCCGCGGGTATGGTGGGCGACGCCGCGGCCGGCAGCCAGGTGACGCGCGTCGACGGCGACGATCAATGGCCCACGGTCCCGTCCTCATCAACGCCCGCGCGGCGGCCCGCCCCGAGCTGGGCGGGGTCGAGCGCTGGGCGCGCGAGATGGTCCGCCGCCTGCCGCAGCTCGACCCGCTCGGCTACGAGGTCGCGCGCCCGCCGCGCAGGTTCGTCCACCGCGCCGGCCACGCGTGGGAGCAGGGCGTCCTGCCCGCGGTCGCGGCCCGCCGCCACGCGCAGCTCCTCCTCAGCCCGGCGAACCTCGCGCCGCTCGCCTTCCCGCGCAACGTGGTCGTGCTCCACGACGCGGCCGCGCTGCGCCAGCCGGACTGGTACTCGGGCCTGTACGCGGCCTGGCAACGGGCGATCCTGCCCGCCCTCGCGAAGCGGGCGCTGCATGTCGTCACAGTCTCCCAGTTCAGCCGGACCGAGCTGCTCGACCTCCTCGATCTGGATCCCGCGAAGGTCACCGTGATCCACGGCGGAGTGGACGAGCGGTTCCACCCGCAGGTCGAGCCCGCCCGCCGCGCAAGGCCCTACGTCCTCACCGTCGCCAGCCGCACCGCGCGCAAGAACCTCGGCGCGCTCCGCCTCACCGCCGAGCGCCTGAACGCGCAGGACGGCACCGAGCTCGTCGTCGCCGGCGGCGACCGGCCGCAGTTCCGCGACGACGACCCCACCGCCGGGCTCACCTTCCTCGGCCACGTCGACGACGCCGACCTTCCCGGCCTCTACGCGGGCGCGCGCGCCTTCGTCCTGCCCTCGCACTACGAGGGCTTCGGCCTCACGGCGCTCGAGGCGATGGCGTGCGGCACGCCGGTCGTCGCCTCCGACCGCACCGCGCTCCCCGAGGTCGTCGGCGACGCGGGCCTGCTCGTCGACCCCGACGACCCCGAGGCCATCGCCGACGCGGTCCTGCAAGCCCTCGACGACCAGACGCTGGCCCGCCGCGGCGCCGCCCGCGCGCAGCGCTTCACCTGGGCCGACGCCGCGCACCGGGTCCACGCCCTCCTGTCCGACCTCCGGACGACGCGCACCGCCTGAGCCGGCCCGAGCGCGCGTCAGACTGGCACCCGTGCCCGACCTGACCCTCGCCCTCGCCACGTCCGCCGAGCTCCCGCGGCTCGATCCCGACTCGAACCTGCTCCTGCCCGCCTTCGCGGCCATCGGCGTCGAGGCCACGCCGTGCGTCTGGACCGACGAGCGCGTGGATTGGGCCGCGTACGACGCGCTGATCGTGCGCTCGCCGTGGGACTACTTCGACCGCCCGGCGGAGTTCGCCGCGTGGGTCGACCGCGCGAGCGCGCAGCAGCCGAGGTTCCTCAACCCGCCGGACGTCGTCCGCTGGAACGCGCACAAGTCGTACCTGGGCGAGCTGGGGGAGCGGGGCGTCCCGGTCGTCGACACGGTCTACGTCGCGGAGGGCGAGACGGTCACGGTCCCGTTCGACGCCGCCGTCGCCAAGCCCGCCGTGGCCGGCGGCTCGCAGGGCCTGCGCCAGCTGCGCGGCGGCGACACGCTCACCGCCGAGACCGAGCTGCTCGTCCAGCCGCTGCTCAACTCCATCCGCACCGAGGGCGAGCTCTCGCTCCTCTACGCCGGCGGCGAGCTCTCCCACGCCGTGCGCAAGACACCGGCGGCCGGCGACATCCGCTCCCAGCCCGAGTTCGGCAGCCAGGTCGTCCCCGAGCCCGCCCCGGACGAGGCGCGGAAGGTCGCACGTACGGTCCTCGATGCGGTCGGCCACGAGCTGGCCTACGCCCGCGTCGACCTCGTCCGCGCCGCCGACGGCACGCTGCGGCTGATCGAGCTCGAGGTGATCGAGCCGCAGCTGTACCTGGCGTGGGACGAGACGTCCCCGGCCCGCTTCGCTACCGCGATCGCAGACGCCGCACGGTCTGCTTGAACGCCTCGTAGGCCGGCTTGTTGACCGGCTTGCCGCCGCTCAGCCGCCGCAGCCCCGAGTAGGAGAACGACTCGTCGTCGCCGAGCTCGGGCGAGAGCCACGTGTACCACCAGACGCCGCCGATCCGCAGCCGCCTGCGGTCGGCGGCGATCGCGGTCAGCGCCTCGCGCACCTTCGCCGCCTGACCGGACTCGCTCGTCTCCCAGCCGTAGTTGAACGACGACTTGCCCTTGCCGGAGGACCACGAGACCTCGGTGAGCAGCAGCGGCTTGGTCGCGTCGCCGCGGCGGCGCATCTCCTTCCGCGCCAGCTCCACGATCTTCAGCACGTTCTCCACCCGCCGGCTGAACGGGTGGATCGCCGCCGCGTCGAACAGCGTGCGGCCGCCGGCCGCGTAGAGCTTGCCCAGGTCCTCCCAGCTCTTGTTGGTCAGGCCCGCCGCGACGACCTGCGCGCCCGGGTCGGCGCCCTTGATCGCGGTGCGGGCGGCGCGGAGCAGCTTCACGTACGTCGGCGCCCACGGCTTGCCGACCCAGTACTTGTCGATGTCCGGCTCGTTCCACACCTGCCACTGGCGGATCGGCACCTTGCGCGCGCCGGCGCCCCGCTCGGCCCAGAAGGAGCCCCGCGGCCCGTACCGCTGGACGGCGGCGGTGACGTAGGCGGCGTACGCGGCGCTGTCGGGCACCGCGCCCTCGCGCGTGTCGCCGCCGGCGGCCCAGGCGGGCGCACGGACGAGGACGGGGAGGACGCTCAGCCCCGCGTCAGCCGCGACGCCGACGATCCGGTCGTACGCGGTGAAGTCCGGCGGCGCGAACGGCGACGGCTGCACGTCGCGCCAGTAGACGGCGAGGCGGATCGTGCCGACGCCGGCGCCCGACATCATGCGCGCCTCCGCGCCCGCGTCGACGCGGGGACCGAGCAGCGGACCGTCGGCCATCACGCCGAAGAAGCGGTTGGGGACGCTCGCGTGTGTGACCGCCGCGGGGGACGCCGCGACCACGGCGAGCAGGAGGAGGCCGATCAGCACGACCCGGTGACGCGTTCTCATCTCGTCCGAGGGTTGCATAGACTCGCGCCGCGATGACCCCCCGCGTCGCCCTCGTGCACGACTTCCTCCTGGACATCCGGGGCGCTGAGCGCGTCTTCTCGGTCCTGTGCGAGATGTATCCCGAAGCCGATCTCTTCACGGCGGTCTACGACGAGCGCGGGACCGAGGGCTGGTTCTCGGAGCGCACCGTCCGCACGTCCTTCCTGCAGCGCGTGCGCCCCACCGCCCGCACGTTCCGCGGTCTCCTGCCGCTGTACCCGTACGCGATGGAGTCGCTCGACCTCTCCGGCTACGACGTCGTGATCTCCAGCTCCAGCGCCTGGGCGCACGGGGTGCTGGTCGATCCCGAGGCGGTGCACGTCTGCTACTGCCACAACCCCTTCCGCTACGCCTGGAACGCCCGTGAGCAGACGCTCGCCGGCCGCGACCCGCTGACGCGCACGGCGCTCGGCGTGATCCTCAAGCAGTGGCGCACCTGGGACTTCATCGCCGCCCAGCGCGTCGACCGGTACGTCGCGAACTCCGAGACGACCCGCAAGCGCGTCGCGCGGTACTTCGACCGGGAGGCGAGCGTGCTCCATCCGCCCGTCGACACCGGCCGGTTCGCGCAGTCGAGCAGCGTGGGGGAGTCGTACGTCGTGCTCTCCGAGCTGATGCCGCACAAGCGGATCGACGTCGCGGTGGAGGCGTTCAACCGCCTCGGGCTGCCGCTGACGATCGTGGGGAACGGGCCGGACGCGCGGCGGCTGCGGCGGCTCGCCGGGCCGACCGTCGAGTTCACCGGCCGGGTGTCGGACGCGGAGGTCGAGCGGCTGCTGGCCGAGGCCCGCGCGCTCGTCGTCACCGCGACCGAGGAGTTCGGGATCGCGGCGGTCGAGGCGCAGGCGGCGGGCCGGCCGGTCATCGCGTTGCGCGAGGGCGGCGTGCGCGAGACGGTGGTCGAGGACGTCACCGGGACCTTCTACGAGGAGCCACATCCGGACGCTTTGGTCGACGCGGTCGCGCGGTTCGACGCGCTGGCGATCAACCCCGACGCGTGCGTGCGCAACGCGCGGCGGTTCGACGTCTCGGAGTTCCGGCAGGGGATGAGCGCGGTGGTGGAGGAGGCGCTCGGCAGCGAGCGCGCGCCGCGCGAGCAGCGGC
>DATMVO010000129.1:0-9836 GCA_035563115.1 Solirubrobacteraceae bacterium
CGACGACCGCCAGCGCGGCCACGCCGACCGCGAGGATCCGCACCGTCGACGGCTGCGGCAGCGGCGCGCCGGTCCGCATCGCGTGCTGCACCGCCTGCCAGCGCCGCAGCGACGCGACCGCCAGCAGCACGCCGAGGAGCATCGGCGTCAGCGCGCACACCAGCCGCGCGGCCTGGGACGAGAAGTCGAGCAGCTGCCCGATCGCGACGCCGCCGCCGATCAGGGCCAGCGCCGTCCGGTTCCAGGCGAGGAACGTGCGCTCGTTGGCCAGCGTGAAGCGCGGATCGGGCTCCTCGCCCTCCAAGGTCGGCGGCACGCGCGCCACGGTAGCCGCCGGACCGCTCGAACCGTCGTCCGGACGACGTTTGAACAGGCGCAGCTGCGTGCCATCATCGGCAGCCGGTGAGCGTCTCGGAGCCCCTAGCAGTCACCGCGCTCGTGATCGACGACGACGAGCTCGTGCGGCGGGTGGTCTGCCGCGTGCTCGCCACCGACGGCTTCACGTGCGCGGAGGCCGGCGACGCCGAGACGGGCCTGCGGCGTTTCCGCGACGAGCCGACCCCGCTCGTGGTCTGCGACGTCCAGCTCCCCGGCCGCTCCGGGATCGAGACGCTGCCGGAGCTGCGCGCGCTCGACCCCGAGGTGGCGGTGCTGATGATCAGCGGCCGCGACGACCCGGAGATCGCGGACGCGGCGACCGACCACGGCGCGTACGGCTACCTCGTCAAGCCGTTCTCGCCCAACGAGCTCGTCATCAGCGTCCGCGGCGCGCTGCGGCGGCGCGAGCTCGAGCGCGACGCGCGGCGGCACCGCGGCGAGCTCGAGCGGCAGGTCGACGCCCGCACCGCCGATCTGCAGGCGGCGCTGGAGGAGGTCGAGCGGTCGCGGATCGAGACGATCCGGCGGCTCATGCGCGCCGTCGAGCTGCGCGACGACGACACCGGCGGGCACATCGAGCGGATCGGCGACCTCAGCGCGCAGCTCGCCCGCGACGTCGGGCTGGGCGACGAGGAGGTCGCGCTGCTGCGGCTCGCGGCGCCGATGCACGACGTCGGCAAGATCGGGATCGCCGACGCGATCCTCCGCAAGCCCGGGCGCCTGACGCCGGAGGAGCGGACGGCGATGGAGCGCCACGCCGAGCTCGGCCACCAGCTCCTGACCGGCAGTGGCAGCGCGCTGCTGGAGCTGGCCGCGTCGGTCGCGTGGACCCACCACGAGCGGTTCGACGGCGGCGGCTACCCGCGCGGCCTGGCCGGCGACGCGATCCCGCTCACCGGCCGCGTCGTCGCGGTCGCCGACGTCTTCGACGCGCTCACCAGCGACCGCGTCTACCGCGCGGCGTGGCCGGTCGACCGGGCGCTCGAGACGATGCGGGCCGAGTCCGGGCGGCACTTCGACCCGGACGTCCTCGCCGCGCTGCTCGACCGCGTCGCGGTCTGACGCCAGCGGCGGCGCGCCGACCGGGTGGACGGATGTCGCAGCCGGGTTCGAAACGGACAACGCCCGCGCCGATGACCGGACCGTGCCCGCCCCTCTCACCCCGGCCCCTCCGAGCGTCGCGCGCCGCGTCGACGCGCTCTCGCGCCTGGGCGCGCTCGACCGTCCCGGCGACCCGTCCCTGACCGCCACCGTCCGCCTCGCGTCGTACGTCACCGCCGCGTCCGCCGCCGCGGTGCACGTCTTCGACGAGCACTTCCAGCACCGGATCGCCGCGGTCGGCGCGCCGCTCGGGCCGCACCCGGCCGAGGACTCGATGTGCCGGCTGGTGGTCGACGGGCAGGAGCGGATCGTGTGCGTGGACGCCACGCAGGACCCACGGTTCGGCTACACGTCGTTCATCCGTGGCGACGCGCCCGTCCGCTTCTACGCCTCGGTGCCGCTGCGCACGGTCGGCGGGACGGTCGTCGGCTCGCTCTGCTCGTGGGACACGGTGGAGCGGCACCTGTCGGGCGAGCAGGTCGAGCGGCTGGAGGACCTGGCCGACCAGGTCGCGATGCAGGTCGAGCTCAAGCGCCTGGCGCTCGAGCTGGGCGACCACGCGACCCGCGACGTGCTCACCGGCGCGGTCAACCGCGTCGTGCTCTCCGACCGGCTGATGCAGGCGCTCGCGCGCCGGCGCCGCCACGGCGGCGAGGTGCTCGTCGGGCTCGTGGACGTCGACCGCTTCAAGCAGATCAACGACCGCTACGGCCACGACGCGGGCGACGAGGTACTCGTCGCGGTCGCGCGCCGGATGCAGGAGACGCTGCGTGCCGAGGACACCGTCGCGCGGATCGGCGGGGACGAGTTCGCGTTCGTCGCCGAGCTGCCCTCCGCCGACACCGCGCCGGTGCTGCTCGCGCGGCTGCAGCGCGCGCTCGACGCCCCGCTCACCACCGGCGCCTGCGCCGGCGGCCCGCTCGGCGCCTCCATCGGCACCGCCCTCGCCTCCGCCGACGACGACGCCGGCACCGCCCTCACCCGCGCCGACGCCGCGATGTACGCGGCCAAGGCCGAGCGCCGCGCCGCCTGCGCCTGAGCCGCCGCGCTCCCCGGCCGCGTTCCGGGGTAGGCGTGGTCCGATGGCTTCCGATGACTACACCGTCGTCCGCGCGGACGACGTCGAGGACCACTACGCCGGCTCGTCCACCCCGGGCGAGTTCCGCCGGCTGACGCCCGAGCTGGGCTGCGAGCAGGTGGCGATCACCTGCATCCGGATCCCGCCGCACTCGGACTTCGAGCAGGGCACCGGGCACTTCCACGACGAGATCGAGGAGCTACCTCGTCGCGCGCGGGACGCTCACGATGCGGTTCGGCGACGAGATCCGGAAGGTCGAGGCGGGGTCGGTCGCGCGCGTGGCGCCGAAGACCCCGCGCTCGCACCGCAACGAGGGCGACGAGCCCGTCGAGCTGTGGGCGATCTCGCCGAAGATCGACCGCCAGGACGCGACGAAGATCGACGACTTCTGGGAGGCGTCGCCGGACGCCTCCCAGTCCCGGTCCTGAGCGGCCCTGCCGGCGCTTGACGCGACGCGACGACGCCTACCGGCCTGACGGCCTACTCGGCGATCGTCCCGCCGCGCCAGGCATCCGGGATCGCTCGCTCAGGGAGGCTTACAGGGGCGCCTTGACCGGCCGGAAGGAGGGCAGCGCGTCGTCGACCACGACCTGGCAGACGGCGCGCGGCTCCGGCAGCGAGTTGCCGCAGTAGCCGCCCGGCATCTCGGGCGCGCGGACCTCGTACGCGCGCCGTGCGCCGGTGGCCGCGAAGCCGGTGAGCCGCCGGGTGAAGCCCGCCAGCTCGTACCGGCCGGTCCCCAGCCGGTAGCGGAAGGCGCCGGAGCTCGTCGCCGGGCAGCCGCTCTGGTCGCCGCCGCACGTGCGCGCCCAGTGGAGTCGGTCGCCCTCCAGCGACGGGCCGATCAGCCGCTGGCCGGAGATGCCGGGGGAGACGTGCGCGATCGATCGCGCCTGGCGCCCGTCGCGGGTGTCGAGCCGGATCTCGCTGTCGGGCGAGTCGGCCCCCGCGTCGTACGCGACGGCGAGCGCGACATGCCTGTTGGAGAGGTCGAGCGACGTCACCTGACGCCGGCGCGTCGTCCGGCACACCTGCTCGCCGCGCACCGCGGACGGCCCGCAGCGGCGTGTCGGGACGCCGGGCAGCGGCTTCGACGCGCGCGAGCGCTGCCACGTGACATCGCGCAGCAGCACCTTCGGCGCGGCATCGGGCGCGCCGTCGCGCGTCTGGGCGAAGACGATCGTGCGCCCGCTGATTGCCGGCTCCCGCTCGGACGTCCCCGCGCTCCCGGCCGACGCGATCCGCTGCTCGAGCCCGGTCTTCAGCCGGAACCGGTACAGGTCGCAGCCGCGCGCACCCGCGCCGTTCGCGTCGGGGTCCTGCGCGCAGCGCGAGTAGACGAGCGCGAGGCCGCCCGTGCCGTCCGGGCCGATGTCGGCGTCGAACGGGACGGTCCGCGGCGCCACCGGCAGCACGCGCGGCGCGGCCCCGTTCTCCGACACCGCCAGGCGGAAGCCGGAGGCGTCGTGGAGCGAGAAGACGGCGACCGAGCCAGACGCGCTGACGGGCGTCGGCGCGTCGGTGGTGGCCAGCGGCGTGACGGTCGCGGCGGCGGGCGTGGTGGCGAGCAGCCCGCCGGCGACGGCGAGCCGGGCGGTGCGGCGGAGAGGACCCATGGCACGCGCAAGAACGTCCGCGCGCGCCGAGGGTTGCGCGGGGTCAGGCGGCGGCCGGCAGCTCCACGACGGGCGCGAGCTCGACGAACACGCGTCCGTCGTCGCGGACCTCGACCCGATGCGCGGCGACCGCCGGCCCGTCGTGGCCGATCGGCGCGCCGGTGTCGAGCGCGAACCGGCGCTCGTGGAGCGGGCAGATGACCGAGCAATCGGCGGCGATCCCGTCCGCGAGCGGGCCGCCCGCGTGCGGGCACGCCTGGTCGATCGCGAACCACCCCGCGGCGGTGCGGAAGATCGCGATCCGGCGCCCGTCGATCGTCACCGCGCGGCCCTCGCCGGACGGGACGTCGCCGGCGTGGCAGGCGAAGGTGAGCGCGGGCTGGAGCGTGGTCGGCGTCATGTCAGCGGCCTCCGGTGGCGGGCGGGCCGACGACGTCGAGCTCGCGCATCGCGTCGCCCGGCTCGGCCAGGTCGGTGAACTGGTTCGGGTGGTACGGCTCGGCGCGCTCGAGCCACGGGTCGACGGTGGCGGCCTTGGCCAGGCGGAACCGCTCGCGCAGCGCCTCGGCCGACGCCTCGTCCTCCAGCACCCGCGCGCGGATGTAGTCGAGGCCGACCTTCGGCACCCAGTCGTAGGTGCGCTCCTTGTACTCCGCCTCCTCGCGGTAGAGCTGGAGGAACGTCGTGCAGACGCGCAGCGCCTCCTTGCGCGAGTCGACCGTGCAGAGGACGTCGGCCTCCCGCACGTTGCCGCCCGCCGCGCCGCCGACCCGCACCTGCCACCGGTCGTCGCCGACCGCCACGAGGCCGATGTCCTTGATCGTCGCCTCGGCGCAGTTGCGCGCGCAGCCCGACACGCCGCCCTTGACCTTCGCGGGCGTGTGCAGGCCCTCCCACGCCTTCTCGATCTCGACGCCGAGGCCCATCGAGTCGGCCAGGCCGAACCGGCAGAAGTCCGCGCCGACGCACGTCTTCACGGTGCGGACCGCCTTGGCGTAGGCGTAGCCGGAGGGCATCCCGAGGCCCTCCCAGACCTTCGGCAGGTCCTCCTTCGACACGCCGAGGAGATCGATCCGCTGGCCGCCGGTGACCTTCACGAGCGGGATCTCGTACTTCTCCGCGACGTCGGCGATGCGGCGCAGCTCGGACGGCGTCGTGACCCCGCCGGCCATCCGCGGGACGACGGAGAACGTGCCGTCCTTCTGGATGTTGCCGTGGACGCGGTCGTTGATGTACCGCGCGTGGCGCTCCTCGCGGTGGCGGTTGGCGTTGACTTCGGACACGAGGTAGGCGAGCGCGGGCTTGCAGGCGCCGCAGTCGCGGCCGGTGCCGCACGCCTCGCTCACCTGGCTGACGCTCTCGTAGCCGTTCGCGCGGATCTCGTCGGCGAGCTGCTCGCGCGTCTGCTTCTTGCACGGGCACAGGTACGCGGGCTCGTCGACGACCTCGCCGCCCGCCGCGAGCTGGACGATGTCGATGACGAGCGGCTTGCACGAGCCGCAGCCCATGCCGGCACGGGTCATCGCCATCGCCTCGCGCGGGGTGGCGGCGCCCTCGTCGGTGACGGCGCGCATGATGTCGCCCTTGCAGACGCCGTTGCAGTTGCAGACCTGCGTGTCGTCGGCCATCTCGGCCGGGCCGGCCTCGAGGCTGGCGACGAGGGCGTCGAGCGGGTCGGGGACCTCGGCCCGCTTGCGCACCATCGTCGCCAGCGCCTCGGAGCCGCGCAGGTCGCCGAGGAGGATCGCGCCCGCCGCCCGGCCTTCCTTGAGGACGAGCTTGCGGTAGACCCCGGTCGTCGCGTCGGCGGTGACGGCCTGCGCGTCGCCCTCGGCGTCGCCGACCGTGTAGAGGTCGATGCCCGCGACCTTCAGCTTCGTGGCGGGGATCGAGCCCTCGTAGGCGGCGGTCAGGTCGCCCGCGATGGCGGCGGCGCACGCGCGGGCCTGCTCGAGGATCGGTGCGACGAGGCCCCAGACCATGCCGCGGTGCTCGGCGCACTCGCCGACGGCGTAGACGTCGGGGAGGTTCGTGCGGAGCGCGTCGTCCACGACGATGCCGCGGTTCGTCTCGCACCCCGCGGCGCGGCCGAGGGTGGTCTCCGACTTGATGCCGATGGAGACGACGACGAGCTGCGCGTCGAGCGTGTCGCCGTCGGCGAACGTGAGCCCCTGCGTGGTGATCTCGCGCGTGGAGCGGTTGAGCTGGACGTCGGTGTCCGCCAGCGCGTCCTGGAGCATCCCGGCCGAGCCCCCGTCGAGCTGGCGCTCCATCAGCCGGTCCGTGAGGTGGACGACCGTGACCGGGCAGCCCTGCGACGCGATCCCGCGCGCGGCCTCCAGCCCGAGCAGGCCGCCGCCGATGACCGCGGCGCGACCGGTGCTGCCGATGCGCGCGGCAGCCTCCCGGATCGCGTCGCAGTCCTCGGGGCCGCGGAACGGGTGGACGTGGTCGAGATCGATGCCCGGGATGGGCGGGAGGAGCGGGTTCGAGCCGGTCGCGAGGACGAGCTGCGTGTAGGCGAGCTGCGTGCCGTCGTCGAGCGTCGCGGTGTGCGCATCCGCGTCCACGGTGTGGACGCGGCGGCCGAGGAGCGGCGTGACGTGGTGGTCGGCGAACCACTCCTGCGGGCGCAGCTCGAGCGACTCGCACGTCGCGCCGCTCACCAGGATCTCGGAGAGCCGGACGCGGTCGTAGGGCAACCGCGGCTCGGCGCAGACGAGGGTGATCGGCGTGAGCGTGTCGCGTTCGCGGAGCGCCTCGCAGACCGCCAGGCCGGCGATCCCGCCGCCCACGACGACGACGCCCCGCGCGCCGTTTCGGTTCTCCGTGATCGTCATGGTGCGATCGTCGCGGGAGCGGGTTTCCCGTCGTGTTCGGTTCTGTTTCGGGACGGTGAACGGTGGCTTTCGATCAGCGCACGGACCTCGCCCGCGCACCCGCCGCAGCCGGTCGAGGCGCGGGTGGCGTTGGCGACCTGGGCGAGCGTCGTGAGCCCGCCGGCGGTAATCGCCTGGTCGATCTCGCGGGCGGAGACGGCGTTGCAGGAGCAGACGGTGGCGTCGGGGTCGAGCTGCGCTGGCTCCGACGCGCCGCCCGCGCTCGGCCCGGCGAGCAGCGCCGGGTCGGCGGCCTCGCCGGACTTCAGCGCGGTCGTGCAGCGGCGCGCGTCGGTGACGTCGCCGATGAGGAGCGCGCCCGCCAGGCGGTCGCCGTCGAGCACGAGCTTGCGGTAGACGCCGGTGCGCGTGTCGCGGGTGACGAGCTCGTCCTGGCCCGCGTCCTCGTCCGCCTCCGCGACGCCGCCCGCGTAGACGTCGAGCCCGCCGACCTTCAGCACGGTCGCGGTGGTCTGCGGGCGGAACGCGGCGGGATCGCCGGCGATCGTCGCCCCCGCGACCCGCGCCTGCTCGGCCAGCGGCGCCCAGAGGCCGTAGACCGTCCCGCGGTGCTCGGCGCACTCACCGACGGCGAAGACGTCCGGCGCGGTGGCGCGGAGGGTGTCGTCGACGACGATCCCGCGCTCGACGCGCAGCCCCGCACCCTTCGCCAACCCCACTTCCGGCCGCACCCCGGCGGCGACCACCACGAGCTCGCTCTCCACCTCCGCGCCGTCCACGAGCCGCACGCGGTCCGGCTCGATCGCCTGCGGCAGCACGCCGGTGACCACGCTCATCCCGCGTCCGCGAAGCGCGCGCTCGAGGATCCGCGCGGCCGTCGCGTCGAGCTGGCGGCCCATCAGCCGCGGCGCCGGCTCCACCACGGTCACCCGCGCGCCGCGCGCTTGGAGCCCCGCCGCCGCCTCCAGCCCGAGCAGCCCGCCGCCGAGCACCACCGCGCGGCGCCCCGCGACCGGCGTCCCGGTGAGCGCGGCGACGTCCGCGCGGGTGCGGAAGACGGAGACGTGGGGGAGGTCCGCGCCGGGCATCGGCGGGACGAACGGGCGCGAGCCGGTGCAGATCGCGAGAGCGTCGTACGGGTGCTCGGTGCCGCTCACGTCGGTGACCACGCGCCGCTCCGTGTCGATCGCGGTCGCGGGCGAGCCGCCGCGCAGGTCGACGCCGCGGTCCGCGTACCACCCGAGCGGCTTGACCTCCAGCTCGCCCGGCCCGCACTCGCCCGCCAGCAGCTTCGACAGCAGGATCCGGTTGTAGACCGGCCCTGGCTCCTCGCCGAGCATCGTCACCCGCCAGCCCCGATCGCGTTCCAACACGCTCTCGACCACACCCAGCCCCGCCATCCCGGTCCCGACGACAGCCAGCCGCCGCATCTCACGACGCTTTCGGTACCGCATGGGTACCAAAGGCGTCGCGCGTTGCACGGAGACCGCGATCGCCTTCAACTCCGGCTGCTTCGAGACGGGATCGACGGACGCATGGGCGAGCGCGTTGGTCTGGCCCGCGCCCGCGGGCGCGTGGAGGGCACCGAAGTGGAAGGGCGTGAACGCCACGCCGCGCGCGATGGTCTCGTCGAGCACTGCCTCGACGCGCACGTGGCCGCGCCGGGACGCGAGGCGCACCTGATCGCCCGCGCGTACACCGGCCGCCGCCGCGTCGTCGGGATGGAGCGTCACCGTCGGCACCCCCGCCGCCGCGCGGAGCGCCCGCGACTTGCCGGTCCGCGACATCGTGTGCCACTGGTCCGCGAGCCGCCCCGTCGTCAGCAGCAGCGGGTGGTCGGCGTCGGGCGGGTCGGCGACGTCGGCGTGGGGCGTCGGGGCGAAGTGCGAGCGCCGGTCCGGCGTCGGCGGGCGCAGGTCCTCGTACAGCCGCACCGGCGCGGTCGAACGCTCGCGCCCGTCGTCGTCACCGAACGGGGACGCGGGCGCCGGCCACTGCACCGACCCTTCGCGGCGCAGCCGCTCGTGCGACACGCCGGTGACGTCGCAGAGGCGCCCCGCAGTGCACGCCGCCCACTCGTCGTAGACCTCGGCGGCGCTCGACCACGCGAACGCCTCGCCGAATCCCAGCGCCCGCGCGAGCCCCGCGTAGATCTGCCAGTCCGGCCGCGCGGAGCCGGGCGGGTCGAGGAGCTTGCGGACGAGCCCGACGCGCCGCTCCGACGACGTCATCGACCCCTCCTTCTCCGGCCACGCCGCCGCCGGCAGCACCGCGTGCGCGAGCGCGGACGTCTCCGTCGGGTGGTGCGCGTCCTGCACCACCACCAGCTCCGCCCGCTCGAACGCCTCCCGTACCCGCCCGCCGTCCGGCAGCGACACGATCGGGTTCGTCGCCGCGACGAGCACGGCCCGCACCCGGCCATCCAGCAGCCCGTCGACCAGCTCCGTCGCGGTCAATCCGGGCGAAGCGGAAAGCGTTCCGGCGGCGAGGCCCCAGTGCGCCTCCATCTCCGCCCGGTCCTCGGCCGAGACGACCTTGCGGTAGCCGGGGAGCAGGTGCGCGAGCCCGCCCGTCTCCCGGCCGCCCATCGCGTTCGGCTGGCCCGTCAGGGAGAACGGCCCGGCCCCCGGTCGCCCGAGGTTCCCCGTCGCCAGGCAGAGGTTGATGAGCGCGCGGTTCTTCAGCGTGCCGACCGTGGACTGGTTGGCGCCCATCGACCACAGCGCCATCGCGGCGCCCGCGCCGGCGGTGATTCCGAGAAACTTGCGACGATTGAGCATCCGATTGCCTCGTGAGTGGGAGTGGGAGTGGGGAGTGGGAGTG
>DATMVO010000130.1:0-2654 GCA_035563115.1 Solirubrobacteraceae bacterium
GCGCCGGGGGACGCTCCGCCGCGTCGTCCTACGCCTCGATGGGCGGGCCGGCGACGGGGTGCAGCGCGTCGAAGCGCTCGGCGTCCAGCTCGTCGCCCGCTGAGGCCAGCTCCCACGCCAGCTGCGACGCGTCCATCGGCCGCGCGAAGAGGTAGCCCTGGCCGATGTCGCAGCCCATCCGGCGCAGCTCGTCGAGCTGCTCGGGCCGCTCGATCCCCTCCGCCACCGTCGCCAGCTCCAGCTCGCGCCCGAGCCCCAGCAGCGCGCGCGTGAGCCGCGCGTCGGCGCTGTCGTCGGAGGCGATCAGCTCGCGGTCGAGCTTGAGGATGTCGACGGGGAACGAGCGCAGGTAGCTCCAGCGGCTGTAGCCCGTGCCGATGTCGTCCAGCGCCAGCCGCACGCCCAGCGCCTTGAGGCGGAAGAGGAGCGGCGCGGCGGCGGCCAGGTCGGCGGTCAGCTCGCTCTCGGTCAGCTCCAGCACGAGCGTCGACGGCGCGATGCCGGACTCCGCGAGCGCGCGCGCGACGTCGTCCACCAGCGTCGGGTCCTCGAGCTGGCGCGGCGAGAGGTTGACGCTCACGGTGAGCTCCGGCGACGCGCCCGGAAGCCGCTGCAGGTGCGACGCCTCGCGGCACGCCTCCTGGATCACCCAGCGGCCGATCGGCACGATGAGCCCGCTGTCCTCGGCGAGCGGGATGAAGTCGTTCGGCGCGATGACGCCGTGGTCGGGGTGGTCCCAGCGCAGCAGCGCCTCGACCGCGACGACGCGCCCGCTCTCCAGGTCGTGCATCGGCTGGTAGGCGAGCCGGAAGTCGCCGCGGCGCAGCGCCGTCCGCAGCTCCTCGACGGCGACCATCCGCCCGAGCGCGCGGTCGTACATGCCCTCCTCGAAGATCCGGTGGCAGCCGCGGCCAGCGGTCTTGGCGGCGTACATCGCCACGTCCGCGTTGCGCAGCAGGCGGCCCGCCGACTCGCCCTCGCCGGTGGAGAGCGCGACGCCGATCGAGGCGCCGACGGTCGCGTGGTGGTCGCCGAGTGCGATGGGGAGGCTGAGCGCGTCGAGCAGCCGGACGGCGGTGGCCTGCGCGTGGGCGGTGTCCGGGACGTCCTCCAGCAGCACGGCGA
This sequence comes from Solirubrobacteraceae bacterium, assembly GCA_035563115.1. GTDB lineage: Bacteria > Actinomycetota > Thermoleophilia > Solirubrobacterales > Solirubrobacteraceae > CADCVT01. Next base: position 1,126 of record DATMVO010000130.1, read on the forward strand.
ACTCGTCGCCGCCGAGGCGGGCGATCGTGTCGCCGGCCCGCAGCGCGTTGCGGAGGCGCTGGGCGACCGTCGTGAGGAGCCGGTCGCCCGCGGCGTGGCCGAGGCCGTCGTTGACGGCCTTGAAGTCGTCGAGGTCCAGGAAGAGGACCGCGATGCCGGCCTCGTCCGGGTTCCCGCGCGTGGCTTGCGCGCGCGCGAGCGCGTGTTGCGTGCGGTCCTGGAAGAGCTCGCGGTTCGGCAGGCCGGTGAGCGCGTCGTGGAACGCCTGGTGGACGAGCTCGGAGCGGCTGTCGTTGAGCCGCTCCATCATCGCGTTGAACGCGGCGGCGACCTGGCTGAGCTCGTCGTCGCCGCGGACCGTGAGCGGCGTGGCGAGGTCGTCGCCGCCGACGCGCCGGGCGGCCGCGATGAGGTCGTCGAGCGGGGCGATGATGTGGCGGTGCAGGCGGTGCGCGAGCAGCCCCGCGGTGAGGCAGCTGGCGGTCAGCAGCCCGAGGAGGACGAAGCCGTCCACGCGCTGCTCGGGGACGAGGACGCCGACGACGCCCAGCACGACGAGCGGCGCCATCATGGCGACGAGCATGCCGGCGAGGCGGACGGCGAGGGAGGACCGGCGGGGGGCCATGGCGTGCATTTCGACAAAGGTGCGTGAACACCGTTGCGAAGGTGTGCAGTTGCGCAGCTTTTCGGTCCCTAGGTTGTCGCGTGGCGGTGCGGGACGAACAGGCGTTCCCCCGTTCCGTCCGACCGGGATCCCATAGTTCCGTCAGCACGCGCTCAGAGAGAGGCCGAGAGAGAACCATGTCCGCAAACGAGCAGGAGAAGGCCGCGAAGGCCCGCAACGCCGCCCTCCAGGGCGCGCTGTCGCAGATCGACCGCCAGTTCGGCAAGGGGTCGGTCATGCGCATGGGCGACCCGGAGGCTCGCGTGAAGGTGTCCGCGATCCCGACCGGCGCGCTGTCGCTGGACCTGGCGCTGGGGATCGGCGGCGTGCCGCGTGGGCGCATCGTCGAGGTCTTCGGGCCGGAGTCGTCCGGAAAGACGACGCTGATGTACCACATCCTCGCCGAGGCGCAGAAGATGGGCGGCGTGTGCGCGTTCATCGACGCCGAGCACGCGATGGACCCGCTGTACGCCCAGCGCATCGGCGTCGACATCGACGAGCTGCTCGTCTCGCAGCCCGACTACGGCGAGCAGGCGCTGGAGATCGCGGACATGCTCGTCCGCTCGAGCGCCGTCGATGTGGTCTGCGTCGACTCGGTCGCCGCGCTGACGCCGCGCGCCGAGCTCGAGGGCCAGATGGGCGACACGACCGTCGGCCTGCAGGCGCGGATGATGTCGCAGGCGATGCGCAAGCTCGCCGGCAACCTGAACCGCACGCAGACGCTCTGCATCTTCACGAACCAGATCCGCGAGAAGGTCGGCGTCATGTTCGGCTCGCCGGAGACGCAGCCGGGCGGTCGCGCGCTGAAGTTCTACTCGTCGCAGCGGCTCGACATCCGCCGGATCGAGACCCTCAAGGAGGGCAC
>DATMVO010000131.1:0-7385 GCA_035563115.1 Solirubrobacteraceae bacterium
CCGCCGGCGCCACCACGCGCGCCGCCGCGCATCGCCGGCGCGGTCCGCCGGATGAGGAGCTTGAGCGCGCGGTCGTCCGCGCCCTCCTCCTCGCGCTCGCCGAGCACGCCGCGGTCCACCGTGCGCAGGACCGGCCCGCGCTTGCGGTCGATGACCGCGACGATCGCCTTCGACGCGCTCGGAAGGTCGAACACGATCCCGTCGAGCTGCGGGCGACCTTCCTCGGCCACCGTGACGAGCGTTCCTGCGTTCAGGTCCATCCCCCGACCCTAGCTCCCCCGGCGCGCGGTCAGGCGCGCGAGAAGCGGCGCCCGGCGACCGGGGACTCGGCGTCGCGCGTGGCGGCGGCCTCGGCTTCGAGGCGCGCCTTCTCCTTCTCCTGCGCGGCCAGGCGCTCGGGCGTCATCGCCTCCGCATCCTCGTTCTCCTGGAGCCACGCGGCGGCCTCCGCGGACTTGGCGGAGTCGACGACGAGCTTCTTGCCCTGCGCGTAGAACTTGTCGATCTCCGCGAAGAGCTCGTCCACGAGGTGCTCGGTCGGCACCTTCTTGAGCGGCTCGCCCTTGGAGAAGATCATCCCCGCGTCCTTGGCGCCGGTGATGCCGAAGTCCGCGTGGCGCGCCTCGCCGATGCCGTTGACGGCGCAGCCCAGCACGGAGACCTCGATCGGGTCGGCGTACTCGGCCAGCCGGCGCTCGACCTCGCTCACGACGGAGTCCATGTCGAACTGGAGCCGCCCGCACGTCGGGCACGCGATCAGGACCGGGCCGCGCTCGCGCAGCTTGAGCGCCTTGAGGATCTCCCAGCCGACCTTGACCTCCTCCTCCGCGTGGAAGGTGGAGAGCGAGATGCGGATCGTGTCGCCGATGCCGTCGGCGAGCAGCGTGCCCAAGCCGACGGCGCTCTTGAGCGAGCCCGACCACTTCGTCCCCGCCTCGGTCACGCCGAGATGAATGGGGTACGGGATCCGCTGCGCCAGCGCGCGGTTCGACGCGATCGTGTTCGGCACCGACGTGGACTTCATGGAGATCTTGAAGTTGTCGAAGTCGAACGACTCCATCAGCTCCACCGTCTCGACCGCGGCGACCACGAGCGCCTCGACCGGGTCGGAGAACTCCAGGTCACGCAGGTGCTTGGGCAGCGAGCCGGAGTTCACGCCGATGCGGATCGGCGTCCCGAGCTGCTTGGCCTTCGCCACGACCTCGGCGACCTTCTCCGGCCCGCCGATGTTCCCCGGGTTGATGCGGATGCAGTGCGCGCCCGCGTCCAGCGCCTTCAGCGCGAGGGTGTGGTTGAAGTGGATGTCGGCGATGATCGGGATCGGCGACTCGCGCACGATCGTCTTCAGCGCCTCGACGTCCTGCTCGCGCGGCACCGCGCACCGCACGAGGTCCGCCCCGGCTTCCGCGACGGTGCGGATCTGCCGCATCGTGGCGTCGAGGTTCGCCGTCTCGGTCTTGGTCATCGTCTGGACCGCGACCGGCGCGCCGCCGCCGATCTTGACGCCGCCTACGTCGATCTGCCGCTGGGAAGCCATTGCCCCTCAGTGTACGAGCGGCGCAGACCTCCCACCCGGTTAGCGGGCGCCGGGTTCCGGGCAGGCACGCCGCCAGATCGCCTTGGGGGAGCCGGACGAGAGCGCAGCGCTGCGGGCCATGCTCGAACGGGCCGCGACCGGCATGGCGTTCAAGGACGCGACGGGCCGGTACCGCTGGGCGAACGACGCGTTCGCCGCCATCCACCGCGTCGCGCCCGCCGTCGTCCTCGGCGCGACGGACGCCGACCTCGTCGACCCGTTCGCCGCCGCGGGCCGTCAGGCGCGCGACGCGCTCGCCCGCGAGCGCGGGCGCACGGTCCAGTTCCAGGAGATCGTCACCGACGCGCTGGAGGGCCGGATCGTCGCGCTCGCCGGCGAGATCGTGCCGCTCGACGGGGACGGCGGTGTCGGCGTCATGCTCCGCCGCGCGGGCGACCGCGACGGCCTGCACCCCACCGTCCCGACCCTCCACGAGCGTCTGGCGACGGTGGAGCGGACCGGCCGCACCGGCTCGTTCGAGCTCGATCTCCACACCGGCCGTGCGCGGTGGAGCGACGAGATGTTCCGCCTCTTCGGCCTGACGCAGCGGGAGACGATGACGCTCGACGAGGCGCTCGAGTCGATCCTCCCGGAAGACCGGGAGGCGGTGCGCGCCGAGCTGGAGCAGGCCGTCACCGAGCTGCGCCCGTTCGCCACCGTCTACCGCGTCCAGCGCGGCGCGGGCGACGTGCGCGTCATCCAGGCGCAGGGCCATGTCGTGTGCGACGAGCACGGCCGGCCGGTGACGCTCGTCGGCACGATCCACGACGTCACCGAGCGCCAGCAGGCCGAGGCGGAGGTGCGGCGCGTCGTCCGCCAGCTCGAGCTGATCCTGGAGTCGATCGAGGAGGGGATCGTCGGCATCGCCGCGGACGGCACGGTCACGACCGCCAACGAGGCGGCGGCGCGGATGGTCGACCTCACCGTCGATGAGCTCGTCGGGCGCAACGCGCTGCACGGCCCGCCCGCCCCGCCCGCGGAGGCGGTCGAGATGCTCGGCGCGACGCTCGAGGACGGCGAGACGCGGCGGATCGACCGGCTGCGCCTGTGCCGGCGGCTGGTGGTGGAGGTGACGGTCGCGCCGCTGCGCGAGGAGGGCGGGCCCGCCGGCGCGGTGGTGACGATGCTCGACCGCACCGATCAGGAGCGCTACGAGGTGGCGCTGCGCGAGAGCCTCGACGCGCTGGAGCGGGCGAACGCGCACCGCGACCGCCTGCTCGCCGGCATCGTCGAGTCGCAGGAGCTCGAGCGCCAGCGGATCGCGGCGGACATCCACGACGACTCGGTGCAGGTGATGAGCGCCGTCGGCCTGCGGCTGGAGCGCGCGGCGATGCAGGCGCGCGACGGCTCCCCCGTGGCGCTCGACGCGCTGCGCCGCGACGTCCGCGAGGCCACCGCGCGGCTGCGCCGGCTGCTGTTCAGCGTCGCGCCGCCCGAGCTGGAGAGCGGCATCGGGCCCGCGCTGGAGCGCACCGTCGCGCCGCTGGCGGAGGAGGCCGGGTTCGACTTCCGGCTGGAGGACCGGCTTCTCCCCCAGCCCACCGTCGAGACCCGCATGCTCGTGTATAGGATCGCCCAAGAGGCCTTGATGAACGCGTACAAGCACGCGCGCGCGAAGACGGTCCAGACGCGGGTCTGCTGGGCGGGCAACGGCGTGCTGCTGGAGGTGCGCGACGACGGCGTCGGGGCGGAGCCGGAGCGGTTCGAGCGGCTGCCGGACGGCCACCTGGGCGTCGCGACGATGCGCTACCGCGCCGAGATGGCCGGCGGCTGGTGCACGATCACCTCCGCACCGGGCGAGGGGACGACCGTCGAGGCGTGGCTGCCGGCCGAGCACGAGCGGGCGTCGGAGCGGGCCGCGTGACGACCGTCTTCGTCGCCGACGACCACCCGCTCTTCCGCGCGGCGCTGGCCGACACCGTCCGCGCCGCGGACGGGCTGGAGCTGGTGGGCGAGGCGCAGGACGGGCGCAGCGCGCTGAGCACGATCCTCGACCTCGCGCCCGACGTCGCGGTGCTCGACATCCGCATGCCCGGCCTGGACGGCCCGCAGGTCGCCAAGCATCTCGCGCGCGAGGGGTGCGCGACGCGCGTGCTGTTCATCTCCGCCTACTCGGACGGCCACCTCGTGCACAAGGCGCTCGGGGCGGGCGGGAGCGGCTTCCTCTCCAAGGACGCAGGCGGCGACGAGATCATCCGCGCGATCGAGGGCGTCGCGCGCGGGGAGCTGATGCTCGGGGCCGAGGCGGGGTCGGCGCTGTCGGGGCAGCTGCGGGCGCTGTCGCGCGCGGAGGAGCCGCCGCTGAGCGAGCGCGAGCTGCAGGTGATCCGGCTCGTCGCGGAGGGGCTGAGCGTCGCCGACATCGGCGGCCGGCTGCACCTCTCCCCCGCCACGGTGAAGACCCATCTGCAGTCGCTGTACGGGAAGCTCGGGGTCTCCGAGCGGGCCGCCGCGGTCGCCGAGGCGATGCGGCGTGACCTCCTGCACTGAGCCGTTTCTCGGCGGAACGTCCGATCCGGGGTTTGGACGCCGTCCGCGCAGGTACTGTTGCGCCCATGAGCACGTACTCCTACGAGGTTCCGGTCGCGCGCAGCACGTCGCGCGTTCTCGGCATGGTCCTCTTCCTGGTCGCCGTGGCGATCGGCTTCGCGGCCCTCGGGTCGGTGATCGGCCGCGACCTCGAGGAGGGCGCAGCGCGCGCCTGCTCCTTCGCGGGCATGGGCATGCTGATCGTCACGTGGTTCGTCGACGCCGTCCGCCGTGGTCCGCTGGGCATCGGCTGGCTCTTCGCCCTGTCGCTGCTGATCGGCCTCGGGCTCGGCCCGGTCATCGCCTACGCGTCCGAGGTGGACCCGGGCGCGCTGACCTCCGCCATCGGCATCACCGCGCTGACCGTCCTGGGCATGGGCGCGATCGGCTTCGTCCTGGACAAGGACCTGTCGGGCTGGATGAAGCCGCTGAGCTACATCGTGCTCGGCGCGGTCGTCCTGTCGCTGGGCGCGCTGATCTTCGGCGGGCTCGGCGCGCTGTCGCCGTTCATCTCGCTGCTGATCCTCGGCGCCTCGGCGCTGCTGATCATGGTCGACTTCAACTACGTGCGCAAGCACGCAACCGAGGACGACGTGGTGTGGCTGGCGACGGGGATCTTCGTCTCGATCCTCAACATCTTCATCTCGCTGCTGAACCTCTTCCTCGGCGATTGACGGACGTCTACGGCACCGCCCGGCCCGGGCTGCGCAGCGCGCTCGGGTCGCGGCTGGCCGCCCGGGCGCGTGCCCGCCGGCACGAGCAGTTCCGCCGGCTGACGGGCGCCGACGCGTCGTTCCGCATCCTCGACGTGGGCTGCGGCGCGCTCGGTCTGCGGGCGCTGGAGCCGGCGCTGGACATCACCGGCACCGACCTCGCGGACCGGTCGGGCGACTACCCCGGGCCGTTCGTGCAGGCGGACGCGACCGTGCGGCTGCCGTTCGAGGACGGGGAGTTCGACCTCGCGTACTCGTCGTCGGTGATCGAGCACGTGCCGCCCGACCGCCGGGCCGCGTTCGCCGCCGAGGTGCGCCGTGTCGCGCGCGGCTGGTGGGTCCAGACGCCCGCCTACTCCTTCCCGGTCGAGCCCCACGCGCTCCTCCCCTTCGCGCACTGGCTCCCGCCGCGCGTGCGCAAGCCCTACTGGCGCTACGGCGTCGCGGGCGACTGGGAGGACATCTCGCTGCTGAAGCGCGGCGAGCTGGAGGCGCTCTTCGGCCCCGCGGTCCCCGAGAAGCTCGGCCCGCTGACCAAGTCCTGGATCTCCGTCCACCGCGGCTGAGCCGCGTCACCCTCCGTCGGGCGGGCTGCGCGCGGGGCGGCCCAGACCCTCCGCGAGCGCGCGCTCGACGTCGTGCTCGAAGTCGAGCGTCCAGTGGTAGCCCACCCGCCATCCCTCCGATGAGGCGACGCGGACCGCCGGCGCGTTGAAGCGCAGCCGCCGCACGGCGACGGCGTACGGGTGCTTCGCGCGCTCGAGCCGCCGCTCCAGGCGCGGGCTCCTGGTGGCGTTCTTCGTCGGCCGGTGCCAGTGCTGCTCCCACGGCGACTCCTCCTGCCGGTGGCCGCTCCCGACGCTCTTGAGCCACGCCACCGCCACGAGGGCGGTGAGCCCGATGCTGGCGTAGGCGGACGCGTCGACCAGCGGCTCCTGTGCGTCGCCCGTCGTGAACCGCAGCGCGCCGTAGAACGAGCACGCGGCGACGGCCATCGCCACGAGCCGCACCCCGCGCAGCAGGCGGGTGACCATCCGGTGCGGGTCAGGACGCGCGAGCGCCGCGACCAGCGCGCCGGTCAGGCCGATGAGCACCGCCGATGCGCCCTCGCTGTCGACGCGATCGGGGAACGCCGTCAGCGCCAGCGCCGCGGCGGCCGTCGCGCAGGAGACGAACGTCGTCCCGAGGAGCCCGGACGCGTCGGCCTGCAGCGTGACCTGCGCCCGTGAGAGCGAGCCGTTCGGCACGTCGGTGACGTGCAGGTCGACGGACGCGAAGTGGCCGCGCACGAGGTCGAACGAGGGGCGCCGCAGACGGCGCGGGAACTCCGAGCCGTCCCCCGCGTCCGCACCCCAAGGGCGCTTGTCGTCGAAGTTGGGCCGCCCGGCGAGCAGCTGGGCGCGCACGATCGACGTCTCCGGCGGCGCCTGGACCGCGACGTGGAAGCTGCGCGCCATCTCGCAGGCGGGGACGGGGAAGCGCACCGGCGTGGCGATCAGGCCGAGGCTGGCGAGGATCGGACGCGGGCTGCCGTGGCGCACCAGCCGGCCCTCCGTGTAGCTCGCCGGGTGCTGCTCGTCGAAGCCGGGGAGGCTGAAGCGCAGCCGCAGCTGCTCGTCGTACGCGAACTTCACGATGTGGCGGCGGCCGACCGGGTGGTCGTCGACCGTGAAGAGGAGGAAGGTGTCGCCGAACCGGTCGAGAAGGGCGTCGAACGGCGGGCAGGCCACGAGGCGGCCGAGCTGCCCGTCCTCCGGGTGCTTCTTCGCCGCGTCGTACGTCGCGCGCGCCTTGTCGAGCTGGTTCTGCCCGCCGCGCACGAACTGCTCGAGGAAGTGGTCGGTGGGCTCGTCCAGCGTCGCGCCGTCCAGGTGGTGCTCCGCCCACGCCCGGAGGATGGCGAGCGTCAGCGCTTGCGTCTCGCGCAGGCCGAGCAGCGGGAGCCGCCGGTGCTCCTCGTCGACGAGGTCGAAGCTGACGAGCGTCTTGCGGCGCAGCACCGCGAGGGGCAGCACCCGCACCGGGCGCTCGTCGCCGTCCTGCCCCACGGTGAACCGCACGGCGTCCTCGGGGACCGCGTAGTCGATGCTCACCTGGCGGCGGACGGTGCGGTCGTCGAGGAAGCGGATGTGCTCGGTCCGCCGGACGACCCAGTCGGGGCTGCGGACGAAGACGTCGAGCATCTGCAGCCCGCAGCGCCGGCACGCGGCGATCTCCTTCCACCGGGCGTCGGCGGGCCAGGGATGCGCGTGGGGCGGCGGGGTCGCCATGGGGCGCGAGCCTCCCCGCCCGGTCGGGAGCCGTCAAGGTCGCGCCAGGTTCCTGACCGTTGTGCGGCGGTGGGGCTCAGCGCCCGGCTTCGAGCACGACGTTCTGGAGCGGCTCGCCCTTCGTGCAGCGGACGAGCTGGTCGGCGGCGAAGCGGGCGGCGCGGGCGTCGGCCTGGGGGCTGTCGCCGGCGTGGTGGGGCGTGATGGCGAGGACGCCGGGGGCGGTCCAGAGGGGGTGGCCGTCCGGGAGGGGCTCGGGGTCGACGACGTCGAGGACGGCGCGGAGCCGGGCCGCCC
>DATMVO010000132.1:0-2046 GCA_035563115.1 Solirubrobacteraceae bacterium
CGGGCGGTGGCGCACGAGGCGCTGCGCGAGGCGCGCGAGCTGGCGCGCGGCTACCGCTCCACCGACGTCGAGCAGGAGCTGGAGGGCGCGCGCTCGCTGCTGCGCTCGGCGGGGATCGACGTGCGGCTGGACGTGGACGCGATGCCGCGCGCGTGGCACGAGGCGGCCGGGTGGGTCGTGCGGGAGAGCGTGACGAACGTGCTGCGCCACTCGCGCGCGGGGGTGGTGGAGATCGTGTGGGCCGGCGGGGAGCTGCGGATCGTCAACGACGGCGCGAGCGGGGCGGCTGCGGCGGACGGCGCGGGTCCGGCCGACGGCTCCGGCCTGCGCGGGCTGCGCGAGCGGCTCGCCCCGCTCGGCGCGTCCCTGACCGCCGGGCCCGACGGCGCGGACCGGTGGGCGGTCGCCGCGCGGATCCCGGGCACCGGGCCCTTGAGCGCCGCCGCCGACCGCGAGGGAGCTGAGCGGTGAGCGCTCCGATCCGCGTCCTGCTCGCCGACGACGAGCACCTCATCCGCACCGCGCTCGCGCAGATGCTCGACCTGGAGGAGGACCTGTCGGTCGTCGCCGAGGCCGCGCGCGGTGACCACGCGGTGACGCTGGCAGTCAGTCATGCGGTCGACGTCGCGGTGCTCGACCTCCAGATGCCCGAGCTCGACGGGATCGCCGTGGCCGAGCGGCTCGCCGAGCAGCTGCCCACGTGCGGCTGCGTGATCGTCACGAGCCACGGCCGCCCCGGCCACCTCAAGCGCGCGCTGGCCGCGGGGGTGCGCGGCTTCCTGCCCAAGACGACGTCGGCCGCGACGCTCGCCGCGGTGGTCCGCACCGTGCACGAGGGCGGGCGCCACGTCGATCCGGAGCTGGCGGCCGAGGCGATCGCCGCCGGCGACAGCCCGCTCACGCCGCGCGAGGCGGACGTGCTGGAGCTGGCCGCGAGCGGCGCGCCGGTGGACGAGATCGCCGACCGCGCCGCGCTCTCGCCCGGCACCGTCCGCAACTACCTCTCGAACGCGATGGCGAAGCTCGGCGCCGCCAACCGGCACGAGGCGGTCGCGATCGCGCGGCGGTACGGCTGGATCTGACGCGCCCGCGTCCTTGGCACCGCTGTACGTCTTAAGATACGTTTGTACGCGATGACGAACGCAGCGGACATCTTCGACACCCAGGCGGAGGCCTACGACGCCGCCCGCCGGCGGCTGATCCCGCCCTTCGACGCCTTCTACGGCACCGCCGTCGCCGCGGTCCCGGCCAAGGCGAAGACCGTCCTCGACCTCGGCGCCGGCACCGGCCTGCTCTCCCGCATGGTCCGCGCGGCGCGGCCGAACGCGCACCTGACGCTCCTCGACGGCGCGCCCGCGATGCTCGACCAGGCGCGCGCGGAGCTCGGCGACGACCGCACGGCGTACGTCACCGCCGACCTGACCGACCCGCTCCCGGGCGAGCCGGCGTCCTTCTGCGCCGTCGTCTCCGCCCTGGCCATCCACCACCTCGACGACGCCGGCAAGCGCGACCTCTTCGCCCGCGTGCACGCGCAGCTCAAGCCCGGCGGCGCCTTCGTCAACGCCGAGCAGGTCGCCGGCCCGACGCCCCACCTCGACGCCCTCTACCGCGCCTGGCACGAGGCGCAGGCGCGCGCGGCGGGGAGCGACGACGCGGAGTGGGACGCAGCGGAGGAGCGGATGCGCTTCGACCGCTGCGCGACCGTCGAGGACCAGCTCGGCTGGCTCCGCGACGCGGGCTTCAGCGACGTCGACTGCCGCTTCCAGGACCACCGCTTCGCGGTGCTCGTCGCCCGCAAGGGGTGACGCGGCGTCGCCGGGGCGGCATCATGCCGCCCCGTGCTCTCCCGTCTGCGCCTCCACCTCACCTACGCGAACGTCGTCGCGACGCTCGCGCTCCTCTTCGCCGTCTCCACCGGCGGTGCCTACGCGGCGTCGAAGATCCGCGGGAAGGACATCGCGCGGAACACGATCACCAGCGCGAACGTCAAGAACGGCACGCTGGCCCGCAGCGACTTCAAGCGCGGGGTGCTGCCGACGGGCGGCG
>DATMVO010000133.1:0-2316 GCA_035563115.1 Solirubrobacteraceae bacterium
GACGCCGCTCGTGCACGTCACCGGCACGTGGGACGCGTGGCTGGCGGGGAAGAGCTCGAACTTCCGGGGCCGCGCGCGGCGCCTCGAGCGCAAGCTCGTCCGCGAGCACGCGCTGACCTTCCGGCTCACCGAGCGGCCCGAGGACGTCCAGGCCGATCTGGACGCCGTCATCCGCCTCCACGAGGCCCGCTGGGCGCACGACGGGGTCCCCACCGGGGCCTTCGCCGGCGCCCGCCGCGCCTTCCACCACGACGTGGCGCGCCGCGCGCTGCATAACGGGTCCTTGCGCCTCTGGGTAGCCGAGGTGGACGAATGTCCGATCGCGGCCTACTACGGCTTCCGTGCCGGGGGGTCGGAGTGGTACTACCAGCTGGGCCGCGATCCGGCCTGGAACGCAGCAAGCATCGGCTTCGTCCTGCTCACGCACGTCCTCCGGAGCGCGTTCGAGGACGGCCTGCGGTGCTTCCGTTTCGGCCTCGGCGGCGAGGACTACAAGGACCGGTTCGCGGACGCGGACCCCGGTTTGCACACCGCCGTCCTCGCGGCTGGCATAGTGAACGCGACGACTGTGGCAGCGGCCCGGGGGCTCCGCCGTCTGCCCGAACGAGCTCGAAGGCCCCTCCTCTCCCGTGCCGGCTGACGATCACCGCCCTCGACAGCGATTCAAGCGCCTGCCTCCCGCGTCGATGAAGGACGTGCGGGGCGAACGCCCCATGGCAGCTCCGCCCGCCGCGCGTCGCGGCCCCAGCACCATGCACGTCGTCTCCGCCCCTGACACCCAGCCGCACGGCCCCGTTCGCGTCCCCCCGGCGCTGCGGGCCGCTGTCCGCCTCTCCGGCCCCGTCGTCGGCACGGGGCTCCTCACCGCCCTCGGCGGGCTGAGCGCCGGCGACGCGGCGATCGCGTTCCTCGTCTTCCTCCTCGGGGCGTTCGTGCCGGACGCCGACATGCGCCGCGCGCGCCTGCTGCCGCTCGTCCGGCGCCTGACGCTGCTGCTCGCCCCGATCGTCACGACCTCCCTGCTGCTGGGCTTCGACCTGCTGGGCGCCATCGACCTGGACGCCGCCGCCGACGCGCTGGCCGCCGCCGTGCTCGCCTCCGCGGTCCTGGCCGCGGCCGTCGGCTGGGTGGGCGACCGACTGGCGACGCGGGCCGCGGGCGGCCCGCGGATCACCCGCGTGGCGGTCATCGGGTCGGGGCGGACCGCCGACTCGCTGCACCGCGAGCTCACGCTCGCCGGCGTGCGCGAGTACGAGGTCGTCGGCCGGATCACGACCGAGCCCGGCCCGAGCACGTCGCACGAGGTGCCAGTGCTCGGCCCGCTCGAGTCCGTGCCGCGGATCGTCGAGCAGCACCGGATCGACCTGCTGCTGATGACGGGCGAGGCGCCGCGCATGACCGTCTTCGAGGAGGTCGGGCGCTGCCTGCACCTCCCGGTCCGCCTGCGCGAGCTGTCGAGCTTCTACGAGGAGACCTTCGGCCACGTGCCGGTCGCCGAGATCAACGCGGCCTGGTTCCAGTACATCCTGCACCCGAACTACCGGCACGAGGAGAGCCCGTCGATGCGCGCGCTCGACATCGCCCTCGCGCTGCTGGCCGGCGTCGCCGCGCTGCCGATCTTCCTGATCCTCGCCGTGCTGATCCGCCGCGACGGCGGCCCGGTGCTCTTCCGCCAGGTGCGGATCGGCGAGAGCGGGCGCCCGTTCACGATCCTCAAGCTGCGGACGATGCGGCCGGAGGCCAGCTCGGAGTGGGCGTCGGCCGACGACGCGCGGGTGACCGCGATCGGCCGGCTGCTGCGCCGCACGCACCTGGACGAGCTGCCGCAGATCGTCAACGTCCTGCGCGGCGAGATGAGCATCGTCGGCCCGCGGCCCGAGCAGCCCGGCTTCGTCGACCAGCTCGAGCAGGTCATCCCCTTCTACGAGCGCCGCCACCTGATCAAGCCGGGCCTCACCGGCTGGGCGCAGGTGCGGTGCGGTTACGCCGGCTCCGAGGTGGGCTCGGCGTGGAAGGTCTCCCACGACCTGTACTACATCAAGCACCGCTCCTTCACGATGAACGTGATCATCGTGCTGGAGACGCTGCGCACGCTCGTGGCCGACCCGCAGTACACGGCCGAGCCCTCGAGCGTCGACTTCATCCTCGCGCCGGTGGGCCTTCCGGCCGAGTCGGCGCCGGCTTCGGCCTGACCAGGCCGGCCAGCGCCCGCAGGGGCGGGCCGAGCCGGACGCAGCCCGTGAGGAAGCCCAGGCCCCAGGCGACGTGCATCGTCGCCAGCACGGCCGGCAGCCACAGCGCGTCGCGCGGCTCCTC
>DATMVO010000134.1:0-2321 GCA_035563115.1 Solirubrobacteraceae bacterium
GCTGGTCGAGAAGGCGCAGGGCCGGCCCGCGAGCGCGTCGAGCGCCGACGCCGCCGACCGCGCCGCCGCCAAGGCCAACGACGGCTCGATGGCGACCCGCTGGTCCTCCGCCTACCGCGACGGCGAGTGGTGGCAGGTCGACCTCGGCACCAAGCAGGACGTCCAGCAGGTCAAGACGAGCTGGGAGTACGCGTACGCCGCGAAGTTCCGCGTCCAGACCTCCGCCGACGGCACGACCTGGACCGCCGCCGCCGACGACGCCGCGAGCGGCGCGGGCGAGCGCACCACCACCTTCGCGCGCCGCGACGCGCGGTTCGTCCGCATCACCGGCCTCACGCGAGGGACGCAGTACGGCATCTCGCTCCACGAGGTGAAGGTGCTCGGCGTCGCCGGCGCCACCGGCACCACGCCGCCGCCGGCCCAGCCGACGGTGCAGGAGCCGGAGCCCGTCGCGCCCGCGCCGACGCCGACCCCCGGCACCGCGGTCAAGGCCGTGATCGAGTTCGCCAAGGGCAACCCGTTCACCACCCCGCTCAGCGCCGGCGCCCCGCTCCTCCCCGCCGCCGAGCAGGTCGCGCGCCGCAACGAGGTCAAGGTGTGGATGAGCAAGAGCGCGACCGGCATCGAGCAGCGCAACTGGTCCTCCTCGCTCTACCTCGTCTTCCGCAACGGCGAGATCCGCGACACGGAAGGCGACCTGCTCTGCAAGGGCCCGCTCGTCACGCCGACCGGCGGGATCGCCCGCCTCAACGCCGGCATCGACGGGAAGGGCTGGCCGACCGCGAGCTGCCTGGACCCGGAGGACGGCGAGGGCCACATCGCGCTCTGGTCGCCCGAGACCGGCGCCTACGCCGACTTCTACGGCGCGAAGATCGGCTCGTCGATCTCCTACGCCTACGGCGGCGCGATCCCGGACACTCGCACCGCGAAGCTGATGGCGTCGTTCGGCAGCACCTCGACGCAGTGGCAGGGCGGCGTCGCCGCGGGCGTCCCGCTGTGGGGCACGTACGTGACGGAGAAGGAGATCCGCGACGCGGTCAAGGCCTACCAGGCCGGGAACTTCGCGCAGGCGTACATCCCGCACGTCCTCGCGTACGAGGCCTACCGCCACACCCCCAACACGTGGGAGTACCCGGCGTCGAAGACCGACTTCATGGGCACGGGCGGCGGCAAGGTCTCGTCCTACGGCGTCGGCGGCGACCCGAACTACGGCGGCCACGGCCGCGGCGTCATCCCGATGGGCGGGATCTGGCGCGTGGACCCGAAGGTCGACGTCTTCACGCAGGTCAAGGGCGACGGCACCGCGCACGGCGACATGCTCGCCCGGATCTTCGCGCGCACGCTCCAGCTCCACGGCGCGACGATGACCGACTACACCGGCGGCGGCTTCGTCTTCCTCGCCGAGCAGGCGTCGCACCAGACGATGTTCGACTACAAGAACGGCAGCTCGAACTCCGCCGCGTGGGTCAAGGGCCTGCTGACGCAGTCCATCGACCAGGGCTGGATGCAGTTCGTCAACACCGGCCGCAACATGGAGGTCGATCTCGGCCAGCCCGCGCAGCCGGGGACGTACCGCCCGCCGACGTCCTAAGTCAGGGCGACGGGTGCAGCTCGGGCAGCGGCCGCCGCCGCAGTGCCCACTGCACCCGTCCGCGCCACCCCTCCTGGGCGTGGAGCGCGCGCAGGAACGCGACCGTCCGGGCGTCGAGGGGCGCCCGCTCGCGGCGTGCGCGGCGGAGCATCGCGGGGAGGAGCCGCAGGCCGCCCGCGAAGTCGCCGACCTCCCGGTACCGCAGCGAGCGGAGCGCGAAGAGCGGCACCTTCACCGCCGCCTGCCGCGCCGCCAGCCCGGGTGGGAGGAGGCGGTAGGGGAGCACGACGTTGGCCGGCACCGCGTACCGGTAGAGCCGCCGCGCGACGCGCTCGGGATGCTCGACCACGGCGTCCGGCTCGTACCGGATCCGCCACCCGGCGCCCAGCATCCGCCAGCACAGGTCGAGCTCCTCGACCTCCCGGTGGTAGCCCTCCCAGAAGCCGCCCAGCCCTTCGAACACCGCGCGCCGGACGAGGCCGCCGCAGCCGACGAAGGTCGGCACGTCGAACCGCCGGCCCTCCCACGTGTGCACGTCGAGCGGGTAGAGCCAGAGCGCGGTCCGCCGCGTCTGCGGGTCGACGATGCGGAAGGCCACGGCGCCGACGCCGGGCTCCGCCTCCAGCACCCGCACCGCCGCGTCCAGCGCGCCCGGCCGCAGGATCGCGTCGTCGTCGAGGAAGAGCAGCGCGTCGCCGGTCGCGAGCGCCGCCGCCGCGTTCCGCCCGCC
>DATMVO010000135.1:0-4474 GCA_035563115.1 Solirubrobacteraceae bacterium
GGTGGCGGGCGCCGAGGGGGCCACCGGCGCCTGCGGGGCCGACGGGAGCGACGGCGCCTCGTACGTGTCGGGCGCGGGCACCGGGCCGCCCTCGCCACCCCACGCCTTGTTGAGCTCGCTCTGCTCGTAGGCGTACATCACCGGCGAGAACACGAGGAAGAGCACGAGCGCGATCCACCCGTTCATCGGCTGCGCGCCCGCGAGGTGCTGAGCCTGCTGGATGCGCTTGGCCTGCCGGTAGATCGCGACGACCGCCGGGACGATGATCAGCGAGCCGAGCGTGATCGCCAGCAGGGTCATGCCCGGCGACTGGCCGAGATCGCGCCCCTTCGCGTTGCCGTAGTCGCGCAGGTGCTTCGCGGTCACGTACATCCAGTAGACGCCGTAGATCCCGATCGTGAAGAAGCTCCAGAGCCCGGCCCAGACCGGGCCGCGGATCTTGACCGGCTCAGCTGAGCCGGCTGGAGTGAAGACGTCGCCGTAGGCCATGGCGCGGCACCCTATCTGCGCGCCAGGTCCGTACGCGAACTCCGTTGCGCAGACAACCTTCGCGTCGCGCCGGTTGGCGGTGCGCTAGGAGACGCGTTCGATGTTGCGCGCGTGGATCGCGCGCTGGGCCTCGTCCGAGCGGGCGAGGGGCGGCTTGCCGCCGGGAAGCGCCTCGAGGTAGGCGACGTCCTCGCGCAGGATCGCGAGCGCGCGGACGGAGTCGAGCACCGCGCCGTGGCCGGGGACGACGTGGTCGGCCCGCTCCACCAGCGGCTCTAGCCGCCGCAGCGTCGCGAGGTACGCGTCGCGCGAGCCGGTCTCGCTCAGCATCGGGATCTCGACCGGCGAGAGGTAGTCGCCGACGACGAGCACCTTCGCCCACGGCACCCAGACCGCCATCCCGTCCGCGGTGTGGCCCTCGGTCGGGTGGAGCTCGATCTCCTGCTCGCCCACCGACAGGTACCCGGGGACGGGCATCGCCTGGACCTGCCCGAGCGCGAGCGGCCCCGAGCGCTCGATGTAGTGCTCGGCGTCGAACGACCGCAGCCCGCGCGCGGCCTCGCCGGGCTTGCCGGTCAGCCGCGCGGCAGTCGTCTCCGCGCACCCCAGCGCCGCGCCCTCGAAGGCGAGGCGGCCGAGCAGGTGGTCCCAGTCGCCGTGCGTGCACAGCAGTCCCGAGACCGGGAAGCCGGTCTGGTCGACGAGCGACGGCAGCACGTCGAGCTCGTCCGGGAACACCGGGGAGTCGATGACGAACCCCTCGTTCCCGGACCGCACGAGCGTGCACGTCGTCTGGAAGACGCGGCTCGTCGCGACCAGCACGTCCTCGTGGAGCGCGACGACTCGCATCGGGCCTAGATGCCCAGCAGCTTGGCGGCCTCGGCGAGCGTGGCCACCTCGGCGTCCGGCTTCTTGCGGCCGGCGAGCTCCTCGCCGCTGCGGTTGAGCCAGATGACCGGCACCTTCTCCTTGGCGCACGTCTCGACGTCGTGGTAGTGCGACGACGCGATGTGGACCCAGCCCTTCTTGCCGCCGATGCGGCGGGCGAACTCCTTGAAGTGCGCCGGGTCGGGCTTGTACGAGCGCACCTGCTGCGCGGTCACGACGAGCTCGTAGTCGTGCGGGATGTGCCGCCGCGACTGGCCGAGGAGCTTGTCGTCGATGTTGGAGATGAGCCCCGTCTTGTACTTCTTGAGGAACTTCTTCAGCTGCGGGTTGGCCTCGCGGAACGCGGGCCAACGCTGGAGGGAGTCGGGCAGGAAGCCGGAGCGGGAGGGCTCGAGCTGCCACTCCATCCGCTTGGCCATCTCGACCGCGGTACGCCGCAGGACCTCGGCGTAGAGCTCGTACGAACCACCCTCGACCTCACGTGAGATCTCGTGGAACAGCGGGACGACCTGATCCTTCTCCAGGGAGAAGCCGTCGCGAGCGGCTTCCTTGACAAAGGCGTCCAGGACGCCCTTCTCCCAATCGATCAGGGTCCCGTAGACGTCGAAGGTGACCCACTCGATGTTCTTGGGAAGCGCCATAGGCTCGGGAATTCTATGAAGTGACGTGCGATACCCGCGTCGCGCGTGTTCGGTAGCGTCCCCATCTCCTTATGGACCTACTCGAGTACCAGGGCAAGCAGCTCTTCGCGCGCCATGGCGTTCCGGTCCCCCAGGGTCTTCCTGCGAAGACGGTCGACGACGCGGTCAAGGCCGCGGAGGAGATCGGCTACCCGTGCGTCGTCAAGGCACAGGTGAAGATCGGTGGACGTGGCAAGGCCGGCGGCATCAAGGTCGCGAAGAACCGAGACGAAGCAACGCAGCATGCCGAGGCGATCCTCGGCATGGACATCAAGGGCTTCACCGTTCACGAGGTGTGGATCGAGGCCGCGAGCGACATCGACGAGGAGTACTACGCGTCGATCGTCTTCGACCGCAGCGCGAAGGCTCCGCTGTTCATGCTCTCCACGCAGGGCGGCATGGACATCGAGGAGGTCGCCGAGCGCGATCCCAAGGCCATCGCCCGGCTCCACGTCGACCCGCTCCTGGGCTTCCAGGCGTTCCACGGGCGCAAGCTCGCGTTCGAGGCGGGCGTGGCGGCGGACGTGGTGCGCCCGGTGGGCGCGCTGCTGGAGAAGCTCTACGACGCGTTCGTCAAGGAAGACGCGATGCTCGTCGAGGTCAACCCGCTGATCGTCACCAAGGACCGCAAGGTCGCGGCGCTCGACGCCAAGGTGACGCTGGACGGGAACGCCGCGTACCGGCACCCCGACCACGCGGACCTGATCGACCTCGCGGCCGAGGACCCGCAGGAGCGGATGGCCCGTGAGCGCGACCTCACGTACGTGAAGCTCGACGGCGACATCGGCATCCTCGGCAACGGCGCCGGGCTCGTCATGTCGACGCTCGACGTGGTCGCCCAGGCCGGCGGCTCCCCCGCGAACTTCCTGGACGCGGGCGGCGGCTCGAAGGCCGAGGCCATCACCAGCGCGGTCGAGGTCATCCTCTCGAACGAGAAGGTCAAGGCCGTCCTGTTCAACATCTTCGGCGGCATCACCCGGTGCGACGAGGTGGCGCGCGGCCTGATCGCCGCGTTCGAGCAGATCGAGCCGTCGGTGCCGTTCGTCGTGCGTCTCGACGGGACCAACGACGTCGAGGGCCGCCAGATCCTCGCCGACGCGAACCTGCCGAACGTGCACCCGGCCAAGACGATGGACGAGGCGGCCGCGAAGGTCGTCGAGCTCGCGAAGGGCGGCAGCTGATGGCGATCGTCGTCGACAAGGACACGAAGCTCGTCACGTCCGGCATCACCGGCCGTGAGGGCACGTTCCACACGCTGAACAACAAGCGCTACGGCACCGACGTCGTCGCGGGCGTGACGCCCGGCAAGGGCGGCCAGGACGTCGAGGGCATCCCGGTGTTCAACACGTTCGCGGAGGCCGTCGACAAGGCCGGCGCGAACACGGCGATGATCTTCGTGCCGCCGCGCTTCGCGGCGGACTCGGTGCTCGAGGCGGCCGACGCCGGCATCGACACGATCATCACGATCACCGAGGGCATCCCCGCCCACGACGAGCTGCGCGTCTTCGACTACCTGAAGTCGCTCGACCGCGACATCACGCACATCGGGCCGAACTGCCCGGGCGCGCTGTCCCCCGGCAAGGCGAGCGTGGGCATCATCCCCGCCTCGTTCTTCAAGGAGGGCAACGTCGGCGTGGTCTCGCGCTCCGGCACGCTGACCTACCAGATCGGCAACGAGCTGGCCCAGCGCGGGTTCGGCAACTCGTCGATCGTCGGCATCGGCGGCGACCCGGTCCCGGGCTCCTCGTTCATCGACATCATCGCGAAGTTCGAGGCCGATCCCGAGACCGAGCTCATCGTGATGAGCGGCGAGATCGGCGGCTCGGCGGAGGAGGAGGCGGCGGCCTACATCGCCGACAACGTCTCCAAGCCGGTCGTCGCGTACATCGCGGGCTTCACCGCGCCTCCCGGCAAGACGATGGGCCACGCCGGCGCGATCGTCTCCGGCTCGCAGGGCACCGCCCAGGCGAAGGCCGAGGCGCTGGAGTCCAAGGGCGTGCGGGTCGGCCGCACCCCGACGCAGGTCGCCGAGATCGCCGTGGAGATCCTCGGCGGCTAAGCGGCGTATTGGTCCGTCCTTGGGCTGGGGGGCACAGGCGTTCGTCCAACGTTCGTCCACTTGCTCGCCCCCCGGCTCAGGCCCGGTTACTGTCGCCGCAAGGTGCGCAGGCAAGCGCGCCAAGGCCTGAGGCGACGGGGGTCCGGCATCTCCGGGACGGGCACCGAGCCGAAGACATCGACCGCCGGCCCTCGTGGCCGGCGGTCGTGTTTCCGGGGCAGGTGTCGGCGCTTCGGTGGCGAAGCCGCTCCGGGTGACCGACGAGGACGTCGACGCCGCGCTCGCGCGGCTGGACCGGCAGCTGGACGAGCTCCAGGCGGAGCTGCACGCGCCGCCGCCGCCGCCGCGGGTCGAGGCC
>DATMVO010000136.1:0-8910 GCA_035563115.1 Solirubrobacteraceae bacterium
CAGGAGGTCCGGGCCAAGAAGATGGCCCAGGACACCGCGCTGTCGGTCTCGTCGGACACGGACGGACCGGCCACGGGCAACGGCGGCGCCAAGCCGCAGGCCGCCGCGGGCACGCCCGGCCTCCCGACGGTCGCGGGCTCCCAGCCCGCCACCACGGCGCCCGCCGCCTCCGCCCTCACCGACACCCCGCCCGTCGTCCCGGCCCGCATGATGGGCCTCGACCTCGGCCCGGCCTGCAACCAGTGCGGCGGCATGATGCAGCGGACCGGCTCGTGCTACACGTGCTCGTCCTGCGGCAACAACACCGGCTGCGGCTGATCTCCAACCGCACCCGCAAGAGCTGAGCGAAGGGCGCCCGTCGGGCGCCCTTCGCCGTTCCGGGGGCGGGCGCGGCAGCTCACCCGCGCCGCTGATCCGCTCGGCCTAGCGTCAGCAACGCGCGACACCGGGCGTGATGCCGCGCCGAAGTGAGTGGGTAGGTTGGTCAATGCCGTTCCACAATGCGGGACTCGGGCTCCCTCGGTCCATGCGGGTTAGCCCGAGAGACGACAGGCTGTTCATCGCATACGAAGCGCCGGAGCCCCTACTTGTGACCCGCGTGCACCGGATCGCGAACGGCGAACCGTCGCCCGCGTGCTCCCGGTCAGCGCTCGCAGACGTCCACGCCGCTGATCGTAAGGCCGCTGGGCACGCCCGTACGGCGCACCTCAGCGCGAGGCGAGCGCGAAGGTGCTGTGAAGCATGCTCTCGTCGGAATGCAGATCGGACTCGAGCCGACGCACGATGCGCTCTGCGGCGCGGCCGTCGCCGTATGGGTTCGGACTGGCTGCCATCGCCGTGTAGGCCGCGTCGTCTTCGAGCAGGCGCAGCACATGCCCTTGGACACGCTTGGCGTCGGTGCCGACGACCCGAGCGCAGCCCGCCGCGACACCCTCGGGCCGCTCGGTCCTCTCGCGCAGGACGAGCACGGGGACGTCGAACGACGGCGCCTCCTCCTGAAGGCCACCGCTATCGGTCAGGACGAGGTCCGCAGTGCGCAGGAGAGCGACGAACGAGCGGTAATCGAGCGCCTCGAGCAGCTGCACGTGCCGTCGGTTCCCAAGCACCCCCTCGACTTCGGCGCGCACCGCCGGGTTGGGGTGAAGCGGCAGCACGACCTCGACGGGGTGCTCGGCGACCAGATGCGCGAGCATGGCGCAGAGCGACCGCTGCACATCGCCGTGCGTTTCACGCCGATGCATCGTCACGAGGATCCTCCGGCGTCTCGGCGGCGGAGCGGGCAAAGCGTCGTCGAGTCCCTCGGCGTCGATCGACATCAGCGCGTCTATGACCGTGTTGCCCGTGACGTCGATTCCGGCCCTCGGGACTCCATCGGCGACGAGCTGCTTCGCCGCGGCCGGCGTCGGGGCGAAGTGCCAGCGCGCGAGCTGCGTGACCATCCGCCGGTTCAGCTCCTCGGGGAACGGCGATGCTGGGTCGTGGCTGCGCAGTCCCGCCTCGACATGCCCGACCGGCACCTGCGCGTATGCGGCGGCGAGCGCGCCGCAGAGCGTCGTCGTCGTATCCCCGTGCACGAGCACCGCGTCCGGCCGGAGCCGATCCAGCACCGGCCCGAGTGCGCTCACCGCGCGCCCGGTCAGCTGTGCGAGGTCCTGCTCCGGCGCCATGAGGTCGAGATCAACGTCCGGCTCGATCCCGAACACGTCAAGCGCTTGCTGCAACAACTCCCTGTGCTGACCGGTGACGATGGTCGAGACATGGAGCGCGTCCGTCTCTTCCAGCCGTGCGATGACCGGAGCCATCTTGATGGCCTCAGGCCGCGTCCCGAGGCACACTGCCACCAGCGGCCTCACGGCGCCCCGACCCTCAGCGTCACCTTCGCAGCCCGCCACGAGTTGAACCCGCCCTCGACCTCGACGTCGAACGAGTACGTCCCACTTGCCGCAACGGTGCCGCTGATGGTCCCATCGTTCGCCAACGTCGCCCCGTCGGGAGGCGAGCCGCTCTTCAGCCGCCAAGTGGCGGACTGGTCCTCGCGCATGTGCGCCTCGAGCTGCGACGTCCCGGGCTGCCCGGCCACCCAGTCGAATACGAAATGCGTCTGCTTCGGCTTGGCGAACAGCTTCACGCGATTCGCGATCGATCTGCCCTGCTGCCACATCAGCGATCCACACTCCTCGGACGCGCCCGGCGCGCACGTCGGATCGCCGCACGCTCCCTGCTCCGGGTCGCACGCGTACTTCTCCTCGAGCCGATCGGGGAGCTTCGAACCGTGCACACGGAAGCCCGCAAAGACGTCGAACGCTCCGACCAGACCCATCGCAATGGTCAGCCGCGATCGGTAGAGCAGCCCGGAGAACGCCTCGTACGCGCCCTCAGCCGTCTCTACCTGCAGCGTCGACGGTGCGCATACCGGGTCGTTGTCATTGCAGATGCTCTTCGTGAGACCGGTCAGCCAGTCGGGCGTCTCGTTGGCGTCGGTCCCGAGCATGCCGCCGATGTGCCAAAGGATTCCTTTCGCGCTAGGGTCGGCGGACCCGATGCTGAGAGCGTTGTCCGGCATCCGCTTCGGGTCGGCGAGCAGCACGATGCCGCCGATGCGGTTCGCTCTGAAGACGTCGCGTCCCTGCTCACCCAGCTCGATGAGCGCGTCGTGCAGGACCCACGCTCCTTGCGAGTATCCGGCGAGCACGAGCAGCTCGTCAGGACAGCGCTCCATCTCGGCCTTCACCGTCCGGACGAGCCCGGGATACACATGGCCGTTCCAATCGACGCCGCCGTAGACGCCAAGCAGGTAGCTGTAGTGGTAGCGGGCCCAGCCCGGCCATCCCGCCGCCAGCTCGACGACGCCGTCGGCGGGATAGGGCAGCTCAAGCATCCGCACGTCTCGGTCGGGGTCGAGATGGGTCGACATCGAGGCGTAGAGGTCTTGCATCTCCTTCGACTCGACGAACCTCGTCGCGTTGGGGTTCCCCGGGTACGGCGGGATCTGCGACGAACCGTCGACACCGATCATGAACACGTCGGCGCAGGCGGCCGGGAGCGGCGCCACCGGCGCGGTCGGCTTCGCCGGCGGCGGAGGGGCCCCGGCCCAGGGGTAGACGCTGATGCCCTGGCCCTGGATCAGCGTGCCGTCGCCCCACGGCGCCGGACCTTTCGTGTCGCCCCAGTCGGTGTCCCGTGCCTCGAGCGTCGCGCCGCCGGAGGTGGACGCGCCGACGGCGACGTCGACGATGCGGCCCTGAAAGGTCGCGCTCCGGCCGTTAACGACGAAAATCCCTCGCTGTCCACCGGCGATCGAGGCGTTGGAGAAGCTCGCCGAGCCCGCCGAGACGTCGATCGCCTGGGTGTTGTGATCGAAGTGCGAGCCGTTGCCGGTGACGTCAGCGGCGGTCGTGAGCGACAACGCCAAGGTCGCGTAGCGGATCGACGTCTGGTTGAGCGTGATCGTCGGGTTCGGGTTGCCGTTGCCGGCGGGGGTGCTCTCCACGCCGGCCCAGTCGCCTTCGGCCGGTGAGGAGGCGGCGCCGTCACCGTTCGTGTCTCCGCCCACCGTGTCGTCCTTCAACGAGGTGAGGATCGCGGGTGAGCCGCTCGTGCCGTTGCCGATCAACGCGCCCTGGACCGCGATCCGCGTGCACGACTCGCCCTTGATGACTGTGCCGGCGTTCAGCGTCAACTTGACCCGCGGCGCGATCGTCATCGACGAGCAGCCTGAGCCGAGAACCGGTTCGAAGTTGCCCGACCACGGCAGCGACGAATCGCCGGTGATCGTGACGCTGTAGAGCCTGACCCCGTTGAGGCCGTTGCCGAGGCCCGAGTTCCCGTCGAGCTCGTCGAGATCGACCGATGAGCTCTGGAGCCAGATGGCCGTCGCCGCAGCGGAGTTGACCGTGTTGCCGGTGATCCGTGGGATCCCGTTCGGGCTGCTCACCGCGATCCCGTCGCCGGCCGCTGCGCTGATCGTGCTGTTGGTGACCGTGGTCCTCGTCGAGCTCGTCACGATGGCGCTGTTCGTGTAGCGCACGTCGGCCCGATCGAGGTCCAGGACCGGATCGGGGTTGCCGCTGCCCGCCGGCGCGGCCTGGATACCGCCCCAGTTCCCCGCTT
Organism: Solirubrobacteraceae bacterium; assembly: GCA_035563115.1. Taxonomy (GTDB): domain Bacteria; phylum Actinomycetota; class Thermoleophilia; order Solirubrobacterales; family Solirubrobacteraceae; genus CADCVT01. Next base: position 4,111 of record DATMVO010000136.1, read on the forward strand.
CCGGGCCGGTGGTGTTGCCGTCACCGTTCGTGTCTCCGGCGACGGTGTCGTCGCGCCAGGAGGTCAGCGTCACCGGACTGGCGCTCGTGCCGTTCGCTATCAGCGAGCCCTGCACGTGGAGGTAGGCGCAGTTACTCGACTGCGCCTTGACGACCGTCCCGGCCTCCATCGTGAGCGTCACGTTCGGGGCGACGGTGAGCGCCGAGCATCCGCCGCTCAGCACCGGTACCAACGAGCCGGTCCACGGAAGCGATGAGCTGACGCCGAGCGTCGTCGCCGTGAGCTGGACGCCGTTGAGCCCGTTGTTGGAGCCCGAGTTGCCGTTCAGCCGGGCCATGTCGATCGTCGCGCTCTGGACCCCGATCGCGACGCCCCCGGCGTTCGTGACCGTGTTGCCGGTCACGCGCGGGATGCCGACCGGGCTCAAGACCGCGATCCCGTCTGCCGTCGTCCGGTCGATCGTGCTGTCGGTCACTGTCACCGTCGAGACCGCGAGCGACAGCCCGGTGCCGGCGTAGCGGACGCGCACGCGCTCCAGGTCGACCGTCGGTTCCGGGAGGCCGTTGCCGGCGGCCGTGGAGTACACGCCGCCCCAATCCCCGCGCGCCGGAGTCGTCGCCGTCCCGTCGCCGTTCGTGTCGCCGCCGACGGTGTCGTCGCGCCACGAGGTCAGCGTCACCGGATTCGCCGCCGTGCCATCGGCGACCAGCGCGCCGTGCACGGCGAGATAGGCGCAGTTGTTCGACTGCGCCTTGACGATCGTGCCCGCCCCGAGCGTCAGCGTGACGTTCGGCGCCACGGTCAGCGCGGAGCACCCGCCGTAGAGCACGGGCGCGAGCGTGCCGGTCCACGGCAGCGACGAGCTGACGGTCACCGTGTCCTGCGAGAGCTGCACGCCGTTCAGGCCGTTGCCCGACCCGGAGTTGCCATCGAGCTCGTCCATGTCGACGGAGGCGCTCTGCACGACGATCGCGGAGCCGCCCACGTTCGTCACGGTCGAGCCGGTCACCCGCGGGATGCCGACCGGCGAGGCGATCGCGATGCCGTCGCTCGTCATCCGGTCGACCACGCTGTTCGTGATCGACACCGTGCTTCCCGACGCCGAAAGTCCCACGCCGGCGTAGCGGATGCGAACCCGATCGAGACGGAGCGAGGGTCCCTCGTTGCCGTTGCCAGCCGGCGACGCGTAGACGCCGCCCCAGTCACCGCGAGCCGGTCCGGTCGCCGTACCGTCGCCGTTCGTGTCGCCGCCGACCGTGTCATCGCGCCAGGACGTCAGCGTCACCGGGCGCTCGCTGGTCCCGTTCGCGACGAGTGCGCCCTCCACCTGGAGGTACGCGCAGTTCGTCGCGCGTGCCTTGATCACCGTGCCGGCGTCCAGGGTCAGCGTCACGCCAGGCGCCACCCGCATCGACCCGCACCCCCCGTCGAGCACCGGGAGGAGCGACCCGGTCCAAGGCAGGGACGAGCTCTCGGTCACGGTGGTCGAGACGAGCCGCACACCGTTGATCCCGTTTCCCGATCCCGAGTTGCCGTCGAGCCGGTCGACATCGATCGACGCGCTCTGGATGACGATCGCCGTGCCAGCGACGTCGGAGATCGTGTTGCCGACCACGCGCGGGACGCCGTTCGGAGAGGAGATGGAGATGCCATCACCGGTCGCCCTGTCGATCGTGCTGTTCGTGACCGACACCGCGGTCTGACTGGCCGACACGGCGCCGGTCGCGTAGCGGACGCGCACGCGGTCGAGGTCGAGCACCGGATCGGGGCGCCCATTGCCGGCGGCCCCGGCGACGATGCCGCCCCAGTCGCCGCGGACTGGGCTCGTCGCAGTGCCATCGCCGTTCGTGTCCCCACCGACGGAGTCGTCACGCCAGGACGTCAGCGTGGCCGGGCTCGTGGCGGTGCCGGTGCCGAGCAGGCGGCCCTGCACGTTGATGTAGGCGCAGTTGGAGCTCTGCGCCTTGACGATGGCGCCGGCGCCGAGGGTCAGCGTCACCTCCGGTGCGATCGTCAGCGCGTTGCATCCACCCTCGAGGACCGGGACGAGCGTGCCATCCCACGGCAGCGACGAGCTCACCGTGACCGTGACGGCTGACAAGCGGACGCCGTTGAGTCCGTTGCCGCTGCCGTAATTGCCGTCCAGCCGGTCCATGTCGACCGCGGCGTTCTGCACCACGATCGCGGAGCCGCCCGTATCGGTGACCACGTTGTCACTGACGCGCGGGAGACCCGAGGGCGCGGTGACCCGGACGCCGTCCCCGACCGCCTTGTCGATCGTGCTGTTGGTGATCGACACCGACGCCTGATCGGCGATGACCGGGCTGCTGGCGTAGCGAACACGAGCGTGATCGAGATCGATGATGGGCGCGCTGTGCCCGCTCGAGGTCGCGGCGGCGGTGATGCCGCCCCAGTCCCCGCGCTGCGGACCGGTCGCGCCGCCGTCGCCGTTGGTGTCGCCGCCGACCGTGTCGTCACGCCATGAGGTCAGCGTCACCGGCGCCTCGCTCGTTCCGTGTGCGACGAGGGCGCCCTGGACCTGGAAGTACGCGCAGTTGGCGGCCTGCGACTTCACGATCGTGCCTGCGTCGAGCGTCACCGTCACTCCAGGAGCGATCGTCAGGGCGTTGCATCCCGAGATCAGGACCGGGATGAGCGTCCCGGACCACGGCAGCGACGAGCTGACCGTGACGGTGTCGTTCGACAGCTCGACGCCGTTCAGCCCGTTGGCGCTGCCGTCGTTGCCGTCGAGAGCCTCGAGGTCGATCGACGCGCCGGCGACGCTGATCGCAGAGCCGCCCGCTTCGGTGACGACGTTGGCGCTGACCCGCGGAACACCGACCGGGTTGGCCACGGTGACGCCGTTGCCGGTGATCTTGCGGAAGGTGCTCTCGGTCACCGTCACTGCGGCGTTCGCCGCGCTGAGCCCGCCGGCGGCATGGAGCACGTCGGTGTGCCGCATGAGGACGCTCGGAGCCGCCTCGCCTCCGACGGCGCTCGTCGTGATGCCCGGCCAGTCGCCGCGACCCGGCCGGGTCACCGTGCCGTCCTTGTTCGTGTCCCCCGCGACCGCGTCGTCGCGCATCGAGGTGAACGTCACCCGGCGCGCGGCGCTCCCGGTCGACACGAGCGACCCGCTGACGATGAGGTGCGCACCTCCAGCGCCCTTGACGACCGTACCTGGCTCGATCGTCAGCGTGACGTCCGGGGCGACGGTGACGCTGCAGTCGAGCACGTACGCCGGCGCGTTCGCAGGCGACCACGTCGTGCTCGCACCGATCGTCCCGCACTGGCGCGAGGCTGCGCTCGTGGCGATGACCGTCGTAGTGAGCGTCGCCGAAGGCGCGTAGTTGCCGTCGGCATCATGCGCGAACAGGGCGTACGAGTACGTCGTTCCGGCGACGAGACCGACGTCGTCGAGGCTGGTGCCTGGGTTCGTCACCTCGGCGACGGCCTGCCCGGTGGTCGGCGACGCGGGCGCGGTCGTGCCGACCGCCCGCCGGACGGTGACGCCGGCGAAGTCGGCCTCCCCAGGGTTCGTCCACGACAGGTGCACGCCGCTGTTCTCGGTCGACCCTTCGACGCCGGTGACCGGCCCAGGAGCCGTGGTGTCGTCGCCTGGGGCGAGCGTCTGATCCTTCAGCGCGGTCGTACCGAGGCCTCGCACGGTCACCGGCTCTGAGCTCAGCTCGTCGCCGCGGTCGAGGTACCAATAGGGGGAGACGCCCTCGGTGCCGGGCGGATAGAACGCGATCCGGTACTGGCCGCCCTTCAACCCGCGTAGCGTGTAGCGCCCGTCGGTCGTGCTGCAGCCGCCGACGCCCGTGTACCGCCCGGTGAGGTCGTTGGCGTAGACGCAGACGCCGCTCATCGGCGCGCCGTCACCGTCGAGAACACGGCCGGAGAGCGCACCGAAGGTGCTGACGCGCTGCGCGCCCAGCGTGGTGATCGTGTCGGCGGCGACCGTGATAACCGCGGCCGAGCCTTTCTCGGGTCGTCCGTCGAACCACACGGTCTCGAACCGGGCTGCCGGGTCGTAGAACGCGACGAGGTACTTCCCGGGCGCGACGCCGTCGATGACGAAGCGCCCGTCGGCGTCCGCGCACCGGTAGCTGCCCGGCACGTAGTCGGCCCCGGGCGCGTAGAGCATCACGCACCCGTTCGCGACCGGCCCGCTCGTCGTCGCGTCGACGATCGATCCGACCACGCTCGCGATCTGGCCCATATCGGCGTCGACGCCGAGCGTCGTTCGGCCCGCTGCGACAGTCACGGTGCGCCGCAGCGTGGGGTGGAGGCCGGCGGGATCGAAGAACGCGACCTCGTACGTACCCGGGCTCATGCCCGTGATCGCAAAGCGATCCGACGCGCTCGACAGGCAGGTTGCGTACGTCGCCGCACCTCCTGTCGTCTGCGTCGCGTAGATGCACGCGCCGTCGACGCGCCCGGCGGTGACGGCGTCGCGCACGCGGCCCGCGATGCCGGTAAACTGGCCGACCGCGACGTCCACACCGCTCGTCGTCGCTCCTCCGGTGACCGCAAAGTGTCCCGCTCGGGCGTTGCTCGTGACGTTGCCGAACCAGGTGGTCGGCCGAGTTCCGGCCGGGTCGTAGACCGCCACCGTATAGTGGCCCGGCGCCACGGCCGGGATCGTGTACTTGCCGGCGCCGTCGGTGCACGCTCCGGTGCCGCCGTAGGCGCCCGAGAGCGTGTACAGGTAGACACAAGCCTCAGGGATGGCAGCTGCGCTGGCGGCGTCTCGGATCGTCCCTGTGACCGCACCGGAGTCAGCCGTCGCCAGCA
>DATMVO010000137.1:0-13261 GCA_035563115.1 Solirubrobacteraceae bacterium
CCAGCAGCCACGCCCAGTCCTCCGCCGCGACGAGGTGGAGCGTCCCGCGCACGAGCCAAGACACGACCACGGACCGCTCCTCCAGCGCCGCCTCGAGCGCGCGCAGCCCGGCCTCGGACGACCGGGCCCGCAGCGCGAGCCGCAGCGAGCGCCAATCCTGCGCCTGCACCGCGAGCAGCGACCGCGCCACCTCCACCACCGGCCGCGCCTCGCGCGACGCCAGCAGCTGCGCGCGCACCCGCGCCCGGCGCACCTCCACCTCCGACACGGGCCGACCCTACCCGTTCGCAGCGCGCCCCCGTGGACGCCACGCCGCTCGCCACGCGCGTATGGTGGAGCCGTCTTGTCCGCCCTCCGCGTCACCCCAAGCGTCCTGCGCCTGCGCGACTTCCGCCTCCTTCTGCTCGGTCAGGGGATCTCCGTGCTGGGCGACCGGATGATCACCGTCGCGCTCGCCTTCGCGGTGCTGGAGATCGGCGGCGGCGCGGGCGAGGTCGGCCTCGTGCTCGCCGCGGCGACGGTGCCGATGGTCGCCAGCGTCCTCGCCGGCGGCGTCGTGGCGGACCGGCTCCCGCGCCGCCGGGTCATGCTGGTCGCCGACGTCGTGCGCGTCGCGACGCAGGGGACGATGGCGACGCTCCTGCTCACCGGCGCCGCCGAGACCTGGATGCTCGCCGCGCTCGCGGGCGCGACCGGCGTGGCGACCGGCTTCTTCAACCCGGCCTCGACCGGCCTGCTCCCGCAGATCGTGCCGTCCGAGCGGCTGCAGGAGGCCAACGGCCTGCGCTCGACGGTCGTGGCGGCGGGGGAGATCGGCGGGCTCGTCGTCTCGGGCCTGATCGTCGCGGCGGTGGGCGCGGGGTGGGCGATCGCCGTGGACGCGGGCACGTTCGTGGTCAGCGCGCTCTGCCTCGTCGCGATCCGCCCGCCGAAGCACGTGCCGCGCGAGCCGACCTCCTTCGGCGCCGACCTGCGCGAGGGCTTCCACGCCGTCCGCTCGCGGCGCTGGCTGTGGGCGGTCCTCGCCTACTTCGCGGTCGGGAACATGCTCTGGTCGGCCTGGGCGGCGCTCGGGCCGATCGTCGCCGACCGCGAGCTCGGCGGCGCCGACGTCTGGGGGCTCGTGCTCGCCGGGACGGGCGTGGGGTCGCTCGTCGGCGGGCTCGTCGCGACGCGGCTGCGGCCGCGCCGGCCGGTCGTCCTCGTCGCGCTGGTCGAGGGCCTGTTCGTGCTCCCGCTCGCCTTCCTCGCGATCGGCGCGCACGTCGCCGTCCTGCTCGTCGGCACGTTCCTCGGCGGGCTCGGGCTCGTCTTCGGCATGACGGTGTGGGAGTCGACGATGCAGCGCCACATCCCCGCCGGGCAGCTGTCACGGGTGAGCTCGTTCGACTGGTTCGTGTCGTACACGTTCACCCCGATCGGCCTCGCGATCTGGGGCCCGGTCGCGGCGCTCGTCGGCATCCACACCGCGCTCTGGATCGCGTTCGGCCTGGTCCTCGCGTCGATCGCCGCCCTGCTCTCGGTCCCGGACATCTGGCGTCTCCCCGCCGCGGCCGGCCTTCCAGAGCGCTAGTCGGGCTGCTCGGCCGGGCACCAGTACGTGGTGCGCCCGCCGACGGTCTCGCGGCGCAGCTCGGCGCCGCACTGCGGGCAGACGCCGCCACGCACGCGCGCGGGGATGAGCTTGCCGGTGTGGACGCCGCCCTTCTTGATCGCGTCGCGGTTGGCGGCGCGGATCTTGGTGCGCAGCTCGTCCAGCTCGTCCTCGGTGAGCGAGCCCGCGGGCCGCACGGGGGAGAGCCCGGCGCGCCACAGCGCCTCGTCGGCGAGGAGGTTCCCGACGCCGGCGAGCACGGACTGGTCCATGATCCGCGCCTTCAACGGCGCGTCGCCACGGCCCACCCGCGCACGGAATGCGTCGCGTGAGATCTCCGCCGCGTCGGGGCCGAGCGCGGAGAGGTCCGGATCGAGCCGCACGCGCCCCAGCCGCCGCTTGTCGCGCAGCGTCAGCCGTCCGCCGTCCTCGAACTCCAGCGTGAACCGGTCCCACACCGGATGGCGCGCCGGCCCGCCGACATACGGCGCCGGGTCGCCCGCGAACGCGTCGTCGACCACGATCTGACCCGCCATGCCGAGGTGGAGGCCGAGGTCCGGCCCGCCGTCGTCGGTGACGACCCACATCGACTTGCCGATCCGCTTCGCCTCGGTCAACGACCGCCCAACGAGCGCGGTCGAGATCTCGCCCGGCGCGTGCGGGCGGCAGACGTACGTGTCGGAGTCGTCGACCGCCGCGATCCGCCGCCCGAGCGCCCGCTCGGCGATCAGCGACCGGGCACGCTCGACCTCGGGCAGCTCAGGCACGGTCCTGAGGGTATTCGGCGGCCGCCAGCGCCCGGAGCACCGCGATCGAGCCCTGGCCGAGTCGCACCGGCGGTGGCTCGGCCGGGTCGAACCAGCCGACCTCCGCGATCTCCACCGGGTCGAAGCGCCCGGTCGCGCCGGGCGGGAACCGCGCCGTGAAGAACTCCAGGTGCTCGTGCTTGAAGTCCCAGTCGGCGTCGACCGCGCCGAGGGGCCGCAGGTCGAGCTCCAGCCCGATCTCCTCGAGCGCCTCGCGCCGCGCCGCCTCGATCGCGGGCTCGCCGCCCTGGACCCAGCCGCCGGGGAAGTCCCACCGCGTCCGGTCGCCGTACGTGTGGCGGATGAGGAGCACGCGCCCGGCCTCGTCGAGCACCGCGACCATCACGCCGCGGACGCGCGGGCGGCGCAGGAACGTCCACGCCTTCAGGGCCTGGTACGCGATGCGGTACCCGAGGCGCAGCGGCGCCGCCGACCGGGGCCGGCGGCGCAGCGTGCCCAGACCTTCGAGGGGCGTCAGGCCACCTCGTCGGCGACCGTCAGCCCGGCGGCCCGCCCGGCCTGCGCGATGCGCTCGGCCATCTTGCGGTTCGCCTCGTCGATCATCTCGCCGTCGAACATCGCGGCGCCGCGGCCGCCCGTGTCGGCGGCCTCCTGGTACGCGGCCAGCATCTTCTCCGCCCGCGTGTACTCCTCGGCCGACGGCGAGAAGACCTCGTTCACCGTCGCGATCTGCGCGGGGTGGATCGTCCACTTGCCGTCGAGACCCAGGGCGCGAGTCAGGCGCGCGCGGGTGCGCAGGCCCTCCTCGTCCTTGAACGCCGCGTACGGCCCGTCGATCGCCTGGATGCCGGCGGCGCGCGCCGCGACGACCAGCCGCGAGTACAGGTAGTTGAGGTGGTCGCCGGGATAGCCGTCGGGCGTCCCGCCGATCGTCGTGATCGGGATGCCGATCGCCGCGGAGTAGTCGCCCGGGCCGAAGATCAGCGTCTCCATCCGGGGCGACGCGGTGGCGATGGCCTCGCACGCGATGAGGCCCTTCGCGTCCTCGATCTGCGCCTCGATGCCGATGCGACCCACCTCCCACCCGCGAGCCAGCTCGATCTGGGTCAGGAGCTTGTCGGTCATCTCGATGTCGCCGGGCGTCTGCACCTTCGGCAGCATCACCGCGTGGATCTTCTGGCCGGCGTTCTCCACCACGTCGATGAGGTCGCGGTAGTAGTACGGCGTGTCGGTGCCGTTGACGCGGTAGACGACGGTCATCCGCTCGGGGAACTCGAGGCTGTTCAACGCCTCGATCACCTTCCCGCGCGCGGCCTCCTTCTCGGACTGCGCGACGGCGTCCTCGAGGTCGAGGAAGACCTGGTCGGCGTCGAGCCCCGGCGCCTTGCCGAGGAACTTCTCGTTCGAGCCCGGGACCGCGTGGCAGGTGCGGCGGGGCCGCTGCTGGCGGACGCCGCTCACGACGTGAACCCGTACGCCTCGGCCAGCTCGCTGTCCTTGCGCGCGAGCATCTCGGCGAGGTCGACCATGACCTTGGACTGCTTCCAGGTCGCGTCGTCCTGCATCTTGCCGTCGATCATGTGGACGCCGCGGCCGTCCGGGATCGCCTCGATGACCTTCTTGGCCCACGCGACCTCGTCGGGATCGGGGGAGAAGACCTTCTTCGCGATGCCGATCTGGACCGGGTGCAGCGACCACGTGCCGACGCAGCCGAGGATGAACGCGGCGCGGAACTGCGCCTCGCACCCGACCGTGTCCTTGATGTCGCCGTACGGGCCGTAGAACGGGAGGATCCCGGCGGACGTGCACGCATCGACCATGCGCGCGAGCGTGTAGTGCCACGGGTCCTGCATGTACGACGTGCGCGGATCGGTGGCCTCGGCGCCCGGCGCCGGGTCCTCGATCGTGCGGTAGCCGGGATGGCCGCCGCCGACGCGCGTGGTCTTCATGCGGCGCGAGGCGGCGAGATCGGCCGGGCCGAGCGACATGCCCTGCATCCGCGGCGACGCGGCGGCGATCTCCTCCACGCGCGCGACGCCGCGGCCGGTCTCGAGCAGCGCGTGCACGAGGATCGGGCGGGTGACGCCGTGCTTGGCCTCGAGCTGGGCGAGCAGCCGGTCGACGTAGTGGATGTCTTCGGGGCCCTCGACCTTCGGGACCATGATCACGTCGAGCTTGTTGCCGATCGACTCGACCAGCTGCGTGAGGTCGTCCAGCACCCACGGCGACTCGAGCGAGTTGATCCGCGTCCACAGCTGCGTGTCGCCCAGGTCGAGCTCCGCCCCGACCTTGATGAGCCCGGCCCGCGCGGCCTCCTTGCGGTCGGCCGGCACCGCGTCCTCGAGGTTCCCGAGGAGGATGTCCACCGTCGGCGCGATGTCCGGCGCCTTGGCGACCATCTTCTCGTTCGAGAAGTCGAGGAAGTGGATCATCCGGGACGGGAGGACCGGGATCTCACGAAGCGGTTCGGGGGCGTCGATGGCGAGGGGCTTGAAGAAGTCACGTGCGTGGCGCATGAGGCACCGGACACTACGCAACACGACTTCGTGACGACGTCGGCAGGCCGCTGTACGTCGCTTGCGTACGGGCCTGTACGTCGACGACGTACAAGTTCGTACGCCGGTTCAGTACGGCGCGCGGAGGGCGGGGAACATCGGGTAGCGGGCCGGGTCGCGCGTGAGGAGGTCGGCGCCGAGGCGCTGGGCGGTGGCGGCAACGACGTAGTCGACGGCGGGGACGGCGTCGCCGTGGCGCAGCGCGAGGTCGGCGGCGGCCGCGGCGATCTCGTGGTCGACGGCGATCCAGTCGAGCAGGAGGTCGACGGCCTCGACGGCGGCGCGGCCGTGCTCGTCGGCCAGCTCCCGGCGGAGCTCGATCCGCGTCAGCACGCTCGCCGTCAGCCGGCGGCCGGACGCGAGCGCGTCGTCGAACGCGCGCGTCGCGCCCGAGCGCGCACGCAGGTGGTCGAGGAGCAACGTCGCGTCGACGACGTACGTCATCGGTGCGCGGCGCCGTCCGCGGCGGCGTCGAACCGGGCCTCGTCGAGCGCTCCGACATCCTCCGAAGCTCCCAGCGCACCGGCCGTCTCGTGCAGCAGGCGGCGCTTCTCCTCCAGCGACAGGTCCGTGCCATAGGCTCGGTCCACGGCCCTGCGGACGAGCTCCGCCAGCGACGCGCCGGTGCGTTCCGCCTCCTGCCTGAGGCGCTCGTACTGACGGTCGGCCAGCGTGATCTGCATCCGATGGGCCATGATGTAACCCTACATCGCCCTACAGCGAAGGAGCCCGCTGAAACGATGAGCACAACCGCAGACGGATTCACCACCGACCAGGCCGAGCGCGAGGCGTCCGGAGGTCACCAGTACGGCCGCTACTTCGAGGAGTTCGAGGAGGGCGCGGTCTACAAGCACTGGCCGGCGAAGACGGTCACCGAGGGGGATGACCATCTCTTCTGCCTGCTCACCATGAACCACCACCCGCTGCACATCAACGACGTGTACGCGTCGCAGTCGCAGCAGGGCAAGAACGTCGTCGTCGGCCCGTACGTCTACTCGCTCGCCTTGGGCATGAGCGTGTCGGACATCTCCGGCAAGGCGATCGCGAACCTCGCCACCGAGGCGCTCTCGCACCCCAACCCGGTCTTCCACGGCGACACGCTGTTCGCCGAGACGGAGGTCCTGGAGAAGAAGGCCTCGCGGTCCAAGCAGGACCGGGGGACCGTGAAGGTCCACACGCGGGTACTGAACCAGGACGGCACGCTCGTGGCGGAGTTCAAGCGCCTCGTGCTGGTGCCCAAGAAGAACCCCGGCACCTGATGGACCTGATTGACGCGACCCTGGGAGTGAAACGGTGAGCACGACGACTGTCCCGACCACGCACACGAAGCTCCTGACCTGGGTCGACGAGATCGCCCAGCTGACGCAGCCGACCGATGTGCGCTGGTGCGACGGCTCCGCCGAGGAGTACGACGAGCTGGCCAACCTGCTCGTCGAGCACGGCACGTTCCGCAAGCTGTCGGACGCCAAGCGCCCGAACAGCTACCTCGCGTGGTCGGACCCGAGCGACGTCGCGCGCGTCGAGGACCGCACCTACATCTGCTCCGAGCAGCAGGAGGACGCGGGCCCGACGAACAACTGGGAGGACCCGCAGAAGATGCGGGCGACCCTCAAGCCGCTCTTCTCGGGCGCCATGAAGGGCCGCACGATGTACGTCGTGCCCTTCTCGATGGGCCCGCTCGGCTCGGACAAGAGCCAGATCGGCGTGCAGGTCACCGACTCGCCGTACGTGGTCGTCTCGATGCGGATCATGACCCGCATGGGCAAGAAGGCGCTGGACGTCCTGGGCTCGGACGGCGAGTTCGTGCCGTGCGTGCACTCCATCGGCGCACCCCTGGAGGAGGGGGCCGAGGACGTCTCGTGGCCGACGAACCGTGAGACGAAGTACATCGTCCACTACCCCGAGACGCGCGAGATCTGGTCGTACGGTTCTGGCTACGGCGGCAACGCGCTCCTGGGCAAGAAGTGCCTGGCGCTGCGCATCGCCTCGGCCATGGCCCGCGACGAGGGCTGGATGGCCGAGCACATGCTCATCCTCAAGCTCACGTCGCCGGAGGGGAAGGTCAAGTACATCACCGGCGCGTTCCCGAGCGCGTGCGGCAAGACCAACCTCGCGATGCTCATCCCGTCGCTCGAGGGCTGGAAGGTCGAGACCGTCGGCGACGACATCGCGTGGATGAAGTTCGGCGACGACGGCCGGCTCTACGCGATCAACCCCGAGGCCGGCCTGTTCGGCGTCGCCCCGGGCACGGGCGAGACGACCAACCCGAACGCCATCGAGGCGGTCAAGTCGGACACGATCTTCACCAACTGCGCGCTCACCGACGACGGTGACGTGTGGTGGGAGGGGATGACCGACGAGCCGCCGGCCCATGCCATCGACTGGCACGGCCAGGACTGGACGCCGGAGGCCGACCACCCGGCGGCCCACCCGAACGCCCGCTTCACCGTCTCCGCCGCGCAGGCGCCGACGATGGCGGACGAGTGGGAGGACCCGAAGGGCGTGCCGATCGACGCGTTCCTGTTCGGCGGCCGCCGCGCGACGGCGGTGCCGCTCGTGCGTGAGGCGTTCGACTGGAACCACGGCGTGTTCCTCGGCGCGACGATGTCGTCGGAGATGACCGCGGCCGCCTTCGGCACCGTCGGCCAGCTGCGCTTCGACCCGTTCGCCATGCTGCCGTTCTGCGGCTACAACATGGCCGACTACTTCCAGCACTGGCTGGACATCGGAAACCGCCCCACCCCCGCCGACGCCGACAAGCTCCCGAAGATCTTCTACGTCAACTGGTTCCGCAAGGACGACGACGGGAAGTTCCTCTGGCCGGGCTTCGGCGAGAACTCGCGCGTGCTCGAGTGGGTCTTCCGCCGCTGCGACGGCGAGGGCTCGGCGGTCGACACCCCCATCGGCCGCGTGCCGGAGGAGAGCGACCTCAACCTCGAGGGCCTCGACATCTCCGAGGACGCGCTGCACCGCCTCCTCACGGTCGACAAGGACTCGATCAAGGCCGAGATCCCGCAGGTGCAGGAGCACCTGGCGAAGTTCGGCGACCAGCTGCCCGGTGAGATCCGGCGCCAGCTCGACGCGCTCGAGGATCGCCTCAACGCGTAGTCGCACCCGGTGGGCCGTCGAACCGTCGCATGCCGACGGTGAGACGGCCCACCGCCGGCACCGCCCCGCCCGCGGAATACGCTGGGTGAGGCTTGCCGCTCTCCCGGATCACCGTGCTCTTCCGTCCCTATCGCGGGCGGCTGCTCGCGGTGCTCGGGCTGATCTTCCTGAGCGCCGGGCTGGGGATGGTGTCGCCGTTCCTGCTCAAGGAGATCCTCGACGACGCGATCCCGAACGCCGACACGGGGCTGCTGAGCTGGCTCGTCGGCGGGATGATCGGCGTGGCGGTGCTGACCGGCGTGATCGGGGTCGCGCAGACGTGGCTGTCGAACGTCGTCGGCCAGCGCGTGATGCACGACCTGCGCGCGAAGGTCTACCGCCACCTGCAGCGGATGTCGCTCGCGTTCTTCACGCGCACGCGCACGGGCGAGGTGCAGTCGCGGATCGCCAACGACATCGGCGGCGTGCAGAACGTCGTCACGTCCACCGCGACGTCGATCGTCTCCAACGCCACCACGGTGCTGGCGACGATCGCCGCGATGGTGCTGCTCGACTGGCGGCTGGCCGCGTTCTCCCTCGCGCTGCTGCCGTTCTTCGTCTGGCTCACCCGCCGCGTCGGCCGCGAGCGCAAGCGGATCGCGTCCGTGCGGCAGGGGCGGATGGCCGACATGAGCTCGCTCGTGGAGGAGTCGCTCAGCGTCAGCGGCATCCTGCTCGGCAAGACGATGGGCCGCGCGCCCGACCTCGCCGAGCGGTTCACGAAGGAGTCCGCCGAGCTCGCCGACCTCGAGGTGCTCTCGCGGATGGCCGGCCGCTGGCGGATGGCGACGGTGCAGACGAGCTTCGCGGTGATGCCCGCGCTCGTCTACCTCTTCGCCGGCCTCACGATCGCGGACGGCAGCGACACGATCACGCTCGGCACGCTCGTCGCGTTCACGACGCTCCAGACGCGGCTCTTCTTCCCGATCCAGTCGCTGCTCAACGTCGCGGTCGACGTGCAGACGTCGCTGGCGCTGTTCGAGCGGATCTTCGAGTACCTCGACCTCGACGTCGACATCGCCGAGCGCCCCGGGGCGGTCGACCTGCCCGAGCCGGTGCGCGGCGAGGTCCGGTTCGAGGACGTCGCGTTCCGCTACGGCGGCGAGGAGGAGCGCGAGATCCTCGGCGGCATCGACCTCACCGTCGAGCCGGGCACCACGACCGCGATCGTGGGGGAGACCGGCAGCGGCAAGACGACGCTCGCCTACCTCGTCGCGCGGCTCTACGACCCCAGCCGTGGCCGCGTCACCATCGACGGGGTCGACGTCCGCGACGTGACGTTCGCCTCGCTCGCCCGCACCGTCGGCCTCGTCTCCCAGGAGACCTACCTCTTCCACGCGTCGGTCCGCGAGAACCTGCGCTTCGCCCGCCCGGGCGCGACCGACGAGGAGGTCGAGGCGGCGGCCCGCAGCGCCCGCATTCACGACCTCATCGCCTCGCTCCCCGAGGGCTACGACACCGTCGTCGGAGAGCGCGGCTACCGCTTCAGCGGCGGCGAGAAGCAGCGGATCGCGATCGCCCGCACCATCCTCCGCAACCCGCCGGTGCTCCTCCTCGACGAGGCGACCAGCGCGCTCGACAACGAGACCGAGCGCGCCGTGCAGGCCGCCCTCGACGACCTGTCCGAAGGGCGCACCACCATCGCGATCGCGCACCGCCTCTCGACGGTGCGCGACGCGGATCAGATCGTGGTGCTGGCCGACGGCGCGATCGCCGAGCGCGGCACCTACGACGAGCTGGTCGAGCGCGGCGGCCGCTTCGCCGAGCTCGCGGCGCTCACCGGCTGAGCCGCTACCGGCTGAGCTTCAGCGTCTTCGTCTGCTTGACGCGGCGGCCGGCGCCGTCGGTGCCGACGATCCGCATCGTGACCTTGCCGGTGCGCAGCTTGCGCCGGACGGCGAGGCCGAGCGTGTGGGAGCCAGGCGCGAGCGAGCCCAGCTTCTTGGACGCGACCGTCTTGCCGCCGCGCACGAGCGAGACGGTGACGCCGCTCAGGAAGCCGGTGGTGCGGAAGGAGACGTCGAGCGTGCCGAGCCGATTCGCGTCCGACGCCGAGCCGAGCCGGCGGGGGAACGTGAGCACGACGCGCGCCGCCGAGCTCTTCGACGCGCTCGCGCCGGGGACGTTCGGCATCGCGGTCGAGTTGCCGGTCGGCACCGCGGAGGGGTTGTTCGGGAACCAGACGCGCGACGTCGTCGGCGCCTGCGCGGCGGGCGCCGGCGGGTCGTCGGCGGTCGAGAGCGTGGCCGCGTTCTGCTCGATCCACGGCCGCAGCGCGTCGCCGCCCGCCTCGCCGTAGACCCCGTACTGCGTCGGGAACGCGCAGCCCAGGCCGTAGGAGACGACCCCGACGAGCGCGAACCCGCCACCCGCGGCCGGCGTCATCAGCGGCCCGCCCGAGTCGCCCTGGCACGAGTCCTTGCCGCCGAGCAGCTCGCCCGCGCAGATCGCCGTCGGCGCGTCGGGACGGCCGATCAGCAGCCCGGTGACGCCGTACGCCAACGCGCACTGCTGATCGCTCACGAGGCCGACCTGCGCCTCCTGCAGCTCGTCGGGCAGCTCCGACGCGCCGGAGCGCTCGGCGCCCCACCCGATGATCGTCGCGTCGACGCCCGCGGCGTACTCCGACGACGTCGCGACCCGGATCGGCGCGCCCGCCGTCGATGCGCTCGCCAGCTTCACGAGCGCCACGTCGGCCGCGCCGCCGTCGGTCGCGTCGTACTGCGGGTGCTCGAGGATCTGCGTCGCCGCGATCCGCTCGCCGCCCGCGCTGCGCTTGCTCGTCCCCAGCAGGAAGCGGAACCGGTCGGCCGGCAGCGTCCCGCCGTCCCCCTCGCTGTCGTCCACGCAGTGCGCGGCGGTGAGGATCACGTCCGGCTTGATCAGCGAGCCGCCGCAGCGGAAGCGGAAGTCGGCCGCGTCGGGCGCGCGGTACTCCATCCCGGCCATGTGCGGCCAGGCGCGGGTGGAGGTCTCGCCGCCGACGATGGCGGACGCGGCGGTCGGGACGGTCAGGAGGACTCCGACCGAGAGGGTGAGCGGGAGCAGGCGGCGCATGAGGGCAGCAACGCCGTTACCCGCTCGACCTTGCGGTCACCCGCACGGCTTGTACGATCTCGCGCGTGCAGAAGCTCCGTGAATGGTTCTACGACAGCGTGGTCGCGTCGTCGCGCGCGGGCCACCTCGTCCGCGCGGTCCTCGTTCTCGTGGTCACGGTCTGGGCGTTCTCGCACGCCGACGAGGGACGGTGGCTGCTCGTCGCGATCGTGGGCGCCATCGTCTGCGTCCTCCAGCTGGTCTTCGCCTCGAAGGCGTCGCCGGAGACGGCCGGCTAGGCGACGCGCCGCGCGCGGCCGGAGCCGCGCGCGAACGAGCCGGGGCTCAGCCGATCCCGAGGCAGCTCGGGCGGTAGTTCGGGTCCGCCGGGCCGGTGCGGCCGAGGGCGTTCTTCACCCACAGGTACGCGATCGGGTCGTAGATGATCCCGAGGTGCTCGGTGATGTCGTTCGGGCACCGGTTCTGGAGCGTCACGTTCGTCACCTCGGCCGGGCCGGAGAGGTAGCCGGACGTGTGCGGGATGACGACCTCGTCGTACCGCGTCGTGATGTTCGTGTAGTCGATCGGCTCCGGCGCCTCGGGGTACGCGTTGAGGCGCTGCATGAACGGCGAGCCGGCGAGCTGCTCGAGGCAGGCGGGGCAGACGACGCCGGCGGGGATGGCGAGCGGTTGGATCGTGCCGTGGTTGGACGGCGCGAGCCCGACGATGTCCTCCGTCTGGTTCAGGAGCCCCTTGAACTTGGCGACGTAGCGGGGAAGCATCCCGCCCTGCGAGTGGCCGACGAACGAGACCTTCGCCGCGCCGGTGCGGGCGAGGACGTCGCGGGCGAACGCGGCGAGCTTGTCGGCCGACTGGTCCATCGGCGCCGTGCCGCGCGCGACGAGGTCGAGCGCGAAGAGGCAGTAGCCGTTCGCCTTGAGCCGCGGCGCGATCTGGTTCCAGCTGATCGTCATGTCCGCGAACGTGCCGTGGACGAGGATCACCGGCGTCGGGTGCGCGGTGGAGCGGCACGAGTAGTCGTTCGTGCCGGGCGGCGGGATGCCGGGCGACTGCGCCGCGGCGGTGGCGCTCGTCCCCAGGAGCGCGACGGCGGCGGTGGCGAGGAGCAGAGACAGAGAACGACGCATGTATGGAATGGTCGAGCATCGCCGAGCGTCGTGCGCCGGTTGCGGGGTACGTGGGAGGTCCCGAACGCGCTTTGGCGCGTCCGCCGCTAGTGGCGCTCGTCGCCGGTGGCCGCGGGCGGCCGCGACTCCTCGGCGAGCGAGGTGATCGTGAGGATCCCGCGCGCCGCGTCCTCCAGCACGCCGGTGGCCTCGTCGAGGTCGCGGGCGTACAGCTCGACGAGCAGGTGGACGACGATCTTGTCGTCGTCGTGCTTGTGAAACCGCACGTGGGTGAAGAACTCGCGCGTGCCGAAGTCGCCGAACGCGGCGTAGGAGAGCGAGTCGCCCGCCTCCGGACCCGAGCACGTCTCGACGTCCTCGGCGTCGACGGTCACGGTGACCGAGGCGACCCACGGGGTGCCGGCGATCATCCGCTCCCACCGGTCCTCGATGGGCTGCACGCGCCCGTCGATGAAGCCGAGGTGCGGCTGGTCGTGCATGCACTCCAGGCACTGCACGATCGCCTCCTGCATCTCGTCGACGACCTCCGACCGCTCCCCGGTGTCGGGGTCGATCTTGTGGATGCCCTCGTAGTGGACCTGGACCTCGAGATCCTGCGACCAGCAGCGGTAGCAGCGAAGCCAGGCGGGCGCGGTCTCCGTCGACATGGTCTGATTGTAGGTCCGTGACCGCCGTTTCCCCTCAGCCCCGGCCCCGCGTGGTCGGCGCGGTCCTCGCGGGCGGGCGCGGAGCGCGCATGGGAGGGGGCGGGAAGGCGACCGTGACCCTGCGCGGGAGGCCGCTGGTGGAGCACGCGCTGAGCGCGCTCGCGCCCGTCGTGGACGAGCTCGTCGTGGTTGCCAAGCGCGCGACGCCGCTCCCGGACGCGCTCTCCGCGCCGGTGTGGGAGGACGAGGTGGAGGACCACCACCCGCGCCACGGGATCGTCCGCGCGCTGCGCGGCGCGGCGGGCGCGGACGTGCTGGTGCTCGCCGTCGACCTGCCGCTGATGGACGCCGCCACGCTGGCGCGGC
>DATMVO010000138.1:0-2252 GCA_035563115.1 Solirubrobacteraceae bacterium
GGCCCGGGTGGGCGCCGAGCTGGCGGCGGTCAACCAGTTCCTGCGCAGCGCGGCGTCCGCCCCCGGCGGCTCGCGCGCGCTGAGCGGCGAGCTGGAGGTCGAGCCCGGCTACGAGCTGGCGCTGTCGGCCGCGCTCGACACGCGGCTCAGCGCGGCTTTGGCCGAGGACATGGACTCGGGCGTCAAGCTGCTCGACCGCAACTCGCGCGACGGCGTGCGGGTCATCGTCCTGCGCACGAGCGCCGACGGCCCGGGCACCGGCGAGCCCTCCAACGTCGTGCCACTGCGCCGCGCGGGGGAGACCGACCCGCCGTTCCACAACGCGCGCCGGCTGCTCGACCTCGTCAAGGGCCCGGACGACGCGGTCGCCGCCGCGGCGCGGCTCCTGCACGACACGTGGGTCGTCGAGACGCTCGACGGCCTGGACGACTTCGGCGGCATCGCCGTCACCGTCGAGGGCCGGGCGTGGAACGGCCACACACGCGAGCTGCGGCGCGTCGCCACCGGCGGTGCCGAGCGGGTGCTGGCCGAGCGCAACCGGCGCGACAAGCTCGTCGCCGAGTCACAGGCCGCGGTCACCGCCGAGCACGAGGCCCGCAAGTCGGTCGAGGCCGTCTTCCAGGCGGTGTCGGACGCGGACGCCGCGCGCGACGCCGCCGATCGCGCCCGCCGCGACGCCGACCGCGCGCGCTCCCAGGCGCAGGAGGAGGAGCGCCAGGCGGCGTGGCTCATCGCCCAGCGCCGCCGGCAGCCCGAGCAGGGCGCCGCCGCCGTCCGCCGCGCGCAGATCCAGGGCGAGCTGCAGGCCGAGGCGCGCGTCGCCGAGCGGGCCGCGCGCGAGCGGGCCGAGCGCGCTCGCCGGATCGAGATCCTCTCCGCGCAGCTCGCCGCCGAGCAGGCCGTGCAGCCCACCGCCCAGCGGCTCGTCGACGTACTCGCCGGGCTGTCGGCCGCCGCCGCCACCAAGCTCGAGGGGCTGGAGGCCGAGCTGGCCGCCGACCGCGCCGAGGGCGAGGGCGTCGCCAACGAGCTGCGCTCGTGCGCCCGCGAGGAGGCCGACGTCCAGGGCAAGCTCCGCCAGGCCGGCGAGGCGGTCACGCAGTGCGAGGTCCGCGCGCAGCAGGCGCGCGACCAGGCGCACGAGGCCGACACCGAGCTGAGCGCGCTCGCCGAGAAGCTGGAGCTGCCCGCCGAGCCGTCGACCGAGGCGCTCCCGCCCGAGGAGGTCGCCGCGCTCCGTCAGCGGATCGAGAAGCTCGCCAAGCGGCGCGAGCAGCTCGGCCCGGTCAACCCGCTGGCGATGCAGGAGTACGAGGACGCGCTCGCGCACGTCGAGGAGCTGGAGACCCAGCGCACCGACCTCGAGACCGCGTTGCGCGAGCTCAAGCAGGTCATCCGCGACACCGACCGGACGATCCGCGAGACGTTCGAGGAGACGTTCAACGCGGCCGCGAAGAACTTCGAGGAGCTCGCCGGCCAGCTCTTCCCCGGCGGCCGGGGCCGGCTCCGGCTCGTCGCCGACGACTCCGGGCCGAAGCCCGTGCTCGGCGGTGCCGCGCCGTCCGAGGAGGAGGCCGTCCGCGCCGAGGCCGCGGCCGAGGACGCCGCCGACGCCGAGGAGCAGTCGCCCGACGACGACCTGATGGGCGTCGAGATCGAGATCACGCCCGCGGGCAAGTCGATGAAGCGGCTGACGCTCCTGTCCGGCGGCGAGAAGTCGATGACCGCGATCGCGTTCCTCTTCTCGGTCTTCCTCGCCAAGCCGTGCCCGTTCTACATCCTCGACGAGGTCGAGGCGGCGCTCGACGACGCGAACATCGGCCGCTTCCTGACGCTGATCGAGCAGTACGCCGACCGCGCGCAGTTCATCGTCGTCACGCACCAGAAGCGCACGATGGAGGCCGCCGACACGCTCTACGGCGTCTCGATGGGCGACGACGGCGTGTCGAAGGTCGTCTCCCGCAAGCTGCCGCGCGAGGGCGGCGCGCGGACGGTCGAGGCGGCCTGATGGGCAAGCGCTCGCGCCGCAACAAGGAGCAGGCCGCCGCGTCCGCGCCGGACGACGCCGCCGTCGAAGCCGCGCTCGACGACCCGAACATCACGCGCTTCCTGGAGCTCCTGCGCCGCTACGCCGACCGCGCCCAGTTCATCGTCGTGACGCACCAGAAGCGCACGATGGAGGCCGCCGACACGCTGTACGGCGTCTCGATGGGCGACGATGGCGTCTCGAAGGTCGTCTCGCGGCGCCTGCC
>DATMVO010000139.1:0-2507 GCA_035563115.1 Solirubrobacteraceae bacterium
CCGTGCCCCACAATGGACTCCATGCCAGCCCCGCGCAGTGTGAAGATCGGTGACGACGAGCGGGGAGGGTGGTCCTCCGACCGGCCCCGGCGATCGGGCCCGGGCGGGCCCGGCCGTCCAGGCGGCGACGGCCCGCCGCGGGTGGTGGACGTCAGCGTCCGCGGCCGCGTCCTGCCGCCGACCGACCGGCTCTCGTACGTCCCGGGCAGCCTCGTCGTGATCGTCTCCGGCTCGCGGGAGGAGCGCGACAAGTTCGTCCAGCGCGTCGTCGAGGACAAGAGCGCGATCGTCTCGCTCGACAAGGTCCGCAAGGTGCTCAAGGGCCGCGTGGCCGACGAGGAGCTGGACGAGAAGGCCTCGCAGCTGCTCGACGCGGCGGTCGGCAAGCGGCTCCAGGGCGGGCTGCCGGTGATCCTCCTCGCCGACACCGCCTCGCCGAGCGAGCGCGAGCGGTTCGTCCGGCCCGCGCATGCGTCGCGGCGCGCGCGCCACCTGATCCTCCTCGAGGTGCCGGGCGACCGGATCTCCGACGACGACCGGCCCGCGCTCAACGAGCTGCGCCGCGCGATCGAGGCCGGCGGCGTGGGGAGCGAGGGCTTCCACACCGCGCTGCGCCTCGGCGGCCCGACGATCGCCGAGCTCAAGCGCCTGGTCTTCCGCGAGCCGCCGCCGGAGGACTGAGCGGAATGCCACCCCAGGGGGGCGGATTCCGTCGGGACATTGCCGCAGGGCGGCAAGTCCCCGCCGGCGGCTCCGGGTAGGCTCTCGCTCGCCGTGGCGGACACGATCATCACGTTGCGCGTCCTGCGCAAGAGCCCGAGGACGCAGGAGGTGCTCGACGGCGTCGCCGCGCGCCTGGGGCGCGACCACCTCGCGCCCGACGACCTGGGCGCCGTCCACATCCGCATGAACGGGCGGGCGCCGCGGTCGTGGGACGAGGTGCGCGACGCGCTGGACGACACCGGCGACGACTGGCGCCAGTGGCTCCACCTCGCCCCCCGACCGCCTAGGTAGCCGGGACTCGCCGCCCTGCGGCGATGTCCCAAGGGCACCTGCGCCCCTGGCGCAGTGTGCCCCCTTCACGGAAGTTCCGTCGCGCGCCTGCTTAGCTCGGGAGGTGCCTTCGACCTTCGCCGACCTCGCGCTCCGTCCCGAGCTCCTCGACGCCCTGACCGGACTGGGCTACGAGGAGCCCACGCCGATCCAGCGGGAGTCCATCCCGCCGCTGATGGAGGGCAAGGACCTGCTGGGCCAGGCGGCGACGGGCACGGGCAAGACCGCGGCGTTCGCGCTGCCGGTGCTCCACCGGCTGGCGGAGGGCGGCGGCGACGGCGTGCCGGAGCGGGCGCCGGGCGCGCTCGTCCTGGTGCCGACGCGCGAGCTGGCGATGCAGGTCTCCGAGGCGGCGCACAAGTACGGGCGCGGGCTCGGCACCCGGGTCGTGCCGGTCTACGGCGGCCAGCCCGTCCACCGCCAGACGCGGCTGCTCGAGCGCGGCGTCGACGTCGTGGTCGCCACGCCGGGCCGCGCGGTCGACCTGCTCAACCGCGGCGCGCTCGACCTCACCCACCTGCGCGCGATCGTCCTCGACGAGGCCGACGAGATGCTCGACATGGGCTTCGCGGAGGATCTCGACGCGGTCTTCGCGGCGGCGCCCGACGAGCGCCAGACCGTCCTCTTCTCCGCCACGATGCCCCCGCGCATCGACCAGATCGCGCACCGGCACCTGAAGGACCCGGTGCGGCTCCAGATCGCGCGCGAGGTGCAGGCCGAGGGCGAGGCGCCGAAGGTCCGCCAGGTCGCGCACGTCGTCCAGCGCGCCCACAAGGCGGCGGCGCTGGGGCGCGTGCTCGACGTCGAGCAGCCCGAGGCGGCGATCGTCTTCTGCCGCACCCGCGACGAGGTCGACCAGCTCACCGAGTCGCTCAACGGCCGCGGCTACCGCGCCGAGCCGCTCCACGGCGGCATGTCGCAGGAGCAGCGCGACCGGGTCATGGGGCGCCTGCGCGCCGGTACGTCCGACCTGCTGATCGCGACCGACGTCGCGGCGCGCGGCCTGGACATCGAGCAGCTCACCCACGTCTTCAACTTCGACGTGCCCAGCGCGCCGGAGTCGTACGTCCACCGGATCGGCCGCGTCGGCCGGGCCGGGCGCGAGGGCGCGGCGATCACGCTGGCCGAGCCGCGCGAGCACCGCCAGATCCAGAACATCCAGCGCGTCACCGGCCAGAAGATCTCGATCGAGCGGCTCCCGACCGTCGCCGACCTGCGGGCCAAGCGGATGGAGGTCCTGCGCGGCCAGCTCCACGAGCGGCTGCTGGGCGACGACTTCGACCGCTTCCGCGTGGTCGTGGAGTCGCTGGGCGACGAGTTCGACGTGATGCAGATCGCGATGGCCGCGATCCAGCTGGCGAGCGACGCGTCGGCGACCGAGGCGGACGAGACCGACATCCCGGTCGCCGAGGTGCGCAGTGGCGGCGGCGGGCGCGAGCGCGGCCGGGGCGACC
>DATMVO010000140.1:0-5032 GCA_035563115.1 Solirubrobacteraceae bacterium
GAAGACCGCACGGCCCGCGCGGATGGTCTCGCCCGACGTGCGCAGCTCGGTCCGGCCGCCGCGCCGCTCCGCGCCCAGCACCTCGGTGCCGAGCAGGACCTCCCCGCCGAGCGCCCGCACCTCGTCCGCCAGCGCGCGGGCGACGCCGGGGAAGTCGACGATCCCCGTCGCGGGCGAGTGGAGCGCGGCGACGCCGGCGGCGTGCGGCTCGATCGAGCGCAGCCCGTCCGCGTTCAGCCGCCGCAGACCCTCCACGCCGTTCGCGCGGCCCCGGCGCTCCAGCTCGTCCAGCCGTCCGAGCTCCGACTGATCGAGCGCCACGATGAGCTTGCCGATCCGCTCGTGCGCGATCCCGTGCTCCTCGCAGAACGCGTACATCCGCCGGGCCCCGTCGACGCAGAGCTGAGCCTTCAGCGAGCCTGGCGCGTAGTAGATCCCGGCATGGATCACCCCGCTGTTGTGACCGGTCTGGTGCGCCCCGACCACGTCTTCCCGCTCCACCACGACGACCCGCCGCGCGGCGCGGCGCTGGAGCAGCTCGCGCGCGACCGCCAGGCCGACGATGCCGGCGCCGACGACGGCGATGTCGGGGTCGCTGCCCACGGCGAGACGGTATAGGAGAGGGCGTGCGGATTCTCGTCACCGGCATCACCGGCTACGTGGGCGGCGCCCTCACCCCCAGGCTCCAGCGGGACGGCCACGACGTCGTCGGCATGGCGCGCAACCCCGACCGGGCGAAGGCGTCCGGCGTCGACGTCCCCGTCACCCGGGGCGACGTCCTGAGCGGCGAAGGCCTCGAGCAGGCGCTCGACGGCGCCGACGTCGCCTACTACCTCATCCACTCGATGGAGCGCGCGGACGCGTCCGCCGGGACGTTCGCGCACCGCGAGGAGCAGGGCGCCCGCGCCTTCGCCGAGGCGGCGGCGCAC
This sequence comes from Solirubrobacteraceae bacterium, assembly GCA_035563115.1. Taxonomy (GTDB): domain Bacteria; phylum Actinomycetota; class Thermoleophilia; order Solirubrobacterales; family Solirubrobacteraceae; genus CADCVT01. Next base: position 930 of record DATMVO010000140.1, read on the forward strand.
GCGGGCGTCAAGCGCGTCGTCTACCTCGGCGGCATCCTCCCCGCGGGCGAGATCTCGCCGCACATGGCCAGCCGGCTGAAGGTCGAGGAGCTGCTCCTGGAGCACGTGCCGGACTCCGTCGGCCTGCGCGCGTCGATCGTCATCGGCGCCCGCTCGCGCTCGTTCCGCTTCCTCGTCCGCCTCGTCGAGCGCGTCCCCGTCCTCCCCATGCCGCCCTGGGCGCGCTTCCGCACCCAGCCGATCGACGGTCGCGACATGCTCGAGCTGCTCGTCAGCGCCGCCACCACACGCGAGGCGGGCGGCCGCTCGCTCGACATCGCCGGCCCGGACGTCGTCACCTACGGCCAGATGCTCGAGAAGATCGCCGACCTGATGATGGTCGGCCGCCCGCGCATCGACATCCCGGTGACGATGAACGGCGTCGCCAGCCGCGTCGCCGCCGCGATCGCCGGCGAGGACCCCGGCCTCATCGAGCCGCTGATGGGCAGCCTGGGCGCCGACATCCTCCCCCGCGACGACAGCGCCGCGGGTCTGCTGGGCGTCCGCCTGCACGGCTTCGAGCGCGCCGTCGAGCGCGCGCTGCGGGAGTGGGAGAGCCTCGAGCCGGGTAGCGTTGCCGCGCGATGAGCCTGGTCGAGGTCAGCATCCTGATCGACGCTCCGCTCGAGGACGTCTTCGAGCAGGCGATGGATCCGAACGGGACCCTGCAGTGGGTCACGATCGCCCGTGAGGTCAAGGACGTGAAGGGCGACTTCCGCCGCGAGGGCTTCGAGATGAAGCAGCAGCTCTGCCTGCGCGGCGTCCCGTTCTGGGTGACGTGGGACCTCGTCGAGGTCGACGCGCCCCGGTTCGCCCGCTTCGAGGGCAAGGGCCCGATGCGCTCCAAGGCGATCATCGAGAACCGCCTGGAGGCCGAGGGCAACGGCACCCGGTTCCGTTACCGCAACGAGTTCAAGGCGCCGTTCGGCCCGCTCGGCGCGACGGCGGAGCGCGTGGTCGCCGGCGGCATCCCCGAGCGCGAGGCGCTCGCGTCGCTGGAGAACCTCAAGCGCCTGGCCGAGAGCCGCGTCCGCACGTAGGCTCCTCGCTCGCTCCGCCCGGACTACCCCATCCTCACCGAGCGCCTGGCGCTCCGGCCGTACGCGCCGGCCGACCTGGACGCGCTCGCCGACCTGCACGGCCGCGCCGACGTGACGCGCTACCTGCCGTTCGGCGTGCGGACGCGGGAGGAGGCCGAGCGGGCGCTCGCCGACAAGCTCGCGGAGACCGTGCTGGCGCAGGAGGGCGACGTGCTCTGCCTCGCGCTGACGGTGCGCGAGGACGCCGCGTTCGCCGGCGAGCTGTACCTCTTCTGGCGCAGCGCGCTGCACGCGCAGGTCGAGCTCGGGTGGGTGATCCACCCCGACCACCACGGGCGCGGGTACGCGACCGAGGCGGCCGCCGCGATGGCGCGGGTCGCGTTCGACCAGGTCGGCGCGCACCGCGTCTTCGCGCGGATCGACCCGCGCAACGGCCCGTCGCGACGGGTCGCCGAGCGGCTCGGGATGCGCCACGAGGGCACGCTGCGCGAGACGGGCCACTTCGACGGCGAGTGGACCGACGAGGAGCAGCACGCGGTGCTCGAGCGCGAGTGGCGCGCCCGGCCCGCCGCGCCGTAGCGGCGCCGCTTCAGCCGATCGCGCGCAGCCCGCCGCGCCCCACCCGCGCGGGCACCGTCTCGACCCGGTCCTCCACGCCCAGCTCGCCGCGGCACAGCGCGGCGACGGTGAACGTCTCGTCGCGGGCGAAGAGGACCGCGTCGACCGCCGCGACCGCGTCGGCCGGCGCGACGCCGAAGAGCCGGGGACGGGGGAACAGCGACGCCTTCAGCGCGCCTGAGGTGTCGGAGGCGAACCGCTCCGTGGCGACCACGATGACGCTCGCCGCCGCCCGCACCGCGGCGGCCTTGGCGGCCGCGCGCACGTCGGCGCCCTCGGCGAGCACGACGACCTCCGAGCCCGCGCAGTCGGCGTACGCGTCGCCACGCACCCACGTCACGTCCGCGCGCCCGGCGGCCTTCAGCGAAGTCACCACGGACTCACCGTTTTCACCGATGACGGAGATCTTGCTACGCATGTGTCATGAAGAGTTACGGTTAAGCGGCGATGGCCGATTTTCTGGAAGAGAAGAAGAGCGAGATCTCAGCGCGTCTGGACGAGCTGCGTCCGCACGTGGAGGAGTTCCGCAAGCTCGAGGCGGCGCTCGACGCCCTCGAAGGCGTCAACGCCCAGGGCACCGGCGGCGGCTCGCGCCGCGGCTCCGGTGGCGGTGGAGGCGGCCGGTCCGGCGGCTCGGGCGGCGGTGGGGGCAACGGCGGTGGTGGTGGCGGTGGCCGGCGCGGCCGGCCGCGCGGCTCGGGCACCCGCGCCAACGAGGCGCTGGAGCTCGTCCGCTCCAAGCCCGGCATCACCATCCCCGAGATGGCCCAGGAGATGGGGATCCAGCAGAACTACCTCTACCGCGTCCTCCCCAGCCTCGAGGAGGAGGGCCAGGTCCACAAGGACGGCCGGGGCTGGTTCCCGAAAGAGGCCGCCTAGGACGTCGCGGCCCGGCCCCGCGTGAGACCTCACCCGGGGCCGAGCCGAGAGCACGTCGCTAGGAGACGAGCCCGAGCTTGCGGACCGCCTCGCGCTCCTCGCTCAGCTCGTTGACCGTGATGTCGATCTTCGACTGGGCGAACTCGCCGACCTCGAGGCCCTGAGCGATCTCGTACGAGCCGCCGGACACGCGGACCGGGAACGAGGACACGAGGCCCTCCGGCACGCCGTAGGAGCCGTCGGACGGGACGGCCATGGAGCGCAGGCCGTCGGCGCCCTGGACCCAGTCCTTCATGTGGTCGATCGCCGCCGACGCGGCCGAAGCGGCGCTCGACGCGCCACGCGCCTCGATGATCGCCGCGCCGCGCTTGCCGACCTTCGGCAGGTACTCGTTCTCGTACCAGTCCATGTCGTCGACGAGCTCGACGGCCTTCTTGCCGTTCACCGTCGCGTCGAACAGGTCGGGGAACATCGTCGGCGAGTGGTTGCCCCACACGACGAGGTCGTTGACGTCGTCCACGCCCACGCCGACCTTCTTGGCGAGCATCGCGACCGCGCGGTTCTCGTCCAGCCGGGTCATCGCGGTGAAGCGCTCGGCCGGGATGTCCGGCGCGTTCTGCTGGGCGATCAGCGCGTTCGTGTTGGCCGGGTTGCCGACGACGAGGATCTTCACGTCGTCCGCGGCGCCCTTGTTGAGCGCCTGACCCTGGGGCTTGAAGATGCCGCCGTTGGCCTCGAGCAGGTCGGCCCGCTCCATCCCCTTCGAGCGCGGGCGCGCGCCGATGAGGAAGGCCGCGTTCACGCCGTCGAACGCCTTCTCGGCGTCGTCGTAGATGTCCACGGACTCGAGCAGCGGGAAGGCGCAGTCGTCGAGCTCCATCGCGGTGCCCTCGGCGGCCTTGACCGCCTGCGGGATCTCGAGGAGGGACAGCTGGATCTTCTCGTGCGGCCCGAAGACCTGCCCGGAGGCGATCCGGAAGAGGATGGCGTAGCCGATCTGACCGGCAGCGCCGGTGACGGCAACCCGAGTGGCCATTAAGCGTTCATCTCCTGCTTGAGGTTCTCGTCGATCGACGCGAGGAACTCCTGCGTCGTCTGGAACTCCTGGTCGCTGCCCACGAGCAGCGCCAGGTCCTTCGTCATCTTCCCGCTCTCGACCGTCTGGATGCAGACGCGCTCGAGCGTCTCGGCGAAGGCCGTGACGTCCTCGGTGCCGTCCATCCGGCCGCGCGCGGCCAGGCCGCGCGTCCACGCGAAGATCGAGGCGATCGGGTTCGTCGACGTCGGCTTGCCCTGCTGGTGCTGGCGGAAGTGCCGCGTCACCGTGCCGTGGGCGGCCTCGGCCTCGACCGTGTTGCCGTCCGGCGTCATCAGCACCGACGTCATCAGGCCGAGCGAGCCGAAGCCCTGCGCGACCGTGTCGGACTGCACGTCGCCGTCGTAGTTCTTGCAGGCCCAGACGTAGCCGCCCTCCCACTTGAGGGCCGCGGCGACCATGTCGTCGATCAGGCGGTGCTCGTAGGTGAG
>DATMVO010000141.1:0-23218 GCA_035563115.1 Solirubrobacteraceae bacterium
CGCCGCATCAGACGTCGAGGGCCGCACCCACGCCTCGACGGTCACCTCAGACGACAGGTCAAGCGACGGGCTATCGGCGACGGTGACCCAGTCGTCCTCGCCATCGAACTCCAGCGCCGCACCAAACCGCCCAGCAGCCCATGCGGCACCGGCTACGTCACCGTCGTTGTGGTTCGCGGACGCGTCTAGCGCGAGCGGCCCCTCACCCTCATCGAGGCTCAGAGCAAGAACGGGCGAGCTGTCCGCAATCGCCTTGGACGCGTTTGACCAGCCCGCGAGACACAGCGCCAGAAGCACAGCGAGATACGCGGCGCCGCGTCGCCGTTCCATGAGAGACAGGCATCGCGCGCGGCCCGACATCACTACGCGTTGTTCAGGTTGCGACAAGGTGCTGCCTCGCGGATCGGGCCGACGTCAGGAGCCGGCCAAGTTATGTTGCACCGACTGCCCATTTCAAGTACCTGGACGGGTGTCCGAGCGTCCGTCAAAGAATGGAGTCGCGTCGACGGTGAGCGCGGGAAGCCCGTGCGCTCAAACCTGAGCGCTGCGAATACGGAAGCGAAGCCATACTCGGCGCACGAGGTCAAGCCCTTCGAGCAGGCATCCACTGCCGGCGTCAAGCAAGCATCGGATTCCGTGCGCTCCTGGATCGTGCAGCCGGGTTGGACGGTGTCGCTTCGGTACGCGGAAGGGCTCGCAGCTGCGACGGCGTTTAGCGGCCGGCGAAACCCGAGCGCGACACTAAGCGAGCCGTTCCGCTTTGCGACGTAGGGGCGCGCGACTGCGAAGGCATCGCAGATGCGACGCGTCGTGTCTCTTCGCGCATCGTCCTCTCGGGAGTAGTGAAAATCGGCGGATCCGGAAGCGGCCCCTAACGGCGCGGCTCGAATTTGCCGCAAGCCGCCTCTGCACGGCAGCCCTCGGCCCTCGTTCCGTCGTAGCAAGCGCGCACCGCGTTCTCAGCCGCTTCCTGATACGCGAATGTTCCACGCGGAACGTCGGAGGCCAACACCTGAGGCGCCAGCGTCGAGACGCCGGTGTGACGTTCCCCAGCACAAGCGCGCCGAGCGTGCGCCCCGAGCCCGAGGCCGTGCACGACCCCGTGCGCAGCGCCGTGTCCGCCTCGTGCCTCCTCCGTGTCCGGTCGGCCGAGAACCGCAGAGGAAAGCGCTGCAAAGACGCGGTCTTTTCTGCGGTGTCCTGGGCGGACACCGCAGTCGCAAGCTCCGGCGGTGTCGCGAGTGCGGCAGAGCCGCACGGCGACGCGGACCATCGGTCCCCCAACCCCGTCGCTGGCGCTCCGGGGTCCCGACCCGCTTTGGCGGGTCCCGGCTGGCGCCCCGACGCCCTAGCGGGGCGTCCTTCTGGACCGCTGGTCCGGAGAGACGCGGCGACTTCGTCGCTCGCGTGTACGCCGCCTGGCGGCGTCGTGATCGGGTGCCTGCGGCACCCGGGGAGCGTGTCTCGTGGGTGAGCCCCGAGATGCGCGACAGGCTCCGGCCAGCCCCGAGCCGGATCCGCAGACGCTGCTTGCGGCAGTCGCCCTCCTTGCGATCGGTGCAGTCCTTGCCGCGCGCCTCGCCGCACGTCATCCGGCCTTCCTCGCGCTGTGCGCCGGCGCGGCCCTCGTCTTGAGCGTCGTCGCGGTGCTTGTCCGCGCGCGGTGGAAAGACGCGCGGGCGGCCGGTGCCGACCCTGCCGGTCCGGGGCTGATCATCGGCACGATCCGCGGGAGCTGGCTGCTGTCGCGGCGGCGGCCGTTCTACGTGCCGTGGGCGTCGCTGCTGCAGCACGTGCTGATCTGCGGGCCGACCGGCCGCGGGAAGACGTTCACGTTCGTTACGCCGGTCCTGAAGGCGAACGCGGCGCGCCCGGACACTGGCGTCTTCTACCTGGACGGCAAGGGCGACCGCATCGACCAGCCCGACGGCGACCAGCCGGGCGTCGTGTTCGACCACGTCTTCTGCCCGGCCGACCCGGCCGGATCGGCGTGCTGGAACCCACTGGCAGGGTCGGACCCTGTCCAGGCCGCCCGGGACTTCGCCGCCGCGCTGTACCCCGAGGCGGCGCAGGCGTCGGCGAACTTCTACGAGACGCGCGCGGTGTTCGCGATCACGCGTGTCGCGCCGGCGCTCGCGCTCACCGGCTACGCCGCGGGCGAGGGTTCCATGTGGAACGTCGACGCCGATCAGGTGGTTGCCGCGCTCGGGGGCGCGGGTGTCGACGAAGCGGTCGCCGGCGACCTGGTGCGCCGCTTCGGCGCGCAGCGGTGCATGCAGCAGCTCGCCTGGCTCGCGCACCGGCGTCCCGGCGCGGACCTGGCGGAGCTCATCCGGCGCAACGCCAGTCCCGCGGCCGACACACCGCTCGGACTGCTCGCCGACAGCGCAGGAACCGTCACGCCCGCGTTGCTCAGTCGGGTTCTGTTCCAGCACGGCGAGCTCGAGGCGCTGTCGAACGCACTTCGCCGCGCGCACGCCGCGGCGACGAACCGGACGCTGCGGTCGACGCTCGAGCAGCTGCGCGCAGACGTCGACGTCCTGGCGGCGCTGCCGCAGAAGGAGCGGGCGGCGATGCTCGCCAATCTGCAGAACCGGCTCGGGTACTTCCTGCAGCCGCCGTTCCTGCAGCTGTGCGGACGGTCGGACTTCCAGGTCGCCGACGTGTGCGACGGTGCGCGGGTCGCGTTCTTGCTGCCGACCGGCGCGTTCCCCGACGTCGCGCAGCCGCTCGGCCGGATCGCGCTCGCGCAGTTCCGCAACGCCGTGCTGTCTGGGCTCGGCCCCGGGCGCCGGAAGATCGCGGTGCTCGACGAGTTCCACAACTTCGTCGACCCGACCTTCGGGGCGTTCCTCGCCCAGGCGCGGTCGTTCGGCGGCGGCGCGGTCCTCGCGCTGCAGAGCCTCGCGCAGCTCGGGCACGGTCCCGGCGGCCGGCAGACGCTCGATGAGCTGCTGGCGAACCTTTCGACGATCATCGTCACGCCCGGCTGCCGGCCGTTCGACGCGCAGTACTTCGCCGACCTGTTCGGCGAGGAGGAGCGCCCGCACCTGTCGTACACGTACGAGCAGACCGGCCCGTTCGAGGTGGCGGCGCGGCCGAGCGTCCGCGTCGAGCATCGCGATGCGCCGCGGTACACGGCGACGCAGATCGCAGAGCTCCGGCCCAACGAGGCGCTGATCCAGGTCACCGACCGGCGCGTCTCGTACCCGGCGACGATCGTGGACGTCGAGCGTGGCTAGCGCGCGCAAGGTCCACCTCACCCAGCGGGACCTCGCGATCCTGCAGGAGCTCACGACGCGCCGCGTCGACACGCTCGACGCCCTCCACGACCGGCACTTCAGCGGTCTCACGCGCGAGCGCGCGCGCAACCGGCTCGGGCAGCTCTCGACCGCGGGATTCCTGAGCCGGCACGCGATCGAGCAGCCCGGCGGCCGGGCGACGAGCGTCTACACGCTCGGACGCAGCGCGCCCGCCGCGCTGCGGCTGCGGTCCCTGGCCGGCGAGCACTTCCGCGGGCGCCGATTCACGCCCGCGCTGCGCGAGACGTCGATCCCGCACCAGCTCGCCATCAACCGCGTCGGCGACCTGCTCGCCACCACGCTGATCCCCGAGCACCTGCTCGAGGCCGGCGCGCGCGACGACCGACACCACCGCCCCGACGCCGCCTACCGCGCCGCCGCGGCGGACGAGCGCGGCCGTGACCTCGTGCTCGTCGAGGTCGACCTGGGCCACTACAGCCGCAGCCGGATCCTCGCGAAGGTCCAGACGTTCCTCGCGCACGACCAAGCTCGCTCGACGCTGTTCGTCACGACGTCGGCCGAGCGGGCCGAGCTGATCGGCCGGTGGATCCGCGACGCGCACGGCGCCGCGGTGATGGAGCGCATCCAGCTGTGCACGCTCGACGAGCTCGAAGACGGCCACCCGCTCGACCCCGGCACCGAGCCGGACCAACGGAACACGACGACCACGATGGACGGGAGGCGGCCGTGACGGTCACCGCGATCCTCAGCCAGAAGGGCGGCGTCGGCAAGACGATCACCGCCGCCAACCTCGCTTCCGCCCTCGCCGAGCACGGCCAGCGGGTGCTGCTGGTCGACTTCGACCCGCAAGGCGACCTCTCGTCCTCCTGGGGCGTCAGCGACGACCAGCTGGCGCACCGGATCGAAGACGCGCTCGCCGACGTCAAGGCCCCGGACCCGCTGGACGTCGGCCGGCCCGGCGAGACGCTCGCGCTCGTTCCTGCCAGCCGCGAGCTTCGCGCGCAGACCGCGCGGCTGCTGCACGGCGACATGGCCGACCTCGCGCGCCTCCTCGCGCCGCTTGAGCCGGACTTCGACCACACGATCATCGACACGCCCGCCGGCGAGACGGTGTTCGGCGCGCAAGCGATCCGGGCCGCGAGCGAGACGCTCGTCCCGCTGCTGCCCGGGTGGAACGAGATCCGCGCCCTGCACCGCATCCTCGACGACATCGACGCGCAAGCCGACGACCTGGGCACCGACCTCGGGCTCCTCGGGGTCCTGCTCGTCAACGTCGACCCGCGGTGGAAGAGCACCCGCGAGTACCAGGACCACCTCCACGCGGAGGACGTCGGGCTGCTGGAGACGATCGTCCCGCGCCGCATCGGTGTCGCGGCGCACGCCCGCCACGGCCGCCCGACGTTCCACGTAGAACCCGACGGCGCGGTCGCGCACGCGTACCGCTCCGTCGCCCGGGAGATCCTCGGCCGCCTGCACGCAGATGGCTAGCCGCACGGCCGCTCCGCTGCCGTCTCGCCGCCGAGGCCGAACCCCACCGACGGCGTCGCTGCGTGACCGCCGAGCGTTCGGTGCCGGTGACGAACGGGACGGTGTCCTCGTCAGCCTGCCTGTCGAGCGCGTCGTGCCGAACCCCGCCCAGCCGCGCAAGCACTTCGACCCCGCCGCGCTCGACGCCCTCTCCGCGTCGATCAAGCAGCGCGGCGTCCTCCAGCCGCTCGTCGTCCGCCCCATGGAGGGCGGCCTGCATCAGATCGTCGCCGGCGAACGACGCTGGCGTGCCGCACAGATCGCCGGCCTCGAGCGCGTGCCGTGCGTCGTCCGACCGCGCGATGACGCGGCCACGCTCCAGGACGCGCTGATCGAGAACATGGTCCGCGAGGACCTCACCCCCATCGAGGAAGCGCGCTGCCTGCGTCTGCTCATCGAGGACCTCGGGGTCACGCACGCCGTCCTGGCCTCGCAGCTCGACGGCCGCAGCCGATCGGACATCACGAACACGATGCGGCTCCTGGACCTGCCAGAAGACGTCGTTGACCTCATCGACGCCGGGACGCTGACCAAAGGCCACGGCAAGGTCTTGCTGAGCGCGGCCACGATGCAGCGTCAGCGGCAGCTCGCCCAGCGAGCCGCGGCCGAAGGGCTGTCGGTGCGAGCGCTCGAACGGCTCATTTCACCTGCACGAGAGAAGCGCGATACGGCGGTGACGGACGCGCCTGACTCAGACACTGAGGAGCTGAACGAGAGGCTGAAGAGCGCCGTGCCGGGCGCGTCCGTCGCACAGCGGCGGGACACCCTGGTGCTGCGTCTCCCGCGCCAGCGTGTCGACCTCGTCGACGCGCTGATCGACGCCGCCACCCGGTAGCGCTGCGGTGGCGAGCGACACACGCCGCTCGCCACCGACTCGAACTCAGTTCACGCGGTCCAGCCGCCAGCGCCCGTCGACCAGGCGAAGGATCGCCGGGTCACCGTCGGTCACACCGACCTCGTCAAGCTCAGGCGGCAGCTCGAGCTGACCAGGACCGACCTCTACCTTGTCGCCGGACCGCTTCACGTCGCGCAGGCGGATGCGCTTGAGGTCCGCACGCTCGGCGTCCGTCCACCCATCGGTCAACGACTCGAGCGCCTTCTCGCACGAATCGGTCCCGAAGAAGCCCGCCTCCTGCACCTTCTTCCTCGCGCTGGCGGTCAACACCCCACAGGCCGCCTCGTAGTCGCGATCGGCGATCGACACGAACCACGTCTTGACGACCGCGCGCGCCTGTTCGTCCGCGCCGCCTCCGCCACATGCCGCGAGCGACACCGCCCCGGCCACCGCGGCGACCGCCGCCAAACGTCCCTTCATCGCTTCCTCCTTCGTCGATGGACGCCAGCGGTAGGGAGACGGCACCGCAAGTTCGCCCCCACGGGCGGCGCGAATCGGCCAAGCGCTCAACCGGGGGGCGAACTTCCAGTCGCCGGTCGCTACTGCACCCCACACCGACCGACAAGCGTCACGGTCGCAACGAGGGAGACCACCGTGCACAAGCCACCCGCCACCACAGATTCGCTGCCGAGCCGAACGACGGGGCCGGCGACGTCGACCGCCGCAGCGAGCCGACGGGCGACAACGTCATCGACGATGTCCACGACGACGACCGCGGTACGCGCGAACAGCGAGCGCGAATTCGCGCGCTTCGTGGCCGAGAACCGGCTCATGGCCGAGCGCTACGTCGACCGGCTCCTGGACGGCGCCTGCCACAACGAGGTCGATCGCGACGGCGTGGTGCAGGAAGCCTTCATCCGCGCGTGGACGAGCTGGGCCACGTGGCCGGCCGACCCGGGGCGCCGATGCTCGTACCTCAAGCGCGCCCTCCGCGTGTGCGGCGTCGACGCGCTGCGCAAGGCACGCGGTCGCGGCGCCGGCGCGACCGCCGCGCTTCCGACCAGCTTCACGGAGTTCGACGGCGACACGGACGACGCGCGGCTGGCGACCGCAGCGCAGGCCGCGCTTCTCCCGCGCGCCCTCAACCAGGAGGAGCTCGTCGACGAGCGACTGCTCACGGCGTCGCTCCTGGACGCGCTGACCGACGTCGAACGCAAGGCGATCGCGCTGAGCGCCGCCGGCCGCACCGACAAGGAGGTCGCCGACGCGCTCGGCGTCACCCATCAGCACGCCCGCGCCGTGCTCATGGAAGGGCGCGCGCTGCTGCGCAGCCTCGTCCCGCACGCCGACGTGCTGGACGCCGACGAGACGGTCTGGCCGCTAGACGGAACCACGACCACCAAGCGCACCCGCCGGCTCCTTCGTCGCCACATCGATGCGTGCCCGATCTGCCGCGCCGCCGATGTCGGCGCGACCCGAGTGCTGCCCGGCTCGACGACGACGCCGCTGCGCCCGCCCGGCCCGGACACGTGCTCGACGACCGCCGTGCGTCCTTACCGCATCAGCTACACGGCGAGCCGGCACGGAGATCGCCATGTCTGACCGTCGCCTTCTCACGCTCATCGCCGTCTTAGCCAGTGTCGGGCTCGCGACGACCGCAACCGCCGGCGCCGCCCCCACACGCAGCTGCGGCACGCTCACGCTCAGCGACAGCTACGTCCACGTCAAGGCGACCGGCCCGACATCGTGCCGAACGGCGATCGCGGTCCTGCGAACGCACTTCGACGGCCCGCGGGCGTGCACCGAGTGGTCGTGTTCTCGGCCGGCGCGCGGCTGGGACTGCACCACCGCACCGGATCACGCCTTCCCGCGTCTTGCGACATGCCGCCGTGGCAGAGCCGCTGCGTCGGCCTACTCGTTCGCGGACTAGCCCGCCCGCGGGAGTAGGTCGCTAGCCGCCTCACGCGAGTGGCAAGCCTCGCCTTCATGATGGGCTCCGGTAGGAGGACGGATCGGGAACACGCGCTTGTCACTAGGCGCGTGCGCCGTGCAGAATGCGCTCCTGTGTCGACTCCCGATCGTCAGGGCCAGCGCCACTCGAACATCTTCTTCGTGGATGACGATTACCCGGCCTACCAGGCGTGGACGGCCGAACTCGGCCTCCTCGGCTTCGCGACCAGCTGCATGTGGAGCGCCGATGGTGCCTTCCGGCGCTTATGGAACGCGCCGCCGTCCGAAGTCGGCCTCGTAGTGATCGACGTGATGCTCGCTGTGGAGGACCTACGCGATCGGCGGTTCACGCCCGATCGCACCGACGGCTACCAGGAAACGGGGCTTCGGCTGCTTGAGGACCTAGCCGCACAAAATCCGACCGTTTTCCCCAGGAGGGCGGTCCTGCTTAGCAACACGCAGAACTACGACACGCTGAGTAACGCGCGGAACGTATCTTCTTTCTTTGGCATCCCCTACTGGGATAAGTCGTCAATCTACTCACCGTTAATGTTCGCCGACATGGTGACCACGAGGCTTGCGGAGCTCGGGCGCACGTGATCTCGTTCGCGGCCGCGAACGCACTCGCCCTTAGCCTCCAGGACATACTCGCTGTCGCCGCTCTGGTCGCTGCCGTGGTGACAGCTATTCTGACTCCCGTCGGTCTCGCATTGCACCGCATGCGGAAAGACCTCGTCGCGGCGCTGGAAGGTCTCGATGTGGCGGCGGATGCTTACAGCCAGTCGACAGATGTTGCCGCCTTGCTCTTGCGGTCCGAAATCGCATCACGCCGTGCCATGGCGAGTGCCATGGAATCGTCCGCCGGACTTCATCACCGCGTGCTACTCGGACGGACCGGCGAGATCGATGCGGAGGCTGCGATAATCCATCTCCACAAGATGCGAATAGGCATCGATCGCGCAGCCGCCGAGGCGGCTCTCCTGTCAAGTATGGCTGCGGTACAGGTCCCGGCTCTTCAGCAGCTCGTTCACCGCCTAGGCGACGCAGGCACTTTGGAATTATTGAATGACGCCGCCGCCATTGGACGCATCGGTTCGCTCGAGACAGAGGACTTCCTGCAAGCCGCGCGCCAGATCGCCGCGAGACTCATCCAGTCCGAATAATGGGCGATCAAGAACGAGTACAGGCGCACCTGTACGAATACGCGCTCAGCGAACCGAACCAGTTTGCGAGCCATCTCGTTGACATCCTTGTTCGAGACGCCGGATTCGTCGGCGCTGCGCTGTATCTCTGCGCTCCCTCGTCAACGACGCTCGTCCTGCAGGCCGCGGCTGGCCTTGCACGGTCTCAATCCGACGCCCGCGCGCACGGTCGCGTGGTCGGCGAACGTGCGACTACGTCTAGCCGCGTTACGGAACAGCCACTCGATGAGCAACGCCGGCTCGTCGCACTGCCCCTTACCGTCGCGCCGTCGCTGCAGGCCCCTCCGTTCCCCTCCACGTTCGGAGCGGTAGTCCTGGTCGTGGATCGAGAGCGACATGAGTCCGCCCCGACTGCGTCACTCTCGCGTGCTCTAGCCGCGACGTTTGCGGCAAGCGTCGAACAACACGCCGCTCGGTTGCGCGTCGAGGTGGAAGCGAAGGTCGGCTACCGCCGAGACGTCGGTAGCGTCGCTCACGCCTTCTTGTCCATACTCGGCGAGACGCTCCCGAATGAGCGAGGCGCGATCTGGACGCTCGATCCGCTCCGACGCGTACTTGTACGCCGCGACGGCCGAGGTGGTCGGGACAGCAAGTTCGAAATCTCGCCCGGCTCGCCGTCGCCAATCATGCGGACCTTCGCCAGTGAGCAGGACCTCCGAGAAGGCACCTCAGGCGGATACATCGATGACGAAGGCCATACGTCAGCCAGCGAGTGGGCGGCCTTCCCTCTTCGCCTGCCGCCGGGCGCACGCCTCGAGAGGTACCGCCTCAAAGCGATCGGGGTTCTTGAGGTCGGAGACCATTCGATACTCGAACACGAAGCACCATTACATCGCGCTCTTACATGGAAGGACGACTACCTTTTTCGGTGCACGAGCGAGGTATTGAGTCTCCTCATCTACCACTTGATTCGAGCCCGGCAGAACGAGGCTCGATTCGATCGGCAAATGCATGGCGCGCGCACGAGCCTGCAAGCTGCCCGTTCACATCTGCAGGCGCTTGAGGGCGCCGGGGTGAGCGAACACTTCCCGGCTCACCTTAAGCACTTCCTACCAAATGCGCTTGCCTGGGTGCAGGACATCGAAGCCCAGGTTGAGCGCGACGCTATCGTCAATAGCAAGCGCCTCGTACTCGCTCCGGTTCATCTCTACGGAGATGTGCTCGCACGCGTCGATCGCGTTGTCGCGCAACTCAACGCAATCCGGAGCGGCTCATCGCTGCGCATTACCGGACTCGTACAGATCGCGGGGACGTATCGCACTATTCCGGTCGTTCTCGCGGACCAGCATGCCGTCGCCTGTGTATTGCGCAACATCTTGGACAACAGTGCGAAGTACTGCCGGCCGGTGAACGGAGAGCCACCGACCGTCCACGTGTCGTTGAAGACGACTGACCGGAACGTCAAGATTATCTTGGGTGACAATGGGGCGCCGATACCCCCAGACGAGATTTCGCAGATCTTTCATGACGGCTTTCGTGGCGAGCGCGCAAGACAGTGGCGCCCGCAAGGCCTGGGGCAGGGCCTGCACGACTGCAGATACCTGATGGCGCAGATGGGAGGAGATATTTCGATCGACCCCGCCGCCCCAGGGGTGACGTTCACCTTGACCTTTCGACGGGCCTGACCTCAACCGCTCGTCCTCAGCACCAAACTACGATCGGCCAGTGGGTCGCCGCGCGTGACCAGACAGCGGCGTGGCGCGTCCTCGACCGCCCGCGTCAGCCCGCCGTGCAGGACTCGCCTACACGGCTTAGCTGGGGTCGGTGGGATACACGTTGTGATCGTCGTCCCACCACACGATGTGAAAGGTGGCGCCCTCCCGGAAACCCCATAGCCGTATCGTGCTGCCGAGACGGAATCGGAACATCGAGTCCCCGAAGCGCTCGTCGAGCTTGGAGCGGCTCAGGTCTGCTTGAGCCTGCTTGTCCAACGTGGCGATCTCTTGTTCATGGTGCAGACGAAGTCGCCGGTTGCCCCCGGTCTGCATGGTTGCGATGTCCGCCCATGTTGAGCCGGCGATCGTGCACACAAACTCGACAAGCTTCTCGGCGTCGATGCGCTCGGGCAGGAACCGCCAGCGTTCGTCAGCGCGGCGGTCGATGTGCTCGAAAGAGAAGATCGGCCGCTCGTCTCGGTGGTCGCCCGCGGCAGGCAGCGTCTTGGGATGGCGGCCTGGCAGCTCGCCGGCGCGCGCCTTGGCTCTCTTGCCGCTTCGGTCGCGTGCCACCTGACGGTCAGGAGCGCTTGGCCCAATCCAGCGACTCGACCGGCACGGCTTCGTCGGCCACGTCAAGCGCCGCATAGAAGCCCTGCATCACCTCGAGACTGATCGGCTCTTCTGAACGCTCGTCCGGTGCCAAGCCATCCCGCGCCGTCCGCCAAGGCTGCTCCTCGTGCGTGAGATGGCTGAGTTGGCGACCGGTGAGCTTGCCGTAGGAGTCGAGCACCGCATCGACCGTGTCTCGCTGGACGGGCGAGAGCGCGCCGGAGTCACCGCGGGCCAAGCGCGAGACGCTAAACATGCCCCGGTGCTGGTTATACAGGGAGCGGACCACCGGGCCGTTTGCCCACGCCTCGATGGGGTCATCGAATAGCGCCGCATCGTCCCACACCAGCGACCACGCCTGTGCGTAGTACACGAGCTTCTGCAGCTTCCAGGTCGACATCGGCCCGTGTTGGGTGAGGATGTAGGCGGCGACGTCGTTGGCGGTGGGCATTAGCGTTCTACAAGGTTAGTCGGCGCAGCAACCGCCAGTTTGACCTACCCCGCGGCGAATCGCCAGAGATGCTTATCGTCGCGGCGCTGTCGCCTCCCGTGAGCGAGGATGTCGAATGCGACGAACGTCGCTGCGCCCGCCGCCCCGCGGAGGTCGCGGCGGGCCATGAGACGCCTCCTGGCTCAGAGTCTCTCCTGCTGCGAGACCGATCCCCGCGTCCCACGCACGGCGTAGCCGTGCTGTCGTAAGCGGGGTCGGCCCGCGCCGGCGTCTTGGACTCACGATCGAGTCGTTCAGGCGCTCACGTGTCGAGCGTGCGCATCACGTCGATGCGGATGAGTTCTTCGACTTCGCTACCGTCGGTACGCGCTACGACGCGCACGGGCCAGGACCCGAGTCGCTGGTCCAAGGGCAGACATGCTCGGAACGATAAGGTCTCGCCGATCAGTGGCACGGCGTCGATTGTGTGCCTCAGCCGCTGGGTGTCGAAGGACCTGCCGTCGAACGTCGGCAGGTGAACGAACGGGTCTGCGCTGGCATGGCCGAAGCGCTCGCCGCGGTCGTCCCCCATCCACAGCAGGGTCTGCGAGTCGATGTGCCGCGGCACCCACACGTCGATCTGCGTGCGACCGGCCGTCCTGTTGCCGCGGTTGCCGACGGTGACAGCGAGGTTGAAGTACGCCGAGGACGCAGCGAGCCGGAAGACCCCGTCTTCGTCGGGAGCGTGGTTCGCGACACGGACATCGAGAGACAGCTCTGGACGGGCATCGCGTTCGGCTCGCTTGGCTACGTGCTCGTCACGCGTGACGCGAAGGGCCTGGTGGGAGTTGAAGGCGGACCAGGCCGAGACGCCGAGCGCGAGTGAAGCGACCGTGAGGGTGAGCGGGTCGGCCATGTGTTTGGACACTACCTCCGGCTAGGTCGGATCCGCGCTCGGCGGTTCCTTCACCTGCGTGTCAACCCCAAGGGAGCGGAGGAAACAGGCAGCGTGGATCAGAACGGCGACGTCGAGCGCCGAAGGGTTGGAGAGGAGACCGTGGGCGAGCCGATTGCGGAGGTTCACCGCGAGGGGCTCGGACAGCAGGTAGAGCAGGTACCGACGCCAGGACTCGTCGAGACGGCCGGCGAGCTTGTCGAGGACCGCGCCGAGGGCAATGACGCCGCCCGGCGTTCCGCCACGCGGTGGCTTCGTGACAGGGACACCGAGCTTCGCGGTGAGATCGCGCAGCGCCGCCTCGATCTGTGTCACCAGGATCAGCGCCGAGGCGACATCGTCTCCATCCCAGTAACGGCCGACGGCTTCAGCCAGCCGTCCGGCGATCGACTCGCTGATGAGGTCGGTGGTGAAGAAGTCGGTCAGCGCTGAGGTGTCCGGGTGTTCGTAGCCGTCGCGGATCGCCTTCAGGATCCGGTCGGCGATAGGGCCGAAGAACTGGATGCCGAGCGCCGCGTACTGCGCCCGATCCATTCGGTCGTGGTCGTCCGGGGTCCGGGCCTCGAAGACAAGCGCGTTGTGCTCGCCTAAGACCTGTCGGCTGATCAGACGCTGGATCGGGTATCGCTCCGCCAGTTCGGCGACCGCTCGATCGAGTTCGTCGGCGTGCCCGCTGGGCGGGCCCTCGACGCCGAAGCGCCCGAGGGCGTCCGCCGCGGACTCGTGCTCAGTAAAGCTCTGAACGAGGCGATCCAGCTCGCCAGCCGGGATCTCGATCTTGACCTCTTGGCGCTGGAGGTCGAGGTCCTCTGCGCTGATCTGCTCGATCTCGAGCGCGATCTCCGTTGCGGTGTCCGAGCGGCCAATCGCTCGTGCACGCTCATGGGCGTGGCGAAGGTGCGCGAGGCGCGTCAGCCCCACCTCTTCTTCGGCTGCGTCACGCCAGCGCTGGACTTGCTGGTCGCGGAGGAGCTCCCGCTCATCGGCTTCCGCGAGGGACAGCTGCAGCTCGATCACGGACTCCGTGATGAACGGGTCAGCCGCGTATCGATCCCTGACGCGATCCGCGAGTTCCCGAAGGCCGGCAGGCCGCTGGTCCTGCTTCAACGCTGCCAGTCGTTCGAGGACGCGAAGCACCAGGCCAGGTCTCCACTCAGCCTGATCGAGCTCCGCCTCAGCGAACTCGACGGCCACCTCGACGGCTTCACGACGTAGGTCGGTGTCGTTGAGCTCGGTCGCAAGCTCAACCGCTCGCAAGACGCTCCCGACGCGATCCGACCAGGTCAGGTCGCCGACGAGCGCGATGTAGCTAGCCGTCGCGGCTCGCCCGGCCGCGTGGGGCTGAGGCCCGTGGCGCGTCACCCACAACAGGTCGCCGAGTCGCGCGCGTGCGGAGCTGCCATCAAGCTGCTCGAAGAGCTCGACCCAGACATCCTTGACCTCGGGCGTCAGCTGGTCGAGAGGTGGCGGGAAGGCGTGCCCGCCCTGCCACTCGATTCGGGGTGCGAAGACGCCGTTGCGCGAACGAGACTCCTCGTTGTGCTCGTCGATCAACATGTAGCCGAACGCGTACGCCGCTGGCCGTGCCGCATCGACCTCGTCATCTCGAACGGCTTTGGTGAAGGCGCTCTCGACCGAGTACCAGTCTTCAGCGCCGGCGAGGGCGGCGCGCAGACGCGCGAGAAGGTCTTTGGGAATGGGCACGTGCTTAGTCTTGCGCCCCCGCCGGTCGCCTAGCGCCGCCCGTTCAACGAGCGCGGTGGAGACGAGTCCTTCCATGGCCGACATGCTCGGGATTGGCTCGGACGTTCGGCGGGCCACAGGTCACGCGTGGACTACTCGCCCGGAAACGGCTCACCAGGCCAGGCACCGGGGTGGATGAAGTCCGTTGCGCCCGCGACGTCGGCGAAGGTCGTCGCCGGGACGAACGTGCCGGGCGTGACCCCTACGTCGTCGTGGCCGACGGTCACGCATCGCCAAGGAAGCTCCGGGGTCGGATGGGTAGCGGCGCCGTTGCGCCAGAACGTCGGCGCTTCCCTCGTGATGCTCCACGGGCGGAGTTCGAGGCTCCAGGTAAGGACGCCGGCGACGTAGGCGCGGCGCGGCGTTCCGTCGCAGTCGAAGAACAAGCCCGGGCGGCCCGTGCAACCGTCGCCTACGAGCGCGCGGTGAACGTCTTCGCCGTCCACCGCGAGCCGGTCCAGCCGTATCGCAATCACGACCGGCCTGTCGGGCGCGCCGTACTTGCCAGCCTTACCTTCAAGCCGCGCCTGGAGTGTGACCGGATGATCGAACACGCCACCGTCGGACGGGCCTCCGCAGATGGTCGGCCGCGTCTGACCTCGTCGCTCAGGCGGGCGCGCGATGGCCTTGAACGAGAACCTCCATCCAGCCACTTCCTCAACTCGGCAGGGGGCGAGATCGGGGTGCATGTTCTGCCGTTCGTCGGCCCAGTCGAGGGTTCGCACCCACTGCTCGACGCGGCGTCTGACGTGCTTCATCGGCGGCGAGTCCGGCCCTTCGGCCTCGATGTCGAACCAGAACCAGAAGTCAGGGCTCTGAATTCGTTCGATCGACGCGACGATCGCGTTGCGCCTCGCGGCCCGGCCCGCGCCATTTCGATCGCCGAACACGTTGGCCTCGAGGTAGAACTGCTCGTTCGACCGGGCGACGGCAAAGTCCGGGTGCGTCCCGGCATCCGGCAAGTCGGGATGCACGTCAACCGCGAAGCCGAGCCGCCGGTGCAACTCGTACAGGTACAGCTCGAACCAAGCCGCATGGAACTCCTGCTGATCGCCGCTGGCCATCCGACCGCGCAGGTCCGGCTGCTCAGCAGACGGATAACGCGTGAACCAGTCGTTCATCGTGTCTCGCACACGAGTGAACGCGGCATCGCTTGTGCGCGAGAGGAAGTCCCATGTCGACTCGGTCGGCCCGGCAGGCAGCGGGTCGTCGCGCTCACGGTCCGCGAATAGGACGCCGACTTGTGTGCCAGAGGTCTCGGCCATTAAGACGATCTTCGGGTACGAAGCGGACGTTCTGGAGACCGGAGCGTTTTCTCCGTCGGATCGTCCGTTCGATCATGCCCAAGGGCACCAGTGCCTCGGTACTCAGTAGTCGGGCGCCGCGACCTCTGGCCATCCCGCTGGGAGCTGCAAGACGTCGGTGATTTGCTTAGTGCGTGGATGCTTGGTTACGGCGCCGGTTGACGCCGCCTCCATCCATCGCCAGGGGCCTTGCGGCTGGACAGGATGAGCAGCCCCAAGGGTTGGTCCAGAGCGTCGGCTCTACCACGGCAACGTTCCAGAGTGTGAGCTTTGGAACCGAGAGGAGCGCCGAGACGCGTGTGTTGACTGACCCGGCCTCGTGAATCCACAGGCCCTCCCGCTGTTGACCTCCGCGGACGGACTGGGCGTCGTGGTCGTACCACGGACCTTCGCGCGCAGCTCGTGGTGGAACTCGGAGCCCGCTGGGAGGACACGCAGGTCACTGGGGCGTGAGTGAGTCGGACCGCATGCGCGGCGGTATGCACGGTGCGAGGGGCCGCGATCGTCGTCTCGACGTGCGCGCGTGCTCAGTAGCCCTCGTGGCTGCGCCGGTCCCGCTCGAGTTCCGTCAGCGCCGTCTCGCGGATGGCCGCAATCGCATGCCGGATGAAGTTCGCGAGCGACGCGTTTGCGCTTGGGATGAGCTTCTCGAGTTCCTTGGCACGTGCTTCGAGTGCCTCGTGCCGGGGGCCGTTCGTCTCGACTCCCCCGGTGGTCCGCCGGACGAGTTCGTCGCGTTCGCTGGCCACTAGGCCTTGTTGGAGCAACACCTGGACGGTGGTGAGCCAGGTCGGCTCGCCGAAGCATCCGGACAGCAATCGGATGGCGACCGCTCGTTGGCGCCTGTTGCCTGCTGCAAGGCGTTCGAGCAAGAGCGGGAAGGCGTCCGTCGCCGGCCCGATTGTCGAGAGCAGCCCTTCGAGCGGGAGCCCGACCATGGCCCAGCCCCTGTGCTCGACGTGATCCGCCAGCCAGCCACCGAGTTCTGTCGTCAGAAGCTCGGCCGTGTCGGGGCTCGCGGTGAGCAGCGCCTGACGCATCGCTTCGGGGAGCGCTTGCCGTCGGGGCCGCGTCGCGCCACTCGGATCGTGATCCTGCTCCATGACGTCCTCGAAGTGCGCGAGCAGCAGGGCGACCGCCCGATTTGGATCGCCACGCAGGATCACCTCGATCGCACCTTGCAGCTCAGTCACCGGCCCGTCGGCTGTGTGGAGCAGCCGAGTCAGCTGCTCGGCAAGGAGCGACAGGTCGTCGTTGGCGACGCTGACCTCCGAGACGTCAGCTGTCGCGACCTCGCGGAGTGCAAGCTCGACGAGCTCTGGCTCAGCGCGTGCGGCGGCCAGGCGCAGCAGCGCCGCACCTCGCTCAGGCGGCGTGAGTCGCTCGCAGATTGTCAGGTGACCGGCGAGCGCCGCCGTCGCGCCCCGGGTCTCGTGCGCACGGACGACCTCGGCCAACCGCGCTTCGCATTGGGGATTGAGCTCGTCGAGCGCGGTCGTCGCCACGGCGGCCGTGTCGGCGTTCGAGGCCAGCTCGTCGATTAGGGCAACGACGCCGGGATGTCGCCGGACGGCGCCCCTCAACACCAACCCCGCGACGTTGTGAGCGCACGATCCTCGGGCAAGGAGCGCTCGAATAAGCGCGTCGGCCTCGACTCCGCCCAAGCGCTCGGCGAGCACATCCGCCAGCAGGAAGGGACCGCGTCCGAGCTCCGTGTCACACGCCACCAGCAGCAGGAGCTGTCCGGCCGCTTCATCGCCGTCCCGCTCGACGAGCGACGCCAGATGATCGCGCTGCACGACCGTCGACGGGCGCTGTTCATCCGCGAGTGGGAAGACGATGAGGTACCGGCGGAGCTGCGCGTCGCCGGCCAGTGCGGCGACGACCAGCGAATGAGTCGGCAGAGCGTGAACCAGATGCCGGCGGAGGCGGAGCGTCAGCTCGGTCCAGCGCGCGACAAGGACCCGCACGATCGGCTCGCTCGCCGCCAGGAGCAGCTCCTTGCCCCACGGTGTCGCCTCGGTGCCCTGACCGACCTTCTCCCCGGCGGCAACACGGGCGCTTTCGTGGAGCCGCTCAATGACCGGGTCGAGGCCCGCGACATCGAGGCGCGGCACGAGCGAAGCCACGTAGAGGGCCGCGGCGAGGACCAGCGCAGCGTGGTCGGGCTCGGCGTCGACAGCCCAGGAGCCGTGGCGAAACTTGAGGTTGTCCTCGGCGGCCCGGGACTGGAACTGAAAGGTGACGGAGACCAGCATGCCGGCCGCGCGTGCCGCCACCTCAGCCGTGCGAGCGTCAGGGTCGCGCCCCGCCCAGGCGGAGATCACACTGAGAATCCGCTGTCGGCGAGCGGTGCGGTCACGGCGCCAGTCGAGCTCCGCGTGGCCGAGTCCGGAGCCAAGGGCCCCGTACGGCGAGTCGCTCGGCTTGACCGTCGCGTCGGTAAGGCGGCAGAGCTCCAGCAGTCGCAGGATTCCGGCGGGCTCGTCCGCGCTAGCGAGCGATCCGGCGGCCTCGGTCGCGGGGTGCATGACCTCGGCGCTCGAGACCGACATGGCATGTTCGTGCGTGGTTGGCGGTGGCCATGCCGCGATGAACGCATCGAGCAGCTCGCCGACCTCGGCTGGCGCCGCCGCAGCGACCTCCTTGGCTTCCCCCAGTGTGCGGTACCAGAGCCAGGCATCGGCGTCTTGCGGCGGCCACGGCGTGTGCTTGAGCTCGGCGAGCAGCTCGGCCCGGCCGGCGCCATCGGCGAGCACAACGGCTTCGGTGAGCACCGGGACGAGCCGTTGCCGGCGAGGCTCGGGCAGCTTCTCGGTGGCTCGATGCCAGGTGAGCCGTTGGCGGGGGTCCGCGCGGAGCAGGCGCTCGGCGACGACGTACGCCGCCAGTCGGTCCGGCTTGACGGTCAGCCGCTCGCCGACCGCGGCGAGTGCGCCATGATCGGCAAGCGTGTTCAGCGCCTCCTGGAGTTCGTCGTCGGGACGACCGCCGATCGCGTGGCGCAACGCCTGCCAGTCTCCGTCGTTCTGGAGCGAGATCCCGCCCAGCGCGGCGCAGACGGCCAGCACGTCGCCATAGAAGCTCGGCCAGGTCGGATCGACCAGCCGTCGCAGATAGCTGGAGAGCACCGTCCTCTCGCCGCCGCGCGCGAGCAGACCACCGCGGTGAGCCGCTTCGCAGGCCATGTGCGCAATCAGCGGCCGCCCCTCGGCCAGCCGGATCAGCCGCAATCGAAGGTCGTGCGGTGCGACGCGATTAGGCCGCGAGTTGATCAGGCGATCGATCGCGGCGCGGGACAGGCGTCCAACATGCACGAGCTGCGCTTCTCCCGCCCGCAGGCCCGCGCGGTAGAGGGTGCGACTCTCTAGCCCGGGTCGGACGGTGAGGACGAAGCGGACATCGCTGAAGCGGGGATCGTGAAGGACTGCGCGGAGGGAGTCCAGCTGGCTGCGGTGGGCGTCGTCGAGCACCACCACGGTCTGATCGCCTGGCTGGAGCTCGGCCACTGCCTCGTCGTCGAAGGTTCCCGCGGCGGGTAGGACCAGCGTCGTGTCACCCGACGCCTCCAGCGCGAGGCGGGTCTTGCCGACGCCTCCTTCGCCGACTACGACGACCACCCGCTGCGGCCCGTCGAGCGCGGCGCGCAGCTCGTCGACGTTCTCCTGCGCGCCGACGAGGGCCGCATCGAAACCAGGGATGTGCGCTTGGAGCTGTTCTGCGAACGCGGCGGCTGGCAACAGCCGCGCCGGCGGAGCCGCGCGGACGGCGAGCATCCGTTCGGCCGTCTGCCGATGCCGCGGCGAGTTCAGTCGGGTGACGATCCACTGACGCCCGTAGACCGCCAGCTCGACGTTGTAGTCCTTCGCCGCCTCAGCGACCATCCGACGGACCGCTCGTTCCTGCGGATCGCGGACCGTCACGAAAAGCATCCGCCCGGGGAGTGAGTCGTCGTCGTCGTAACGACGGAGCTCCGCTCGCAGCTTGTCGGTCCAGCGGTTCTGGAGCGAGTACTGGATGACGACGCGCTCCTCACCCCAAAGTGCATCGCGCACGAGGGCGTCCCGACCTAGGTCCCCAGGACCACCGGTCGGCACCAGGCCGGGAAAGTCGTCGAGCAACAGCACGTTGACCACGTCCGCAAACAGCTCCGGATCGCGGAGGTCGGCGAGCGCGAGCTCGACGTTCGGATACGTCGTCACTCGCGCATTGTGCCGGGCGTCCAGGTCGTCACGGAACCGTCTCGACGAACTGCGACTTGTGGTACTGGCCCCGACGTCGACGATGTCCGGGCGGAACGTGGCCTCGACTCTTTGCTGGGGCGGCTGCGCCGACGGTCTCGCGCGACGGTGCCGGAGCAGCGTCCGCGCGCCCTCGGGCTCTCGGGCTCACGAACGAGCTGTCCAGACCTTCGGCGAGCCTGGGACCGACGTCGAGGCGCTCGCTCATGAAGCTCGGCTGCCGCCCCGGCCGATCGGCAAGTCCGCGACGCCCCCCGTCCCGCCGTGCGTCGCCTATGACGGAAGGCGGACGTCACAAGGCAAACCGCCCGCGGTGGTAACGCGCGTGGTAACAGCAGCGCCGTCCGATCCGTCCGTATCATCCAGGTCCGCGCATAGAAACCCCGATGTCTGCTGGAGGGCGACGAATGGGACACCTGCTTGACAGGGTTGAGGGCCTTGTGGGGGATAACCCCGTGGTGGTTCGAGTCCACTTCGGCGCACTTCGAAAGGCCCAGCATCGCTGGGCCTTTCTCGTTGTCGCGTGAGCGCTAGCCGCCCTGCGCGCCCGGCGACGACGGGCCGAACCACCCGAGCCACGCTGCCGTCGCGACGTCCTTGGAGCGCTGCGTGATCGCGTCGATGTCCCGTTCGACGGCCGCGAAGTCCAGCGTCGAGTAGGGCCGCACGGGGATCCGGATCACGCGGTCGCCTGGCGCGCTCCCGACCCAGTACCGCGCGCTGCCCGCACCCGCGAACGCGGGCGCGAGCCACCGGCCGAGCCCGTAGATGGCCGGTCCGAGGATCCCGACGATCCCCAACGCGAGCGTCCCCACGACGTAGGTGAGTCCCATGGTCAGCGCGAGCACGATCCAGACGCCCACCTCCCACCCGTCGTCGGCCAGGACGTCCGCGTAGGCCGGCTCCGGCTCCAGCAGCGCGAGCCGGTACGTGAGGAGCAGGAGCACGAAGCTCATGGCTCCGGCCCAGAGCTGGACCGCGCGGATCGGCCCGGGCAGGAAGAGCCTCGACGGCGGCGGCCGCAACACGGTCCTCGAGACGGTGAACAGCCAGAGGACGAGCAGCAACCCGATCACGAGCTCCTCGTCCCCCAGCGCGTGGATCCAGCCGGACGCCGTGCAGGCGCCGCCGAGGCCGAGGACGACGCACCCGTTCAGCAACGACATCACGACGACGAAGAGCGCCACCGCCAGCAGGTAGAACGGCTGGGTGAGCATCCAGATCGATGAGAGCAGCGTCGTGCCCAGGCCGCCGGCCCGCCGGATCGGCCGCGACGGCGGCGCATCCTCCTTCGAGACGCCCTGGTTCTCGTCGAGCAGCAGTCCGATGACGTACGGGGTCTCAGGGGAGCCGTCCTGCGTGGGGGCGACGGCGTCGAGCGTCGGATGGGCCGCCCGGAAGGACGCGTCCGTGTAGACCCACGCGGGGAAGTTCGACCACACGCCACCGTCGAGCAGGATCCGCTCCTCCCCCGTCGGCCCCTCGATCCCGGGCGGGAAGTAGAACGGGATCGCCGCGGACCAGACCGCCGCCGCGGCGACCGATGCGCCGGGCGTCAGGTGGTGGTGGAACACGCGCTCCCGTCGACCGCGCGCGTCGACCGCGACCAGGAACAGCTCGATCCCGGTCGCCTCGTGCAGCTCGGTGAACGTGACGGGCCCGTCCGGGCCGCTCGTGCGGTCGCCGACCTGGGCCCTGAGCACCCGCTCGACGTAGGCCACGAGGTCCGCCGAGTCGCGGACGTGCGGCGGATCGCCTCCGCCGCCGCGCAGGCGGCGGATGACCGAGCCCGCCTCCGCGATGCGCGGGACGGACACGAGCCTCAGCGCCGCGATCGTGTGCTCGCGGATCTCCGCCGGTCGCAACCCGGCGGCGACCATCGCCGCGGTCAGCGCGCCTGCCGACGACCCGCAGACCGAGACGAACCAGGCACGCTGCTCGCACAGCGCGTCCAGCGCACCGGCGTACGCCGCGCCCTTCGCGCCGCCGCCTTCGAGCACGCCCGCCATCCAGCGGGTGATGCCGCCGTCGCACCACCACCTGTCGGCTGCGGGAGTGGGTGTAGGAGGCTCGTGCACCGTCGTCGAACGCGTGGCTCGACCGGACCCTCTCCGACACCACGGTGAAGGTCAAGCGTCCGAACCGCCGTGGTCAGCTGAACTGCGAGCCGCAGGTGGCCAGGCCGAGGTCGGTGGCGGCCTTGCGGGCGAGGAAGCCGGCGCGGTTGGCCTTGGCGGACGCGGTGCCGCTCTCGCCGGTGCGGCGGGCTTCCTCGTCGTAGAGCTTACGGGACTCCGTGACGAAGGTGCCGAGCTCGCGGAGGTAGGTGTCCCAGCGCGCGCGGAGGTCGTCGGGGACGCCGAGCTTGCGCTGTGCGGCCAGCTCGGCGGCGAAGTCGTCGACCCAGCGGCCCGGGAGCTCGTCGCTGGGACGGGCCCGGTTGCGCTCGCTGCGCTGCCGGCAGTTGGCGTCGGCGGCACGGAGGAACGCGTCGCGGTCCGCGGCGTCGCCGTCGTCACCGCCGCCGCAGGCGGCGAGCGCGAGGGCGGCGCAGACGGCGGCCAGACCGGGCAGCGGGCGCATCACGCGCAACGGTACCGGCGTGGCGTCACCGGGTGCGTCAGTCCGGCGACTCGGTCAGCCGCGGGATGTGGGTGGCGCCGTCGCGGGCGATCTTCTGGATGGCGTAGGTGGGCTTGGCGCCGGTTCGGTGGGTGTCGGTGAGGTGGAAGACGGCGCGGCGGCGCACGACGTCGGAGGCGAGGTCGGCGGGGCAGACGAGCTCGACGCGGGTGGGGTCGGGGCTCCAGGCGAAGCGGATGCACTCGACGTGGCCGCCGCCGAGGGTGCGGAGGAGGCCGTAGGCCGCTTCGGGGACGGGTGTGACCGGGTCCTCGACCACGTCGACGACGAGGAAGACGGCGCCGAGATCCGCACCGGCGGCGTCGGTGAGCGTGAGCGAGAGCTCGACGGACTGGCCGGGGAGCAGGGTCGCGGGGCGGCCGGTGGCGTGCTCGACGAGCCGGTCGAGCTGGAGCAGGACGAGCGCGCCGGCCTCGAGGTCTTCGAGGGTCTCGTCGGCGGGGACCGGGAGGAGCGTGCGGGCGACGCCGTTCTCGTCCACCGACCGGATCCGCAGGCGCGCGTGCGCGCCCGCGAGCGGCGGACCCTCCCAGTCCCATCGCACCGCCATCCGGGCGCGCGGGTCGTACTGGCGCCGGTCGGCGGCCAGGGCGAACGTCCGCGAGACCTCGACGGCCCGCTCGCCCTCCCCCACGACCGTCTCGACCGTCGTCGCCTTCCGCGCGGGCGCGGACGCCAGGAGCCGGTTGTACTCCGGATCCTCGAAGTGGACGTAGACCGGCTCGAGCGGCGCGGGCGCGTCGGCCTCGCCGGCGATGAGCAGGGGGAACGTGAGCGTCTGGCGGAACCGGCCGTGCGCGGTGGCGTCGTCGCGGCCGAGCGGCATGGCGCGCACGTGCACCTCCGCCCGCGACGAGC
>DATMVO010000142.1:0-7618 GCA_035563115.1 Solirubrobacteraceae bacterium
GGGGCGGCGCGCGCCGCCCGCCCTTCGCGGGCGTCGAGGCGGAGTCGCCGCAGGACGTGGTCGCGCGCGTGGAGGGCGACGCGGCGCGGCCGGGCGGGCGCCTGCTGACGCTGGGCGCGCAGGACGCGTCGTACGTCGACCTCGACGACCCGACCTACCTGGACTGGCCATACGTGCGGCGGATCGGGGACGTCATCGACGCCGTGCGGCCCGCCGACGTCCTCCACCTCGGCGGGGGCGCGGGGACGCTCGCGCGGTACGTCGAGGCGACGCTGCCGCGTTCCCGGCAGGAGGTCGTGGAGATCGACCCGGTGGTGGTCGCGCTCGCCCGGGAGCACCTGGGCCTCCGTTCCCACCCGCGCCTGCGCGTGCGCGTGGGAGACGCCGCCGTCCTGCTCCCCAAGCGGCCGGACGCGACGCTCGACCTCGTCGTCTGCGACGCCTTCGACCCGCTCGGCACCATCCCGCCGGCGCTGGTGACCGCCGAGTTCGCCCGCGAGTGCGCGCGCGTGCTGCGCCCCGGCGGCGTCCACGTGGTCAACGTCGTCGACACCCGCGGCCTCCCGCTCGCGCGCGAGCACGCGGCCACGTTCGCCTCCGCCTTCGCCGATGTCGCCGTCGTCGTCCCCCGCGCCATCCTCCGCCACCGCGCGGGCGGCAACGTCCTCCTCCTCGCCTCGTCCGCCCGGCTTCCGCTCGACACCCTCCGCACCGCAGCCGCCTCCTCGCCCGACCGCGAAGAGGTGCACGCCTGGCCGCTGCCGTGAGCGGTGGGCTGTCCAACCGTCGCTATCCGGCGGCTGGACAGCCCACCAGGTCGGCGAGCGCCTCCTCGGTCCGGTGCGCTTCGACGGTGAGGTCGTCGTAGGTGAAGCGGACGGTGGTGATCCCGAGCCGCAGCAGCGCCACGTCCCGCCGCCGGTCGCCGACGAACCGCTTGCGCGTGAGGTGCGTCGCGGCCCCGTCGAGCTCGACGATCAGCCTCCGATCCGGCCAGAACGCGTCGGCCTCGTGGCCGCAGACCATCGTGTTCATCACCGGCAGCGGCAGGCCGGCGCGCCGGACGATCCGCAGCAGCAGCCGCTCCATCTGCGCCTTCGAGACGTCCAGCGAGGCGACGAGGGCGGCGAGGACGGCGGTCTTCCGCCCGGGCGCCCGCGCGATCGCGGCGCGGACCTCCCGCACGTCGAGCAGCCGCCGCACCTCCGCCTCGTGGACCGCCTTCTCCAGCGCATCGTCCGGCAGCACCGTTGCCAGATCGACGAGCGTCCGCGCCACGGTCGTGGTCGGGATGCCGTCGACGACGGTCACGTCGGCCGGGTCGAGCCGGCGGACGCGGTGGAGGTCGATCCCGCGATGTCCGACACGGCTGCGGTCCGGCGTGGTCACGTCGATCAGGGCGCGACCGCCACCGCCGAAGTGCCGCAGCGCGGCCACCGATCGATAGCTGAGGACCACACGCGCCCCGCAAGCGCCGACCGCCGCGAGCCACCGGCCGCGCGGCGCGAGCGCCGTGTGCCCCACCGCGAACACGCCGGGGTACAGCCGGTGCAGCCGCCCGGCCGCGATTCGGCGGCGGACGGCGCTCTCGCTGAAGCCGAGCGCTCTGAGCTGCCGGCCCGACACCACGCCGTGCTGCCGGGCGGCGAGCGCAGCGAGGCGGAGGTCGGCCGACGGTGGGCTGTCTGATCGTCGGTATGCGGCGGTTGAACGGCCCACCCCGTCGAGAGTGCCGACGAAGGTGTCACAGCGGGCGCGCGCTTTGCACCAGAACGACCACGGGCCGCCCGAAGGCGGCCCGTGGCGCTACACAAGTCGCCTCCGACGGCTACTTGATGAAGAGCATCTCCTCGTACTTCGGGAGCGGCCAGAGGTCGTCGGCGACGAGCTTCTCGAGCTGGTCGGCGACCTCGCGCGTCGCGTTCATCGCGGGGATGACCGTGTCGCGCATGTACTTGGCGTGGTCGATGATGTCGACGTCCTCGGGGTGCTCGAGGTTCGCCGTCTCGAGCGCCTTGATCGAGCCGACGAAGTCGTCGATCACCGGGCGCAGCTCGTCGGCGAGCGACGGCACGGCCGCCAGCTCGTTGAGGTAGCGCACCGCGGCGGGGAGGATCCACGTCCGGGCGATGGACGCGGCGGTCTCCGCCTCGATGTTGAGCTTCGTGACGTACTGCTCGGCGAGGACCTCGTACCGGGCCTCGAGCTCACGCGCGTCGAGGACGCCGTAGTTGTCGAACGCGGTGATCGTGTCGTCCGCGACGATCGCCGGCAGCGCGTCCGGCGTCGTGCGGAGGTTGACCAGCCCGCGCTCGGCGGCCTCGGCGTGCCACTCGTCCGAGTAGCCGTCGCCGTTGAAGACGACGACCTTGTTGGCCGCGTACGTCTCCTTGACGACCTTCGCCACGGCCTCCTCCAGCGAGGAGCCGGAGTTGATCGCGTTCTCGAGGTCCTCGCTCAGCGCGTCGATGGCCTCGGCGGCGATCGTGTTGAGGACCGCGTTCGTCAGGCCCAGCGACTGCGACGAGCCCAGCGCGCGGAACTCGAACTTGTTGCCGGTGAAGGCGAACGGCGAGGTCCGGTTGCGGTCGCCGCCGTGCATCGGCAGCGGCGGGAGGACGGGCGTGCCCAGGCCGAGCGTGCCCTTCTCGATCTCCGTGCCCTCGAACGCCTTCTCGAGCTCCTCGCCGAGGAAGATCGAGATGATCGCGGGCGGCGCCTCGTTCGCGCCCAGGCGGTGGTCCTGGCCGGCGTTCGCGACCGTCGCGCGCATCAGCGCCTGGTGCTTGTTGACGGCGGCGATGACCGCGGCGCAGAAGAAGAGGAAGCGCAGGTTCTCCGACGGGGTGTCGCCCGGCTCGAGCAGGTTCTCGCCCGTGTCGGTGCCCATCGACCAATTGTTGTGCTTGCCCGAGCCGTTGACGCCGGCGAACGGCTTCTCGTGCAGGAGGCAGACCAGGCCGTAGCGGCGCGCGGTGTTCTGCAGCACCTGCATCGTCAGCTGCTGGTGGTCGGACGCGAGGTTCGAGTTCTCGAACAGCGGCGCCAGCTCGAACTGGTTCGGCGCGACCTCGTTGTGGCGGGTCTTGACCGGCACGCCGAGCTTCGCCAGCTCCTGCTCGGACTCGAGCATGAAGGCCAGGACGCGCTCGGGGATCGAGCCGAAGTAGTGGTCGTCGAGCTCGTGGCCCTTGGGCGGCTTGGCGCCGAAGAGCGTGCGGCCCGTGTTGATGAGGTCCGGGCGCTCGTAGTAGTACTGCTCGTCGATCAGGAAGTACTCCTGCTCCGGACCGACCGTCGTGAAGATGCGCTGGGCGGTGACGTCGCCGAAGAGGCGCAGCGCGCGGATCGCCGACTTGGACAGCGCGTCCATCGAGCGCAGCAGCGGGATCTTCTGATCCAGGGCCTCGCCCGTCCACGACGCGAACGCCGTCGGGATGCAGAGCAGCGCGCCGTTCGGGTTCTCGAGGATGAACGCGGGCGACGTCGGGTCCCACGCGGTGTAGCCGCGGGCCTCGAACGTCGCGCGGATGCCGCCCGTCGGGAACGAGGACGCGTCCGGCTCGCCCTGGATGAGCTCCTTGCCCGAGAACTCGGCCAGCGCGGTGCCCTCGCCGGTCGGGTTGTAGAACGAGTCGTGCTTCTCCGCCGTCAGCCCCGTCAGCGGCTGGAACCAGTGCGTGTAGTGCGTGGCGCCCTTCTCCAGCGCCCAGTCCTTCATCGCGGCGGCGACCGCGTCCGCGAGGGACGGGTCGAGCGGCTGGCCGCGGTCCAGGGTCTGCTGCAGGCGCTTGAAGACGTCCTTCGGCAGGCGCGCGCGCTGCTCGGAAGGCGTGAAGACGTTCGCGCCGAACACCTGGTTGGACGGGGAGGTCAGGTCGACAGCACCCATCGACGAGCCGTTCGCAGTCCACTGCGCGGCCGTCACGTTGGGCTGACGGGACTTGGTCGGAGGCATGAACGGCAGCCTATGTACCCGGGGACAAGGGGGCCTTGTCCACGTGGCGAAACAGCGTCGCCCGCGTTTCGCCCTGATGTCAGGACCCTCGACCGAGTGGACAAACGCCCCCGCCCGATGTTCCGACACGGGGATGAGGAACGGGACCCGGCGGCGGCGCAGGATGCTGCCATGCGCTCAACACGTCTCACCAGAGCGGTGCCCCTGGCGCTGCTCACGTCCCTCGCACTGCCCTCGCTCGCCCTCGCCCAGGACGAGGAGCCGGCCGCCAGTCAGGTCCTCGGGCAGCTCGATCTGACCTGGGTCATCGTCGCCACCTGCCTCGTCTTCTTCATGCAGGCGGGCTTCCTCCTGCTGGAGATCGGCTTCTCCCGCGGCAAGAACGCCGGCATGGGCGTCGCCAAGATCCTCGTCAACTTCTCGATCGCGTCGATCGCCTGGTGGGCCGTCGGCTTCGCCTTCGCCTTCGGTGGGGCGGAGAAGTTCCTCGGCACCGATTCAGGCTTCTTCGCCGGGTTCGGCCACGACATGTCCGGCCTGGCCGGCGACCTGTACGGCGAGACCTTCACCGGCGGCACGGCCGCGTTCATGGTCTTCCAGTTTATGTTCGCCGCGGTCTCGCTGGCGATCGTGTGGGGCACGACGCTCGAGCGCATGAAGTTCACGGCGTACATCCCGTTCGCCATCGTCTTCTCCGCGATCATCTACCCGCTGATCGCCCACTGGGGCTTCGGCGGCGGCTTCTTCTCCGCCACGAACTTCGTCGGCAACGGCATCCAGGACTTCGCCGGCTCGTCAGTCGTCCACCTCACCGGTGCGACCGCGGCCCTCGCGGCCGTCCTCTTCCTCGGTCCGCGCAAGGGCAAGTACGGCCCTGACGGCAAGCCGCGCGCGATCCCGGGCCACAACATGCCGCTCTTCGGCCTCGGCGTCGTGATCCTCTGGCTCGGCTGGTTCGGCTTCAACGGCGGCTCGACCCTCGGCACCGGCGACGGCCGCTTCGCGGAGGTCGTGATGGTCACGAACCTCGGCGCCGCGGGCGGCGTCATCGGCGCGATGCTGCTGACGCAGATCTTCCTCAAGACGCTCGACGTCGGCTTCATCGGCAACGGCGCCATCGCCGGCCTCGTCGCGATCACCGCCCCGTCCGGCTACGTCGAGTTCTGGGCCGCGCCGATCATCGGCCTCATCGGCGGCTTCATCGTCGTCGGCGGCGTCCTGGCGTTCGACCGCATGCGGGTCGACGACCCGGTCGGCGCGCTCTCCGCCCACGGCCTCGCGGGCATCTGGGGCACGCTGGCCTGCGGCTTCTTCACCTCCGATCGCCTCGCCGAGACCGTCGGCGTCGGCGATCCGGGCCTCTTCTACGGCGGCGGGCTGACCCAGCTCGGCGTCCAGGCCCTGGCCGTGGTCGCGACGTTCGTGGTGGTCTTCACGCTTTCCGCGGTCACGTTCGCGATCATCAAGGCCACCATCGGTCTGCGCGTCGCGGACGAGGACGAGGTGGCCGGCCTGGACATCTCCGAGCACGGCATGTACGGGTACCCGGAGCAGTTCATCCCGCAGTCGGAGCTCGAGGGCTACGGGGCCGCACCGACCGTCCGCTCCCCGGCGCCGGCCTACTCGACTCAGGAGGTCCCGGCAACATGAAGCTGGTCAGCGCGTACATCCGTCACGAGGCGTTCGAGCCCATCCGGGCCGAGCTGCTGGAGCTCGGCTTCCCGAGCCTCTCGATCAGCGAGGTGAAGGGCTCGGGCCGTCAGAAGGGCATCACCGAGCGCTACCGCGGCGCCGAGGTGACGAACTACCTCCGGCCGAAGATCAAGCTGGAGTGCGTCGTCTCCTCGCGTGACGTGCAGACGATCGTCGACACGATCCTCAAGCACGCCCGCACCGGCGCCGTGGGCGACGGCAAGGTGTTCGTCGCCCCGGTGGACGAGGCCTACCGCGTCCGGACCGGCGAGTCCGGCGAGGAAGTGCTGCAGGCGCACCCGGGCGCCGCAGCACCGGCGTAACCCCATGATGGGCGGGGCGATGCCGAAGCCGGACCCGGAGGGCGTCGCTCCGCTCGGACTCGTCGAGCGCCTGAGGGCCGTCCACCTGCGGATGGTGGACGCGGTTCTCGGCGGCGAGGGGCTCGAGCGGGTCGCGGAGCTCGCATCCGAGGCCGTCGGCGGGCCTGTCGCGATCGTCGTGCCCCGGCACGACGTCGCGGTGGTCTCGCCGGGGGAAGGGAGCGAGCCGGCGACCGCCGCGCTCGTGCCCCTGCGCCGCTACGTGACCGAGCGGGCGCGGGGGCGGCCCGCGCAGGTCCCGGCGGGCGTGCTGGCGGAGGCGCCGATCGTGTCGGGCGAGGAGCTGCTCGGCGTCGTGGCGCTGGTCGGCACGGCGGGCGACGGCTCGTCGCCCGAGGCGAAGGAGTTCCTCCACCTGGCGGCGGTCGCGTCGATGACCGACGTGGCGGTCGAGCAGGCCAAGGAGGAGGTCGAGCAGAACGTCCGAGGCTCGTTCCTCGAGGACCTGCGCTCGCGGCCGGAGATCGAGCCCCGGGACATCGTGCGGCGGGCGGCGCGGCTGGGCTGCGACCTCTCGCGCGGCGCGGTGATCCTGTGCGCCGAGCTGTCGACCGACCGTCCGCGGCACGTCGTGGCGACGATCGCGGGGGAGGTGCCGGGCGCGCTGGCCCAGCACATGGACGGGCGCGTGTACGCCCTGCTCCCCGCGGCCGGCGGCGACGACGCGCCCGAGGACACGCTGGCGACCGCGCGGCGGCTGGCGACCCGGCTGCAGCGGCACGGGACGGTGGGGCTCTCGAGCTTCTACGCCGACCCGGCCGACCTGCCGCGGGCGATCCAGGAGGCCGAGCTCGTGCTCGACGTCCTGCGCCAGTCCGACGCCCCGATCGCCGAGGACATCGGCACCGGGACGTACCGGCTGCTCTTCCGCGTGCTCGCGTCGCACCCGGAGGAGGTGCGGTCGTTCTTCGAGGACACCGTCGCGCCGATCGTGCGGTACGACGACCAGTACCGGACCGACCTCGTCGGGACGCTCGAGGCGTACCTCGAGCAGAACTGCAACATGAACGCGACGGCGGCCGCGATCTACGCGCACCGCCACACGGTGGCCTACCGGCTCGAGCGGGTGAAGGAGCTGACGCAGCTCGACCCGATGCAGTCCGAGGACCGCGAGCGCCTGGGCCTCGGCCTGAAGGCCTACCGCATCATCGCGCCGCGCTTGCCGCGGTAGGTCAGATGACGCTCGCGCCGAGGAGGATGGCGACGAGCACGGCGACGATGGCGACGAGGACCACCGTGGCGGCGATCCGGGCGGGCGTGAGCCCGCCCGGCGTCGTCTCGGCCGGCTCGATGTAGCGGGCGCCGACGGCGGCGGGGTCGAGGATCGGCTCGTCGCCGGTCTCGCGGTCGGCGATCCGGACGGTGCGCTTCGGGCGCTCGGGCCGGGTGGCGGCGGCGAGGTCGTGGGTGGGTTCGGGGGCGGAGAGGTCGATCGTCGGCTCCGGCGCGTCGTCCTCGTCCTCGTCCACGAAGCGGGTGGTGGGCGCCTCGTCGTCGGCCGGCGCCTCGTCCTCCGCCGCCCCCTCGACCACGTGGCCGCGCCGCGCGGGGACCGCCGCGTGCTTCTGCTCGCGCAGCACCTGCT
>DATMVO010000143.1:0-6784 GCA_035563115.1 Solirubrobacteraceae bacterium
CGTGCGGCGATGATCGCCGGCAGCGTGCTCGCCCTGGGCGCCGCCGGCGCCGCCGCGCAGGAGAGCGTCGGGGGCGCCTCGCCCGAGGACCAGGCGGCCGCCGCCGCGGACACGACGGCCACGACGTCCGCCGCCGGCTACGACGTCAAGGCGCTCCAGCGCAAGCTGGGGGTGACCGCTGACGGCCACATGGGCCCGCAGACGCGCCGCGCGCTCAAGCGGTTCCAGAAGCGCAACGGGCTGACGGCCGACGGCGTCGTCGGGCCGGCGACGCTCGAGGCGCTCGGCCTCCCGACCGCGCGTGAGGCGTCGGTCCCGGAGGAGGACGGCGAGGACGGCGGGAGCTCCGGCTCCGGCACCGCTCCCACCGCGCTCCTCCAGCGGATCGCGCAGTGCGAGTCCGGCGGCGACCCGACGGCGGTCTCGCCCGACGGGCGCTACCGCGGCAAGTACCAGTTCCTGCGCTCGACGTGGAAGGGCCTGGGCGGCTCCGGCGACCCGGCCGCCGCGCCGGAGGCCGAGCAGGACCGCCGCGCGCTCCAGCTCCTCAAGACGCAGGGCCCGGGCGCCTGGCCCGTCTGCTCGAAGGCCTGACGCACCCGCTGCAGGGCGGCGCGGCCTCCGGGTCGCGCCGCTACTCGCAGAGCGCGACGACGAGCCCGGTGAAGCGGCCGTCGTCGTTCACGTCGAGCGCCGCCTGGACCTTCGGGCGGACCGTGCGGCGGTCGAGCAGCGGCCGGCCGTTGACGGCCATCCCGTCCGGCCCGTCGTAGCCGTAGCCGGCGATCCTCGCGCCCGCCGGGCACGTCAGCCGCAGCCGGATCCCCGCGTTCGCCGGCCCGCTCACCCGCACGCGTAGGAGCGTCTGCCCGCGCCGCAGCCGGTCGCCCTTGGTGAGCAGCGGTTCCGCCGGCGCGCCGTCGATCGTCGCGGGCGTCGTGTCGGGCGCCTCCAGCGGTGCGAGGTAGTCGGCGTCGTGGGTGTCGCCGGAGACGTCGGCCGAGGCGGCCGGCGCGGCGACGCCGAGCGCGAGGACGGAGGCGAGGGCGAGGAGGCGGCGGGACATCGTGCCGACCACGGTCGCACGCCGACCCGGCTCCCGTCCACCCCCTAGGTGTCGTTCGCTCCCACCCCGCTCGGGTAGGGGGACGCGCATGCCTCGCCTCCTCGCGCCGCTCCTCGTCGCCGCCACCGCCTTCGCGGGCGTCGCCGCCCCGCCCGCCCTGGCCGACGCGCCGCCGAAGGGGAAGCCGAAGATCGTCATCTCCGGCCCGAAGCCCAAGGGGCTGAAGATCCGCGACATCAAGAAGGGCAAGGGCCGCGTCGCCCGCAACGGCGACCGGCTCACCACGCGCTACGTGATGGTCACGTGGTCGGACGGCAAGGAGAAGGACACGAGCTTCGGCCGCGGCCCCTTCACCTTCACCCTCGGCGCCGGCGAGGTCATCCCCGGCTGGGACCGGGGCCTGAAGGGCATGCGCGAGGGCGGCCGCCGCCGCCTCACCGTCCCACCCTCCCTCGCCTACGGCAAGGACGGCTCCCCGCCGCAGGTCGGTCCCGACGAGACCCTCGTCTTCGTCGTCGACCTGCTCCGCGTCAAGCGCGGCTGAGCTCGGGCGACGGATCTTCGTCGCGAGACGCTCGAAATGTACACCGGGTCGCCCAACCGACCCTGGCGAAGATTCCGTAGGCGGCGTGTGCGTGACGTCAGCGCTCCCGGGCTTCCAGCGTGTGCTGAGCTAGCGCGGAACGGCTCAGTCCGCAGCCGGGACGTGCAGGATCTGCTCGGTACCGGGAGCGTGCGTGCGAGCCAGCTGCTGAGCCGGGCGGCGGAGCAGGGCTACATCACGCTGGGCGAGGGCGCGACCGGGCGTGGGCGCGGGACGTACTACGTCCCGACCGACCTGTAGCGCTGGGGGAGGAGTCGGCGGCCGCGCCCGCCCCAGAGCGCGGCCGCCGGGTGGGCGAAGCGTGGTTCGCCCGGTGAAGAGGCGACCTCCGACGTCGCCCAGACCGCCCTTTACCCCGCCGGCGGCGGTTCACACACACCGATGAGCGTCAATGCGCCGAAGGTGGGAGGCGGAGGCGGATCGGGCCGCGGGCGGTGCGGCCGTCGACGACCTCGCCCTTCTGCGTGACCTCGACGCGGCCGGCGTCCGCGAGCGCGTAGGCGACCGCGCGGACCGGCTCCATCAGCGGCCGCCAGTCGGACGGGCGCAACGCGCGGGCGGCCTCGGAGGGGCAGATCGTCTTCCCCTCCGCCCGCGCGTCGAGGAGCGCGAAGATGCGCTCCTCGATCTCGCCCGCGGACGGCTCGCGCGCCGACGCCACGCTCACTCCCAGCGCAGCGTCTTCGGCTTGTCGCGCTTGCGCACGACCTTCGCCGGCAGCCCCACTGCCACGGAGTTCGCGGGGATGTCCTTCGTCACCACGGTGTAGGTCCCGACGACGGAGTTGTCGCCGACCGTCGCGCCGCGCAGCACGCACGCGCCGTAGCCGATCCAGCAGTTGTGGCCGACGTGCACGTCGCGCTTGTAGATCCCCTGCTCGCGGATCGGCCGCTCGACCTCCACCACGCCGTGGTCGAAGTCGATGAACATCGCGCGGTCGGCGACGATGCACTCGCGCCCGATCGACACGTGCTGGAAGACGCTGAACGTGCACTCCTGCCCGATCACGGTCTTGGCGCCGATCCGGCACTCGCCCTCGTGCACGCGCACCTTGCATCCGTTCCCCAGCCACGACCAGCGGCCGAGGTGGAGCCGGGCGTCCTTGCCGAGTTCGAGCTTCACGCCCGGGCAGATGAACGCGATCCCGTCGAGCTGGAGCCGCTTGCCCCAGCGCAGCTTGTAGACGCCCAGGCGCAGCAGCAGCCACAGGTAGCCCGGCGTGAGCATCGAGTTGCGGCGCGCGAAGCGCAGGAACGTCAGCGGCCCGCCGTGGAGGGGCGGCGGCTCGCCGCGGACGGTGTGGGGCGGAGGGTCGCTGACGACGGGCGGCGGCTGGGACAACGGCATGGTCGACGATTCCACGGTCCTCAGAGGGTGTCAGAATCACCGGCGATGCCGCCTGAGGGAACCCTTGCACAGCGCCTGCTCGCCGGCGACAAGCGCGCGCTCGCCCGCGCGATCTCGCTGGTCGAGGACGACGAGCCGGAGGGGTGGCAGCTCGTGCGAGAGGTCTACCCGCACACCGGCAGCGCCTCGGTCGTCGGCCTCACCGGCCCGCCCGGCGCGGGCAAGTCGACGCTCATCGCCGCGCTGACCAAGGCGCGCCGCGCGCAGGACCGGCAGATCGGCGTCATCTCGATCGACCCGTCCTCGCCGTTCACCCACGGCGCGCTGCTCGGCGACCGCATCCGCCTCACCGAGCACTTCCTCGACCCCGGCGTCTTCATCCGCTCTATGGCCAACCGCGGCGCGCTCGGCGGGCTCTCCGAGGCGACGCTCCAGGCGGCGCTCCTGATGGACGCGTCCGGCAAGGACGACGTCTTCCTGGAGACGGTCGGCGTCGGCCAGGCGGAGGTCGACATCATCGACCACGCCGACACCGTCGTGCTCGTCCTCATCCCCGGCTCCGGCGACTCCGTGCAGGCGCTCAAGGCGGGCGTGATGGAGATCCCGGACGTCATCGTCGTCAACAAGGCCGACCACCCGCTCACCGACACGATGGTGCGCGAGATCCGCGGCGTCCTCTCGCTCGCGCCGCAGAAGGGCTGGCGCGTCCCGATCGTCAAGACCGAGGCGTCGAAGGGCACCGGCGTCGACGAGGTGATCGCGAAGATGGAGGAGCACCGCGCGTACCTCGTCGAGCACGATCAGCTCGACGAGCGGCGCCGGCGGAACCTGCGCAACGAGGTCATCGCGATCTGCATGCACCGGATGCGCCAGCGGCTCGAGGAGGCGCTCGCGCGCGACGACGAGTTCGCGGCGCTGCTCGATCAGGTCGCCGACCGCAGCACCGATCCCGCGAGCGCCGCGGCGACGCTGCTCGAACGCGTGGACGCGGCCGAGGCCGCACCGCGCACCAGCGGGTAGGGCGTCGGCATGGAGCAGGTCGCGGACGCGCTCGCCGAGGCCATCGCCGCCCTCGACGAGACCGACTGGGCGGTCGAGGTCGTCGACGACAAGTGGCGGCTGGTGTGGGCGTCGAACGAGATGAAGCTCGTGCTCGGCATGCAGGACTCCGAGCTGGGGCTCGGCCAGGTGCTGCTGGAGGCGCACCAGGAGCTGTCGCTCGACGACATCACCGAGGAGAGCCGGCGTGCGTGGATCGCCCGGCTCGCGCCGTACCTCATGTACGACCTCGACCTGTCGCCCGAGGACGCCGCGCAGCTGGTCGACGAGCGCCACCGGGACATGATCCTCGGCCTCGAGCCGCAGAAGCCGCCGGCGCGGTGGACGGTCGAGCTGGACTTCGAGGGGATCGGCGGCGTGCGCGGACTCGGCAGCCGGATCTACGACGCGGACGGGCACTTCGTCGGCACCGCGTTCCTCTACGGCAGCGCGCTGCCCGCGTCGATCCTCGCGTTCGTCGCGCGCGGGTCGCGCCGCCACTTCCGCCGGCTCGCCGACCTCGTGGAGCCGGGGCGGCGGAACGCGGCGATCCTCTTCGCCGACATCGAGGGCTCCACCGACCGCTCGCGGCGGCTGCCGTCGGCCCGCTACTTCGAGGCGATCCGCGGGCTCAACACGGCGATCGACGACGTGATCCTGCGCGAGGGCGGGATCGTCGGCAAGCACGCCGGGGACGGGGTGAGCGCGTTCTTCCTCGCCGAGCAGATCGGCTCGCTGTCGACCGCGGCGCGGGCGGGCATCGCGGCCGCGCGGGACATCGTCGCGGCGACGCACGAGCTGGGCGCGGACTGGCGGATCAACATCGGCCTGCACTGGGGCGCGACGCTCTACATGGGCCAGATCGCGACCTCCGGCCGCCTGGAGGTCACCGCGCTGGGCGACGAGGTGAACGAGTGCGCGCGGATCCAGGAGGCCGCGCGCGGCGGGCAGCTCCTGGCCTCCAAGCCGCTGCTCGAGCGCCTCGATCCCGAGGACGCGCAGGCGCTCGGCCTCGACCCCGCGGGCATCTCGTACGCGCTGCTGCGCGAGCTGCCGGGCGCGGGGGAGAAGGTCGTCCGCGACGCGGGCGCGCTGCCGGTCGCCGAGCTCGGCCCCTGACGGCTCAGACCGGCGCTGTGTCCAGCGCCGGGCGCGGCAGCCCCGTCGCCGCGGCGACGTAGTCGAGGATCCAGGCGAGGACGGTCTCGAGGCGCTCGCGCCCGGCGAGGACGTAGATGCCGTGGCCGTCCTCCAGCCCGATGATGTTCCGCGCGATGCCGCGCACGGGGCCGGTCAGCGTCAGCTCGCCGGTGCTCGCGCCGACCTCCAGGATCGACGAGTACATCGCGACCTGGCGCTCGACGTAGGCGGACATCAGCGCGGCGCACTCGGCGCTGCGCAGCGCGACGCCCTCCAGCTCGTAGAGCATCCGCGTCACGGTGTCGTCCACGCCGCTCGGCAGCCCCAGCTCGACCGCGACTCGTAGCCGCTCGGCGGCGCTGCCCGCCTTGGCCACCGCCCGCTCGCGCTCCTCGCAGTAGCGGTGGACGCCGAGGTCGTAGGCGGCGGTGAAGAGCTCGTCGAGCCCGTCGTAGTAGTAGAGGACGGCGCCCGACGTCAGCCCGGCCGCCTCCGCGACGTCGCGGAGCCGCACGCCGGTGAGGCCCTTCTCCGCGACGAGCCTGCTCGTCGCGCTGACGATCTCGCGGCGCCGTTGCGCCTGGTCGCGTCGGCGGGCCATCGCGCCGCAGCCTAGCCGAGCGTTGACACCGGGCTCAACGCCTGGGATCTTTGAACGCGCTTCAAGGAAAGGACGCGTCGGGCTCTCACCCCAGGCCCTGACGCGGTGGAAGATCGCTGCTCTGCCTTCAACCGAACGTCGTTTGACGATGGACCGCGCCTCGGCGCGGATCACGGTCGCCCAGGCGCTCGCCCTGCCGGTGCTGCGCCGCGGCCTGCCGGAGGTGGTGGCCGGGCACGAGCGGCTCGACGAGCCGATCCGCTGGGTCCACGCCGGCGAGGTGCCGAACATCGCCAAGCTGCTGCGCGGCGGCGAGCTGCTGCTGACGACGGGGATGGGGATCGGCGCCGGCGCGCACGCGCAGCGCCGGTTCGTGGCCGACCTCGCCCACCGCGGCGTCGCGGCCGTCGCGATCGAGCTCGGCCGGCCGTTCCCCGCGCTGCCGCCCGCCATGGTCGCCGCGGCGCGCGAGCACGGCCTGCCGCTGATCGAGCTGCGGCGCGAGGTGCCGTTCGTCGGCGTCACCGAGGCGGTCCACACCGCGATCGTCAACCAGCACTACGACCTCCTGCGGCGCGCGGAGGACCTGCAGCAGCGGTTCAGCGCGGCGATCGTCCACGGCGGCGGCATCCCGGACGTGCTGCGCCTGCTCGCCGAGGTGGTCGGCAACCCCGTCTTCCTGGAGGCCGGTGACGGGCGCCTGCTCTTCCACGCCACGCCGCTCGACAGCGCGGTGGAGGACGACCCGGTCGGCGCCTGGGCGCGCGCGGCGGACGCGGGCGTGAGCGTCGGCGTCGACGCGCCCGCCGGACTGACGCAGGGCCGGCTCGTCGTCCTCCCCCTCGACGCCCCGCCCGTGCCGTTCACGGAGGTCGCGCTGGAGCGGGCCGCCGCGATCGTCGCCCTCGCGCTGCTCCGCGGCCGGGAGGACGAGCGGCTGCAGGCCCGCGGCCGCGGCGACCTCCTCGCGGCGCTGGCCGCCGGGGAC
>DATMVO010000144.1:0-4959 GCA_035563115.1 Solirubrobacteraceae bacterium
CTCGACGTCGTCATGACCCTCGTCGACGGCGAGATCGTCCACCGCAGCTAGCGAATCGCGGCGCGCGGGTCCTACTCTTGAAGGGGTGCCCGCGCGCCCACCCGAGACGGCTGTTCCCGCCGAGCCGGCCGGGCTGCGCGAGCGGCTCGGCGAGCTGACCCTGCGCGACGAGCACCGGCTGGAGCGGCGCGTCGAGAAGGCGCTCCGCCACCCGGAGGACGAGCGCGGTCTCGCGAAGCTCCTCCAGCAGATCGAGGAGGGCGCGCGGCTCGTCGACAAGCGGCGGCGCGCGGTCCCCGAGATCACGTACCCCGAGCAGCTGCCGGTCGCCGCGCGGCGCGACGAGCTGCTGTCCACGATCCGCGACAACCAGGTCGTCGTCGTGGCCGGCGAGACCGGCTCGGGCAAGACGACGCAGCTCCCCAAGATCTGCCTCGAGCTGGGCCGCGGCGTCCGCGGGCTCATCGGCCACACGCAGCCCCGCCGCCTCGCCGCGCGCACGGTGGCGGAGCGGATCGCGGACGAGCTCGACGTCCAGCTCGGCGCCGCCGTCGGCTACGCCGTCCGGTTCTCCGACCGCACCCGCGACGACACGCTGATCCGGCTGATGACCGACGGCCTCCTGCTCGCCGAGATCCAGCACGACCGGCTGCTGCGCCGCTACGACACGATCATCGTCGACGAGGCGCACGAGCGGTCGCTGAACATCGACTTCCTGCTCGGCTACCTGCACCGGATCCTCCCGAAGCGGCCCGACCTCAAGCTCATCATCACCTCCGCGACGATCGAGACGGCGCGGTTCAGCGAGCACTTCTTCGATGCGCCGGTGGTCGAGGTGAGCGGCCGGACGTTCCCGGTCGAGGTGCGGTACCGGCCGACCGTCGACCCGGACGATCCGGAGGGCGAGGAGCGCGACCAGATCGAGGCGATCGGCGACGCCGTCGAGGAGCTCGCGACAGAATCCGACCCCACCCACCCGGGGGACGTCCTCGTCTTCCTCAGCGGCGAGCGCGAGATCCGCGACACCGCCGAGGCGCTGACCGGGCGGTTCCGCGACCAGCTCGAGATCCTCCCGCTCTACGCGCGCCTCGCCACGGCCGACCAGCAGAAGATCTTCCGCCGCGGCAAGGGCGGAAGGCGGCGCGTCGTGCTCGCCACCAACGTCGCCGAGACGTCGCTGACCGTGCCGGGGATCAAGTACGTCGTCGACCCCGGCTTCGCGCGCATCTCCCGCTACAGCGCGCGGCTGAAGGTCCAGCGGCTCCCGATCGAGCGGGTCTCGCAGGCGTCGGCCAACCAGCGCAAGGGGCGCTCCGGCCGCACCTCGCCGGGCATCGCGATCCGGCTCTACAGCGAGGAGGACTTCGACGCGCGGCCCGAGTTCACCGACCCGGAGATCCTGCGCACGTCGCTCGCCGCGGTGATCCTCCAGATGGCGTCGCTCGGGCTCGGCGAGATCGAGGAGTTCCCCTTCCTCGACCCGCCCGACAAGCGCCAGGTCCGGGACGGCATCAACCTCCTCAGCGAGCTCGGCGCGATTGACGCGCAGCGCGGGCTCACGCCGCTGGGCCGCCGGCTCGCGCGGCTGCCCGTCGACCCGCGGATGGGGCGGATGGTGCTGGAGGCCGACCGCCTCGGCTGCGCGGACGAGGTCATCACGATCGCCGCCGCGCTCTCGATCCAGGACCCGCGCGAGCGGCCCGCCGAGAAGGCGGCGCAGGCCGACCAGCTCCACGCGCGGTTCAAGGACGAGACCTCCGACTTCCTCGCCTACCTCAACCTCTGGCGCCACCTGCGCGAGCGGCAGAAGGAGCTCAACAAGTCGCAGTTCCGGAAGGAGACGAAGGCGGAGTTCCTCCACTTCATGCGGATTCGCGAGTGGCAGGACCTGGCCGCGCAGCTGCGCACGAGCGCCAAGGCGGCGGGCGTGACGATCAACCAGCTGCCGGCCGAGCCGCCGTTCATCCACCAGGCGCTGCTCGCCGGGCTGCTCTCGCACGTCGGCCTGCGGGACGCGGCCAAGCGCGACTACCTCGGCGCGCGCGGGGCGCGGTTCACGATCTTCCCCGGCAGCGCGCTGGCCCGGAAGCAGCCGACGTGGGTGATGGTCGCCGAGCTCGTCGAGACGTCGCGGCTCTTCGGCCGGACGGCGGCGAAGATCGATCCGGCGTGGGTGGAGCCGCTCGCGCAGCACCTCGTGTCGCGCTCGTACAGCGAGCCGCGGTGGGAGGCCAAGCGGGGCAGCGTGATCGCGTCCGAGCGGGTGACGCTCTACGGGCTGCCGATCGTCGCCGGGCGCAAGATCCAGTTCGGGAAGATCGACCCGGAGGTCTCGCGCTCGCTCTTCCTCCGCAAGGCGCTGGTGGAGAACGACTGGCAGACCAAGCACCACTTCGTGCGCGACAACGCGAAGCTGATGGACGAGGTGCGCGAGCTGGAGGACGTCGCCCGGCGCCGCGACCTGCTCGTCGACGACCAGACGCTGTACGACTTCTTCGCCGCGCGGGTGCCGGAGGGGATCGTCGACCAGCGCGGGTTCGACCGGTGGTGGCGCGACGCGCGTCAGGCCACGCCCGACCTGCTGACGTTCACGCCGGAGCTGCTGCTGCGGTCCGACGTCGACGTCGGCGGGCGGCCGGGGACGTGGAAGCAGGGCGGGCTGGAGCTGCAGCTCTCGTACCGCTTCGAGCCGGGGGCGGAGAACGACGGCGTCACCGTCCACGTCCCGTTGCGCGCGCTCGGGCAGGTGCAGCCGAAGGGGTTCGACTGGCTCGTGCCGGCGCTCCGGCCCGAGCTCGTGACCGCGCTGATCCGCGCGCTGCCGAAGGAGCTGCGCCGGCCGCTCGTCCCGGTGCCGCAGGTGGTCTCCGAGGTCGTCGCGCGACTGCGGCCGCGCAAGGGGCCGATCTTCGACCAGATCGCGGCGCTGCTCGGCGAGCTGCGCGGCGTGCGCGTGGTGCCGCACGAGGTGTGGGACGTCGAGAAGCTCCCGCCGCACCTGCGGATGACGTTCCGCGTGGAGGACGAGCGCGGGCGGGTGCTGGCGGAGGGCAAGTCGCTCGAGGCGCTGCAGGCGCAGCTGCGTCCGCGGCTGAGGGCCGAGCTGACCGCCG
Organism: Solirubrobacteraceae bacterium; assembly: GCA_035563115.1. GTDB lineage: Bacteria > Actinomycetota > Thermoleophilia > Solirubrobacterales > Solirubrobacteraceae > CADCVT01. The sequence continues at coordinate 3,114 of DATMVO010000144.1, forward strand.
CCACGTCGTCGCTCGAGCGGACCGGGCTGAAGGACTGGCCGTCCGGCCTGACGATCCCCAAGGCGGTCGCGCTCCCCGACACCGGCCAGGCGATCCGCGCGTACCCGTCGCTGGTGGACGAGGGCGGCAAGAGCGTCGGCGTCCGCGTCCACGACACGCCGGGCGTGCAGTCCGTCGCGATGCGCGCGGGCACGCGCCGCCTGCTGCTGCTCACGTGCCCGGCGCCTTTGAAGTGGGTGCAGTCGAAGCTGACGACGGCGGAGGGCCTCGCCCTGGCCGTCGCGCCCCACGGGTCGGTGGGCGCCGCGCTGGAGGACTGCATGGTCGCGGCGGTCGACGCGCTGACTGCCGAGGCCGGCGGGCCCGCCTGGGATGAGCCCGCCTGGCGTCGCCTGCGCGACCACGTCGCCGGCCACCTCGCCGAGCGGACGTTGGCCGTCGCCCGTGACACCGCTCGCGTCCTCGACGCCGAGCGCGACGTCCGCCGCCGCCTGGAGGGGATGACCGCCGAGCCGCTGCGCCCCGCGGTGAGCGACGTCATGACCCAGCTGCGCCGCCTCGTCTCGCCGGGCTTCGTGGCCCGCACCGGCGCCGCCCGCCTGCGCGACGTCGAGCGCTACCTCCACGCCGCCGACCGCCGCCTCGAGCGCCTCCCCTCCGCTCCCGCGCCCGACCTCGACCGCATGCGCGCGATCCAGGAGCTCGAGCAGGCCTACCACCACCTCCTCGACACCTGGCCTCCCGGCAAGCCCCTCGCGCCCCAGCTCCTCGACGTCCGCTGGCTCCTCGAGGAGCTCCGCGTCTCCCACTTCGCCCAGACCCTCGGCGTCAAGGGCCAGGTCTCCGCCAAACGCATCCGCAAGCTCCTCGACGAAGCCGCCGCAGCCGCCCGCTGATCCGACACAGGTCACGTTCAACGTGTCGGTCCGTCATGTACTACGTGACACGGCCGAGGACGACCCTGCGATCAAGTTCGCTCAAACCGGCGCGTTGAGCGAATGGCGCAGAAGTTGGCACCGAAGCGCGTTACTGTCGTCGCGTGACCACGCGACCTGACGTTCGCAAGCGGCACGCCGAGCAGCGGGAGCAGACGCGGCGGCGGATCCTGGACGTCGCCCGCGGGCTGCTGGAGGACCGGCCGTGGAGCGAGGTCTCGATCGACGAGGTGACGAAGGGCGCCGACCTGACGCGGACGGCGTTCTACCGCCACTTCCCCGATCAGCGCGCGCTGCTGATGGCGCTGGTGGAGGACGTCGGGCTCCAACTCGACGTGATCGCCGACCCGTGGGTGCTGACCGACGGCGACCCGGCCGAGCAGGTGCACGCCGCGCTCGCCGACCTCGCCGCCGTCTACCAGCAGCACGGGCGGCTGCTGCGGGCGATCGCCGACGCGGCGACGCAGGACCGCGAGGTCGCGCAGATGTACACCGCGCTCGGCGCGCGGCTGAGCAAGGCCGCCGCCGACCGGATCCGGCACGAGGTCGAGCACGGGCGCTCGAAGGTCGCCGACCCTGACGAGGTCGCCGCCGCGCTCGTGTGGATGAACGAGCGCTACCTGCTCGACCGCTTCGGCCGCGCGCCGATCGCCAGCGACCCGGACCGGGCGGCGCTCGCGCTCACCGAGGTCTGGGTCCGCACGGTCTACGGCTAGGCCGTCACGACGCGGCGGGCACGACCCGCTATCTGTGGTTCGATGAACATCGATCTGAGCGGACGCACCGCGCTCGTCACCGGCTCGACCGCGGGCATCGGCCAGGCGATCGCGACGGGCCTGGCGCGCGCCGGCGCGACGGTGATCGTCAACGGGCGGTCGGAGGAGCGGACGCGCGCGGCGGCCGAGCAGGTC
>DATMVO010000145.1:0-3681 GCA_035563115.1 Solirubrobacteraceae bacterium
CGCAGGCGCGAGCGCCGCGCTGCTGCCCGCCGCCGCGCCCGCCGCGCAGCCGCTCCCCGGCGGCCGCGTGATCGAGCTCGTCTCGCCGCCGGACACGAACAACGAGTCCGCCCGCCCTGGCGGCGGCCTCGCGTCCAACCCGTTGATCTTCCCTGACGGCCGGCTCGCGATGTCGCAGCTCTTCACCGCGGCGTTCCCCGAGACCGGGAACGGCTGGGGCGCCGTCTGGCAGTCGGTCCGCGACCCGCTCGGCTGGACCCGCACCAACCTCGAGTCACCGCCGGACGAGCAGCTCGGGCGCTGGCACTTCGACATCCTGGCCGGCACGCCGGACCTGTCACGCATGCTGCTGCAGCGGATCACGATGCGCTCCGTGTTCGCCGACCAGCAGGGGGTGCGCTTCCGCGGCCCGTCCGTGCTGGAGGTGCGCGAGGCCTCGGGCGCGCGCACGACGATCGCGAGCATCCCGTATCCGGAGAGCATGGAGAACCGCCCGGCGCTCGAGGTCAGCGGCGCGTCCGAGGATCTGCGCACGGTGGTGTTCACGTCGACCGCGCGGCTCACCGACGACCCGCTCGAGCCGAACGCCAACCAGGTCTACCTCTGGCGGGACGGGCGGCTCGAGCTCGCCGGTGCGGCGCCGGGCGGGCCGGAGATCGCGTGCGGTGGCATCGCCTCTTCGCGGGACGGCTCGACCCGCACGGTCTCGGCCGACGGGTCGGTCGTGTACCTCCAGTTCTCGGCCCGCCCGGTCGCGGGATCGCAGTGCGGCGACCGCCACATCCACGTGCGCGTCGGCGACCGGATCTGGCAGGTCGACGCGCCCGAACCGGGCGTTACGGCGGGGACGCAGGGGCAGGGCCCTTCGCTGATCGGGACCGGTCCGGATGGGCGGACGAGCTACTTCCGCAGCTTCACCGCGCTGACCGCGGACGACGTCAACGGCGTGGGCGACCTCTACCGCGCCGACCTGCCGGCCGGCGGCGGCGATCCCACGGTCACCTGCGTCACCTGTGCGTGGGGCGGCACAGCCGGCGTCGACGTGCCCGACTCCGAGGCAGGCCAGGTCTCCGCGGACGGATCGACCGTCCTCTTCCGCGCCGCGGGCGTCATCGACGGCCAGGGCAGTCCCGCCGGCACCGGCCACTACAACCTCTTCGCCCTCCGCGACGGGCGGATCCGCCTCGTCGTGGACGCAAGCGCCCAGGTGCCCGGGCTCGGCAACCGGGAGAACGTCAACCTCACGCCGGACGGCCGGCACGTCCTGTTCGCGACGCGGACCGACCTGACGAACGCCGGGACCGCCGGGACGAGCCAGCTCTACCGCGCGGCGCTCGGGGCCGACGGCACGTACGGCGTCACCTGCGTCTCGTGCGACCCCGGCGGCGCGCCGCCGACGGCCGACGCCGTGTGGAGCGGCAACAACCTCAACGCGTTCATCTCCGACGACGGACGCACGGTGTCGTTCGCCTCCGTCGACGCGCTGACGCCGACCGCCGTCGCGGGCGTCCGCAACCTGTACGTGTGGGAGGACGGCGAGCTCGGCCTGATCCACACCGGGCTGACGCGCAACGAGCCGGCTCCGCTCGGCGTCTCGCCGGACGGCGACGACGTCTACTTCGACGCGTACGGCGCGCTCACCACCGAGACCGCGCAGACCACGGACTCGATCTACGACGCGCGGCGCGGCGGCGGGTTCCCGACGCCGGTGCTGCCGCCCGCGCCGTGCAGCGGCGACGGGTGCCGCGGTGCTCAGACGCCCCAGCCGACCCCGCCCGCCGTGGCGACCGTCAGCTTCGGCGGCGGCGACGACGCGCCGGCCCCGAAGGCCGGCAAGGTCCGCGTCCTCAGGCCCAAGGCGAAGGGCCAGAGCGTCCGCGTCGACGTCCAGGCGCCCGCTGCCGGCCGCCTGTCCGTCACGGGCGAGCGCGTCCGCTCGCTCTCGCGCACGGTGACGAAGGCAGGGAGCGCCCGGATGGCGGTGCAGCTCACGAGCGACGCGCGCAAGATCCTGACGCGCCGCAAGCGCGTGAAAGTCGCCCTGAAGGTGACCTTCCGCCCCGCCGGCGGCGGCGCAGCCTCCTCCGCCCGCCTGACCGTGACGGTGAAGCGATGAGCGCCGCCGTCTCGACCACGACCACCCGAGGGACCCGCATGCTCCCGACCTCCCCGCGGCCCGCCCGCGCCGCCCGTCTCGCGGTGGCGCTGCTCGGTGCGCTGCTCGCGCTCGCGACCTCCGCCACCGCGGCCCATGCCGCGTTCGGCCTCGAGTCGTTCGGCGTGACGTACTCGACCACGCAGGCCGGCGCGCACCCGGACGTGAAGGTCGCGTTCCTGACGAACCACACCGTCACGCAGAACGGTGCGCCGGAGCCGGACGGTCAGCTGAAGGACGTCACCATCGACCTGCCGCCGGGCGTGGCCGGCAACCCGTCCGCGATCGCCGAGTGCACCGACGCGCAGCTGACGGAGGACGGCCCGCCGGCCTACTACCCGGGCAACTGCCCGGCGGCCAGCCAGGTCGGCACCGTCGAGCTCACGTTCATCGGCTACGACGACACGGTCAGCTTCCTCCAGATCCGGCGCACGTTGCTGCCCGTCTTCAACATGGTCCCGACGCCCGGGCACCCCGCGCGGCTGGCGTTCAACTTCGCCGGCTACACGACGATCCCGGTCACGATCGACATCCGCTCGGACGGCGACTACGGCGTCCGTGCGTCGCTGCGCAACCTCACGAACCAGATGACGATCCTCGGCGCCGAGATGACGCTGTGGGGGAACCCCTCGTCGCCGGCGCACGACGGCCTGCGGTTCCCGTGCATCTCGAGCGCCAACGGCGTTCCGAGCGGCACCTGTCCGGCGGCGACGCCGCCGCTCGCGTTCATGACCAACCCGACGCAGTGCGACACCGAGCTGCGCGCGAAGATCCGCGTCGGCTCGTATCAGCGCGACGTCGCCGAGGCGCAGACCGAGCCGGTGAAGATGACCGGGTGCGAGGGGCTGCGGTTCGAGCCGGAGGTGTCCGTGGCGCCGACGACGTCGCAGCCGGACGCGCCGACCGGCCTGGACGTCGGCATCCGCGTCCCGCAGAGCGATCTCGCCGGCCGGCTGGCCACGCCGAACCTCCGCGACGTGTCGATCGCGCTGCCCGAGGGCGTGGCGATCAACCCCGCCGGGGCGGACGGCCTCGCGGGCTGCACGGACGCGCAGTCGGGGATCGGGCGGACGGGTGACGTGAGCTGCCCGCCGGCGTCGCGGATCGGGTCGGTGGAGATCGACACGCCGCTGCTCGACGATCCGCTGGAGGGCGACGTCTTCGTGGGCACGCCCGCGAGCGACGACCCGGCGTCCGGGCGGATGTTCCGCATCTTCCTGGCGGCGCACGGCTCGGGTGTGGACGTGCGGCTGGAGGGCGCGCTCGTCCCGGATCCGGTCACGGGCCGGCTGACGGCGACGTTCAAGGACAACCCGCAGCTCCCGTTCAGCGCGCTGAACGTGCGGCTGGACGGCGGTCCGCGCGCCGTGCTGTCGACGCCGATGGGCTGCGGCACCGCGACCTCGACCGCGACGCTGCGGCCGTGGCACGGTGGCGAGCCGGTCACCTCGACGTCGCAGTTCGCCGTGAGCGGCGGGTCGTGCGGGCCGCTGCCGTTCGCGCCCGCGTTCTCCGCCGGGTCGGCG
>DATMVO010000146.1:0-4054 GCA_035563115.1 Solirubrobacteraceae bacterium
GCACGCGCCCCGCGCCGGCCGCGCCCGCGACGCCCGCCCGCGCGGAGGTGGCGGCATGACCACCGAGCAGGTGTTCCGCACCGTCGTCGGCCTCCCCGAGGACCCGACCACCGTCGACGCCGACGCCTTCCGCGAGGCGATGGGCTCGTTCCCCGCCGCCGTCTCGGTGATCACCGCGCTCGACGAGGACGAGACCCCGCGCGGCCTGACCTGCAGCGCGTTCTGCTCGCTGTCGGCCGAGCCGCCGCTCGTCCTCGCCTGCGTCAACCAGCGCAACGGCTCGCTGCGCGCGATCCGCCACAGCGGCGGGTTCGTGGTGAACCTCCTGCGCGCCGGCAGCCACGACGTCTCCGCCCGCTTCGCCTCGCCCGTCGAGGACAAGTACGACGGCGTCGCGTGGGAGCCGAGCCCCGAGTCGGGGCTGCCGCGGCTGAGCGACGACGCGTCCGCCCACCTGGACTGCCGGCTCGTCGCCGACATCGCCGCGGGCTCCCACGCGATCTTGATCGGCGGCATCCGCACGTGCGGCTCCGAGGCCCACGAGCGCTGCTCGCCGCTCCTCTACTGGCGGCGCGCCTACGGCTCGTGGAGCGCCGCCGACGACCTCTCGCACGACCCGACCGCACCCGAGGCCGAAGGAGGCCCAACCGCATGAGCACCACCACGCTCGACCGCACCGCCGTCGTCGAGGAGCTCGACCGGTACGTCCGGCAGCAGTTCCTCGACGGAGATCAGGACGAGGCGCTCACGCCCGACAGCCCGCTCCTGGAGTGGGGCGTCCTGAACTCGATGAACACGGCGCTGCTGATGGCGCACGTCCACGAGACGTACGGCGTCGTCATCCCGCCCACGGCGATCACCGCCAAGCACTTCCGCGACCTCAACTCCGTCGCGGACCTCGTGCTCGACCTGCGCGCCGCCGGCTGAGCGTGGCCGGCGCAGACCGAACGACCATCCCCAGGACAGAGGAGCCACCCATGAGCAAGACCGACGTCGACGTCGTCATCGTCGGCGGCGGGCCCGCCGGGTCCACCGCCGCGTCCTACCTGACCCGGGGCGGCATGACCGTCCAGGTGCTGGAGGGCGAGCACTTCCCGCGCGAGCACGTGGGCGAGTCGCTCGTGCCCGCCACCACGCCCGTGCTGCACGACATCGGGGCGATGGACAAGGTCGAGGCCGCGGGCTTCCCGAAGAAGCTCGGCGCCGCCTGGACCTCCGCCGCCGACCCGAACATCCCGCACGCCGGGTTCACCGGGCTCACCCACGACTTCCGCGCCGCGGAGGTCCTGTTCTCCGAGCGCGACCAGGAGGGCGTCGACCGCGACCACACGTTCCACGTCGACCGCGGCAAGTTCGACAAGCTCCTGCTCGACCACAGCCGCGAGCAGGGCGCCGACGTGCACGAGGGGACGATCGTCACCGGGATCGACTTCTCGGACCCCGAGCGCGTCGTCGTCGCCCACAAGCCGCGCGACGGCTCCGGCGCGCCGGGGCAGACGTCGTGCCGCATGGTGATCGACGCGTCGGGGCGCAAGACGCTGCTCGGCCACCAGCTCGGGTTCAAGGAGCCCGACCCGGTCTTCGACCAGTACGCGCTGCACACGTGGTTCGAGGGCCTGGACCGGCTCGCGCTGGCGCCCGACGACCGGCAGGCGGACTACATCTTCATCCACTTCCTGCCGCTCGAGAACACGTGGGTGTGGCAGATCCCGATCACCGACACGATCACGTCCGTCGGCGTCGTCACGCAGCGGTCGCGCTTCCGCGAGGCGGCGAAGGACCGCGACCAGTTCTTCTGGGACGCGATCGACTCGCGGCCCGAGCTGGGCAAGGCGCTGCGCGACGCCGAGCAGATCAAGCCGTTCAAGGCCGAGGGCGACTACTCGTACGCGATGTCGCAGATCTGCGGCGACCGGTTCGTGATGATCGGCGACGCGGCGCGGTTCGTCGACCCGATCTTCTCGTCGGGCGTGAGCGTCGCGCTCAACAGCGCGCGGATCGCGTGCGAGGACATCCTGGTCGAGCACGCGGCCGGCGGGCGGTACGACAAGTGCGCGTTCAGCCGCTACGAGGAGAAGCTCCGCCGGGGCGTGAAGAACTGGTACGAGTTCATCTCGATCTACTACCGGCTGAACATCCTGTTCACCGCGTTCGTGCAGGACCCGCGGTACCGGCTCGACGTGCTCAAGCTGCTGCAGGGGGACGTGTACGACGACGCGGAGCCGAAGGCGCTGGAGGCGATGCGGGAGATCGTGTCGGCGGTCGAGGAGGACCCCGAGCACCTCTGGCACCCGCACCTCGGCACGCTCCGCGCGCCTGCCGCGGCCCCGGCGTTCTGACCGCGGGACGACGCACCGTCCTCCGGGGCGGCGCGGGCCGACCGGCCTGCGCCGTCCCGGTGCGCCGGTAGGCTCCGTCACACCGTGTCACCCGGGTCCGAGAAACCCCGCAGACGGACCGGGCGCAGGCCAGGTTCGTCCACCGCTCGCGAGGACATCGTCAAGGCCGCGACCGACCTGTTCGCGCGGCAGGGCTACGACGTCACGAGCCTCCGCGCGGTCTCCCGCGCCGCCGGCGTCGACCCCGCGCTCGTCCACCACTACTTCGGCGACAAGAACGGGCTGCTCGAGGCCGTGCTCGTCGACCTCGTCCGGCCGACCGCGGTCTTCCAGGACGTCATCGAGAACCCGACCGGCGAGGACGTCGGCGAGCGGCTCGTGCGGGCGTTCCTCGGGCTGTGGGACGCGGACGAGACGCGCGAGCCGCTGCTCGCGCTGGTGCGCGCGTCGTTCTCCAACGAGCACGCTGCCGAGCGGCTCGGAGGCTTCATGACCGGGAACCTGCTGGCGCGGATCATCGGCGACGTGAACGAGGCGACGATGCGCGCGGCGCTGATCGGCTCCCAGTTCGTCGGGCTGGCGTTCGCGCGGTACGTGCTGGCGCTGGAGCCGCTGGCGAGCGCGGACTCCGACACGCTCGTGAAGATGGTCGGGCCGACGGTGCAGCGCTACCTGACGGCGCCGTCCGACGAGCTCGTCGGCGTGCACGACTGAGCGATCAGCGGGGCGACGGCCCGGCGGGCGACGCCGGGGCGGTGGAGGAAGAAGTGGTCGCCGTCGAGCCAGGCGACGGTGGTGCTTGCCGTGGTCTCGTTGGCCCAGGCGCCGGCGTTCGCGCGTGAGACGACGGGGTCGCGCGTGCCCTGGAGGGCGGCGATGGGGCAGGTGAGGGGCGGCATGTCCTTCGGCCGCAGCCAGGTCTCGGCGATGTTGAGATCGGCGCGCAGCGGCTCCGCGAACAGCCGCAGCAGATCCGGCTCTTGGCGCACGACGGCCGGCACGCCGCCCAGGTGCGTGACCGCGTCGAGGAGCTCCGCGTCGGGGAGGTGGGCGACGGGAGCGGTCTCGCTCGCGCAGGTCGGGCCGTTGCGGCCGGCGGCGATGAGCAGGCGCGGCTCCCGCTCACCCGCGATCACGCGCGCCGCGAGGCTCCCCAGGCTGTGGCCGAGGAGGACGTACTCGTCGGTGTCGAGCGCGTCGAGCTGCGCCGCGTAGTCGCCGGCGAGCTCCTCCATCGTGCGCGGGAGCGGCTCGCCCCGCCGGGTGCCCCGCCCGGGCGGCTCGAACGCCACCACCCGCGCGATCCCGTCCAGCGCCGCCGGCCAGGTGCGGAACGCCGCCGCCGCGCCACCCGCGTGCGGCAGGCACACCAGCAGCGGAAGCTCCTCGCCGCTCATCGCAGCACCTCGCCGATCGTCGTCTGCACCACCCGCACCGCCCCCGCTGCGCCCTGCCTCAGCGCCACCGCACCGGCCGTGTCCCCGTCGCGGACGTCGAGCGGCGCCACGGTCCAGCTCTCCACGCTCCCGAGTTCGTCGGACACCGCTTCGAGCCCGCCGGCCGCGTCCGTCACGACGGCCTCCAACCCGCCCGCGAGCCCGAGCCCGGCGGCCTTCAGCACCGCCTCCTTCACCGTCCACGCGCGCAGGAACGCCGTCGCGCGCGCGGGCGTCGGCACGGTCTCCCACCACGCGCGCTCCTGCGCCGCGAAGGCC
>DATMVO010000147.1:0-11619 GCA_035563115.1 Solirubrobacteraceae bacterium
CTCACCGGCCCGCGTCTGCTCGACGCGGCCCGCGCCGCCGGCGTCCCGGCGGCGCGCACCGCGACGTGCACGGACCTGGGAGACGCCGTCGCGCAGGCCCACGCCCGCGCGACCCCGGGCACCGCCGTCCTCCTCTCCCCGGCCGCCCCCAGCTACCACGCCTACCGCGACTTCATCGCGCGCGGTACGCACTTCCGAGAGCTGGCCGAGCGGCTCATCGCCGGCGCTTGAGCGTCAGCTTCCACTCGTAGCGCGCGCTCGCGGTGCGCACGACGCCCTCGCCGATCGGCGTGGTGTCGGGGCCGTACGTCTTCTTGTCCCCGACGACGATCGGCCGCTTGCCGCGCAGTGCGGCGACCGGGACCTTGCCGGGGAGCCGCGGGAGGCTGCCAACGGCGACGCCCTTCGGCGTCAGCAACGTGCAGCGGTAGAAGTCGTACCGCTCGCGCGGCGACGAGCCCCGGGTCTCCTGTAGTTGCAGCGCGCCGCCACCCGCGCTGCCGGTGACGTCGACCGTGAACGGGACGATGAGCCCGCCGCAGTCGTTCTCCTTCGGCGGGTCCTCGTCGCCGCCGCCGCACCAGCCGCCGGTCGTCCCGCTCTTGTTCGACCACGCACGGGTGATGTGCGCCTTGGCGGTGAGCGGCTCGCGCTCGAACCAGTCGTCGCCCATGTGCCACGTCACGCGGCCGCCGGCGACCGTGGCGAGCATCCGGCCCTTGCCGCTCATCTTCCAGCTCTCCTCGCCGCGCGCGGCGAGGTAGTGGTCGCCGTTGCAGTCCTTGTACCGGATCCGGAACGGCTCCTGCCACTCCACGGTGCGCTCGAGCTCGAGCGTCACGTCGAACTTCAGCGTCGCCTTCTCGGACGGCTCGGCGGAGGCGGTCGCGGCGGGCAGCGCGGCGAGCACCAGGGCGGCGGGGATCAGGCGAAGAGCAGAGCGAACCATGGCGCCGATCCTCGTCGCGCCGCCCCCACGGCGCATCGGGGGTTCTCTCGTTCTCCGGACCCCCGGCCCGGGCCCCGGGACCCCTACTTCCCCGGCCCGAAGACCGGCACCGGCACCGGGTTGTGCTCCACCACCCGCTCGATCACGCGCACCTCCGGCTCCCCGCTGCGGACCGTCGTTCCGTCGAGGAGCAGCCACACGCCGAGGGCGCCTCCGAGCAGGGCGATGACGGCGAAGACCGCCACGGTCGCGGCGCGACCCTTCTTCCATCGCTGCGCGCGCTCGCGGAGCACCTGCGCCACGACGAGGCTGGCGCCGAGCGCGGACGCGACCATCAAGATGAGCATCCCGACAATGGGCTCCCACGAGTCGGTGTCGTCCCAGGGGAGGACGTTCGCCCCCAGAGCGCCGACGACCAGCGTCGGCGGGACGAGGATCGCGGCGACACGTGCGAGGAGCTCCGTGCGCTCGCCCTGCTCCTTCGTCTGGCGGCTGAGCTCGAACGAGCTCGCGGCCACGAGGTACTGGGAGGCGCCGTCGATCCGTCCCTTGGCGTCCTCGAGCTGCTCCTCGAGGACGGCGAGCCGCTCGAGATCGGGATCGCTCGCCGTCACCGCATCGTCCCGTCCCGAGGCGGTGAGCCGGTTGAGCCGACGCACCGTCTCGGTCTGGCGCGCCGCGAGATGCGTGTGCGCGGAGAAGAGCAGGCTGTGCTCGCCGAGGAGCCGTCGCACCTCCTCGTCGTTCATGTCGTCCACCGGCGCGTGGGCGGACTGCTCGTGCGTCCGGGCCCTCTCGCCGAGCGCGTCGACGGCCGTGGTGAACGCGTTGAGGAGCGGGAAGATCCCGAAGGTCATCGGCTCGTTCGGCGCCGCGACCCGGCCGCGGGTGCGCCGCTCCGGTCGTCCGTCAACGCGCAAGCCGAAGCGATCCGGGCCGACCGCGAACCGGAGGTGCACTCCGGGGCACGTCCCGTCGGCGGGGATGGATCGCGCCGAGACGAAGAGCGCACGGCGGCCGTCCGTCCGGACGCGCAGGTCGTCGGCGTGGGAGGGCGCGTCGATGCCGAGCGCGGTCAGCTCGACCGCCTTCGCGGGCGTCTCGCAGGCCCACGCCAACCATGCCGAGAGCTCCTTCACGATCCGACCGCGCTGCTTCGGATGCCGCGCGGCGGCGATGTCGGCGAGGTGCTCGACGATCGCATCGACATGACCGCGCACCTCCGGATCGGCGACGCCGGGGCGGGCGAGCGGGACGTCCAGCCAGACCTGCACCGCGACGGCGTCGTGAGGGTTGGGCAGGCGGTAGCCGGCGTCCTTCGTCGCGTGCCGCAGCTCGTCGAGCTCGGGTAGCGCGTCGTCCCACGGCTTCCATCCGAAGCTCGGCGAGGTGCACGCCTTCCCGAGCGCTTCGCACTGGACGGTGATCTCGATCTCGGTCAGCTCCGTCGCCATCGCGGAACCAGATCGGCCGACGCGGCTCTCGGCTTGAGAGACGTGTCGGTCCCCAGACAGCGGGCGGGCGGGGAAGAACCGACCAGCGGGCGGTGCGCGCTCGACCTGATGTCAGAAGAGGAAAATTCGTCGTTGACTTTATTTCGGACGTCTGGAATAAAACCCGGCCAAGGCCGCCGGACACCTCGGCAGCCGGACGAGGAGGAGCATGAGCGCAGTTCCCACCACCCCGCGCGGGAGGGTCGATGCCGGCCTGCGCGAGCGGGCGCAGAAGGTCGTGCCCGGCGGCGTGTACGGCCACCTGAGCATCAACAAGATGCCGGCCGGCTACCCGCAGTTCTGGGCGCGCGGCGAGGGCGCGCGGATCTGGGACGTCGACGGCAAGGAGTACGTCGACCTCATGTGCTCGTTCGGCCCGATCCTGCTCGGCCACGCGCACCCGAAGGTCGACGCGGCGGCCAAGGCGGCGCTCGACGGCGGCGACGTCTTCAACGGCCCGGCGCCGGTGATGGTCGACCTCGCCGAGCGGCTGGTCGACAACGTCCCGCACGCCGACTGGACGATGTTCGCCAAGAACGGCAACGACGTGACGCAGCTCGCGCTCACCGTCGCACGCGCCGCCACCGGCCGCACGAAGGTCCTGATGGCGCGCGGCTCCTACCACGGGATCGGCGGCTGGTCGCTGGGCGCGAACGCCGCCGGCTTCACGCCGCAGGACCACGCGAACACGATCTTCTTCGAGTACAACGACCTCACCTCGGTCGAGTCCGCGATCTCGCTCGCCTCCGACGACATCGCGGCGATCGTCGTCACGCCGATCCGCCACGACGTCTTCCGCGACCTGGAGGACCCGGAGCCCGAGTTCGCCCGCGGCCTGCGCGCGCTGTGCGACAAGCTCGGCGCCGCGCTGATCATCGACGACGTCCGCTGCGGGCTGCGGCTCGACACGCGCGGGAGCTGGGAGGCGCTCGGCGTCCGCGCCGACCTCAGCGCCTGGTCCAAGTCGCTGGCCAACGGCCACGCGCTCGCCGCGCTGATGGGCGCCGAGCCGTTGCGCGAGGCCGCCACCCGCGTCTACGCGACCGGCTCGTTCTGGATGGCGGGCGCGCCGATGGCCGCCGCGATGGCGACGCTGGACGAGCTGGAGGCGAGCGACGGCATCGCGACGATGGCCGCGTCCGGCCGCCGGCTCCAGGACGGGCTGCGCGAGCAGGGCACCGCGCACGGCCTCACGGTCTCCGTCACCGGCCCGCCGTCGCTCCCGTTCCTCTCCTTCGCCGACGACCCGGAGTGGGAGAAGGCCGCGCTCTGGTCAAGCCAGTGCGCGCTCAACGGCGTCTACCTGCACCCCGTCCACAACTGGTTCATCTCGACCGCCCACGACGAGGCGACGATCGACCGCGCGCTCGAGGGCACCGACGCCGCGTTCGCCGCCGTCCGCGCCGAGTACGGCGCCGACTGAAAGCCACGATGGCGGACCCGTTCACCACCGACGACCGGAAGGCGCTCTGCGCCGCCGCGGCGCAGGTCGCCACGAGCGGCCTGGTCGTCGGCTCGTCCGGCAACCTGAGCGTGCGCCGCGGCGCGCACATGCTCATCACGCCGCGCAGCGCCCGGCTGGCCGCGATCGACCCGGCCGACTGCGTCTGCGTCGCGCTCGCCGACGGCAGCACGGACGCCGCGCACGACCGGCCGTCCGAGGCGTCGTCGGAGAGCACGCTGCACCGCATCGCGTACGCGTCGGTGCCGGACGCGCAGGCCGTCGTCCACACCCACTCGCACTTCGCGACGGTCCTCTCGACGCTCCTCGACGAGATCCCGCCGGTCCACTACGTCGCGACGACGTTCGGCGGCCCGGTACGCGTCGCGCCGTACGCGACGTTCGGCTCGTCCGACCTCGCCGAGACCGTCGGGCAGGCGCTCGAAGGGCGCACCGCCGCGCTGATGGCCAACCACGGCGCGGTCGCCACCGGCCGCTTCCTCGCGGCCGCCGTCGAGCAGGCCCACCAGCTCGAGTGGCTCGCCTCGGTCTACTGGCACGCGCGGGTGATGGGCGCGCCGCGGATCCTCGCCAAGGACGAGCTCGACGCGGTGGTCGCGCAGAGCCGCGCCCTCAACTACGGCGCCCCGCAGGAGGCGCCCGCATGACCACGACCCCCGAGGAGGCCATCCGCGCCTCGCGCCCGCGCGTCGCCTGCGTCGGCATCTACATCGTCGACGTCCTCGGCCGGCCGGTGACCGAGCTGCCGGTGGGCCAGCACGCGTTGATCCTCGACGAGATCCGGATGACCGCGGCGGGCACCGGCGGCGGCACCGCCGTCGACCTCGCCCGGCTCGGCGCGGACGTCCTCGCGGTCGGCGCGATCGGCACCGACCACGTCGGCGACTTCCTGCTGAGCATGCTCGCGCAGGAGCGCGTCGACACGAGCGGGATCGTCCGCCGCACCGGCGTCCAGACGTCGGCGACGATGCTGCCGATCCACCCCGACGGCAGCCGCCCCGCCTTCCACGTCCCGGGGGCGAACATGACGCTCGCGGCGCAAGACGTGCCGTGGGAGCCGGTCGCGGAGTGCGACGTGCTCCACCTCGGCGGCGTCGGCGCGCTCCCCGCGCTCGACGGCGAGCCGGCCGCGGAGCTGCTGCGGCGGGCGCGCGCGGCGGGCCTCATGACCACGGCGGACTGCCTGGGCGTCAAGCGCGACGACCTGATGGACCTGCTCGCGCTCTGCCTCCCGCACGTGGACGTCTTCATGCCCAACGACGGCGAGGCGCTGGCGATCACGGGGGAGAGCGACGTGCTCGCCGCCGGCCGCGCCCTCCACGCGCTGACTCACCCCGAGGGCGCGGTCGTGGTCAAGTGCGGCGGCGACGGCGCGCTCGTCATCGACGCCAAGGGCGAGCGCCGGCTCCACGCGTTCGACGCGCCGGTGGTCGACACGACCGGCTGCGGGGACGCGTTCTGCGCCGGGACGATCGTCGGCCGCGCCGCCGGCTGGTCGCTCGACGAGGCCTGCATGCTCGGCGCCGCGGCCGGCGCGCTCAACATGCGCGGGCTCGGCTCGGACGCCGGCGCGCGCGACCTCGACGAGGCGCTCTGGTTCATGGCCGCCACCCCGTCCCGCCAGCCGGCGGAGGCCTGACCCGCGTGCCGAAGAACGTCGACCACGAGCAGCGGCGCGAGGAGCTCCTGGCCGCCGTCTGGGCGGTCATCGCCCGGGACGGCCTGGAGAAGGCCACGATCCGCTCGCTCGCGAAGGAGACGGGCTGGTCCTCCGGCGTGCTCGCGCACTACTTCGCCGACAAGGACGACATCCTCGCGTCCGCCCTGCGCCTGGCGCTGGAGCGGATCGAGGAGCGCTGGGACGAGAAGCTCGCGGGGCTCACGGGTCTTGCGGCCCTGCGGGAGCTCGTCCTGGACAACCTGCCGCTCGACGACGATCGCGAGCAGGAGACGCGGTTCCTCATGAACTACTGGAGCCGCTCGATCCGGCAGGGGCCGAGCGAGGACGAGCACACCTGGCGGCGCGGACCGCTGCTGGTGGACCGGCTCGCGGCGCTCGTCGCCGAGGGGCAGGAGGCAGGGGAGGTCGTCGGAGGGGATCCGAACGACCTCGCAGAGCGCCTGTTGGCGCTGATCGACGGATTGAGCCTCCACGCGTTGCTCGATCCGCAGCGGGTCACCCGGGAGCGCCAGGTCGCGCTCGCCGAACAGGAGCTCGGCCGGCTGTCGGTCGGCCAGTCACAAGGAGAGAGAAGATGAAGACGACGCGATGGCTGACGGCGGGCGTGCTCTGCGCCGCGCTGGGCCTGACCGCCTGTGGCGGCTCGGACAACGGCGGCGGGGGTGACGCGGTCGCGGTGGAGCAGATCGGCGCGGGCGGCGCGGCGAAGAACTGCACGGGCAAGCCGGTCACGGGCGGCACGCTCGTCTACTCGCGCGGCTCGGAGACCCAGTCGCTCGACCCGATCACGCTCCGCAACGGCAACGGCGACATCTTCGCCACGGAGCTCGTCTACCAGGGCCTCGTCCGCTCCGACCCGACGGGCAAGACGCAGGACCTCGTCGGCGGCGTCGCCGAGAAGTTGGACGTCTCGGACGACGGCAAGACGTACACGTTCACGCTCCGCGACGGCATCAAGTTCGGCAACGGCGACCCGGTCACCGCGGAGGACGTCAAGTTCACCCTCGACCGCTTCGGCGATCCGAAGATCAACCAGGTCATGAGCGTCGTGGCCGGCGGCTACGGCTCGTCCAAGGTCGTCGACGACAAGACCGTCGAGGTGAAGCTGAAGGAGCCGGTCGCGTCCTTCCTCTACAACATCTCGATCTTCCCGGCCTTCATCGTGCCGAAGAAGGCGGTCGAGGCGGACGAGAAGGCGTTCTTCAAGAAGCCCTACGGGACCGGGCCGTACATGGTCGACGAGTTCGTCCGCGGCTCCCACGTCACCTTCGTGCGCAACCCGCACTACTGGGAGGACGGCAAGCCCTACCTCGACAAGATCCGCTTCAACTTCGCGTCCGACTCGAACTCGCGGATGCTGGCGGTCAAGAACGGCCAGGCGCAGATCGCCGACGGCGTGCCGTTCTCGCAGATCAACGCGCTCAACGGCGACCAGAAGCTCAGCCTCCAGAAGGCCGAGGTGCCGCTCTTCGTCGGCATGTGGATGAACCACCAGCGCAAGGAGCTGGCGGACAAGAACGTGCGGCAGGCGATGCAGCACGCGCTCAACCGCGAGCAGATCAATCAGGGCATCTTCCGCGGCGTCGGGACGATCCCGAACTCGATCCTCCCCGCGCTCAAGTACGACGCGCCGGCCGACCAGGTGCCGCCGTACGCGTACGACGTGAACAAGGCCAAGGAGCTGATGGCCAAGTCGGGCTTCCCGGACGGGTTCTCGACGACGCTCCAGTACCCCGCCGGCTACGACTACTACAAGCAGCTCGGCCTCCTGATCCAGCAGCAGTTCGGCGCGATCGGGATCAAGGTCAAGCTCGTCGAGCAGGAGTCCGCCGAGGTCACCGACCGCTTCAACAAGAGCGACTACGACCTGACGTTCCCCTACGCCCAGTTCACCAGCGACGTGGTGGTGCCGGACGAGTACGCGACCTTCGTGGCCAACTCGCCCGACATCGACAACTTCTTCACGCACTGGGACAGCGGCGAGATCGGCGACATGGTGGCGAAGTTCACCACCACGCCGGACGAGGCCGAGCGGGCGAAGCTGTGGCCCGAGATCCAGAAGGCGATGCTCGACGAGTCGCCCGTCATCAACGTGATGAACGTCCCGTACGTCAACGTGCACGGCAAGGACGTCTGCGGCACGTCGATCAACGCGCTCGGGGCCGACCACCTCGAGGACAGCTGGATGGCCTCCCAGACGGCGGCCAAGCCGTAGGAGGCAGACCGTGCTGGGCTACCTCCTCCACCGTCTCGCGCTCGCGGTCGTCGTGCTGTTCGGCCTGGCGGTGGCGACGTTCCTGATCATGCACCTGGTGCCCGGCGATCCGGTGCAGCAGACGCTCGGGAGCCGCGCCACCCCGGAGTCGATCGCCTTCGCCCGCGAGCAGCTGGGCCTCGACGACTCGCTCCTCGCGCAGTTCTGGGCGTTCGTGTCGAACGCCGTCACCGGGGATCTCGGGTACTCGCTGACGCTCAACGCGCCGGTGGCGGAGGTGGTCGGCCAGCGCGTCGAGCCGAGCGCCCTGCTGATCGGCTACGCCCTGCTCGTGTCGGTCGTCGTCGGCATCCCGCTGGCGGTCATCGCGGCGTGGCGGCCGAACGGCGTCGTCGACCACGCGATCCGCCTGCTCACGACGTTCGCGTTCGCGATGCCCGCCTTCTGGGTCGGGCTGATGCTCGCGCTCGTCTTCGGGCTCGGGCTCAAGTGGTTCCCCGTCTCGGGCTACGAGACGGGGATCGGGGGGATGCTCCGGACGCTCACGCTCCCGGCGATCACCCTCGGCCTCACGCTCTCGACGATCGTCGCCCGCACGCTGCGGTCCAGCCTCATCGAGGTGCTCAAGAGCGAGTACGTCGAGGCCGCCACCTCGCGCGGGCTGAGCCCACGCCGGGTGATGGTCAAGCACGCGATGCGCAACGCGATCATGCCGACGCTGACCGTGCTGTCGGTCAACCTCGGCCTGCTGATCGGCTACTCGATCGTCGTCGAGGCGGTGTTCCAGATCCCGGGGCTCGGCTCGCTGCTGCTCCAGTCGGTGCAGCGGCGCGACTACGAGATCGTCCAGGCGATCGCCCTGATCGCCGGCACGGCGGTCGTGGCGATCAGCCTCGCGACCGATCTCGTGCAGGCGTCCATCGATCCGCGCGTGAGGCTCGGCCGATGAGCGCCGCTGCCGTCACCCCCACGCCGGCCCCGGCGCGCCGCCGCCCGCGGCTCGGCCGGCTCCTGCTGCTCCGCGGGCAGCCGCGGACCGTGCAGGTCGGCGCGACGATCGTGGGCGCGCTCGTGCTCGCCGCGATCTTCGCGCCCCTGCTCGCGCCGTACGACCAGAACGAGCTGGACTTCTCGAACCTGCTCGCCGCGCCGTCGCCCGACCACCTGTTCGGGACCGACGACAGCGGCCGCGACGTCTTCAGCCGCACGCTGTACGGGCTGCGGATCGACCTGGCGATCGTCTTCTTCGTGACGTACGCCGCGTTGCCGATCGGCGTCGTCGCCGGGGCGGTCGCCGGCTACTTCGGCGGCTGGGTCGACGCGGTGATCTCGCGCATCGTGGACGTCATGCTCGCGTTCCCCTTCATCGTGCTCGTGATCGCGATCGTGGCGATCACCGGCCCGGGCGTGAAGGGCGTGCTGATCGGCGTGCCGCTCGTGGGCTGGGCGCTCTACGCGCGGCTCGCGCGCTCGGAGATGCTCGTCATGCGCGAGCAGCCGTTCATGCTCGCGACGACGGCGCTCGGGTACTCGCGGCGCAGGGCGATCCTGCGCCACGCGGTGCCGAACCTGATCCGCACGTCGCTGATCTACTCGACGCTCGACCTCGTCGTGAACCTCATGCTCCTGGCGAGCGTGTCGTACCTCGGCCTCGGCGCGCAGCCGCCGAACGCCGAGCTCGGCTCGGTGATCGCCCAGGGGCAGGCGAACCTGCTCGACGCGTGGTGGGTCGCCACGCTGCCCGGCCTCGTCCTCGTCGCGTTCGGCGTCGGCGTGGGCCTCGTCGGCGACGGCCTGTCCGACGGCAAGCTGCTGCGACGAGGAGCACGCGCATGACCGAGCCCCTGCTCACCATCGACGCCCTGAGCATCGGGTTCGGGGCCGGCGACGAGCCGCTCCGCGCCGTCCGCCACGTCGGCCTCGATATCGCCCCGGGCGAGATCGTCGGCCTCGTGGGCGAGTCCGGGTCGGGCAAGTCGCTGACCTGCCGGTCGGTGATGCGGCTCGTCCCTGCGGGCGGCCGCGTGCTGGAGGGCCAGGTCCGCTTCGACGGGCGCGACGTGCTGGCGCTCGGCGACGGCGACCTGCGCTCGCTGCGGGCGAAGGAGATCGGGATGATCTTCCAGGACCCGTTCAGCTCGCTCAACCCGGTCTACCGGATCGGCGACCAGCTGATGGAGACGCTGCGGGTCAACCGCGGGATGGGCAAGGCGCAGGCGCGGGAGGAGGCGGTCGCGCTGCTCGAACGGGTCGGGATCCCCGAGCCGCGCCGGCGGCTGCTCGCCTACCCGCACGAGCTGTCGGGCGGCATGCGCCAGCGCGTGATGATCGCGCTCGCGACGGCGAGCGAGCCGCGGCTGCTGATCGCCGACGAGCCGACCACCGCGCTCGACGTGACCACGCAGGCGCAGATCCTCGAGCTCCTGCTGGAGATGCGCGAGCGGCTCGGCATGGCGATCCTCCTCGTCTCGCACGACTTCGGCGTCATCGCCCAGGTGTGCGACCGCGTCGCCGTCATGTACGGCGGCCACATCGTGGAGACCGGGCCGGTGGAGACGCTCTACCGCGACCCGCAGCACCCGTACACGCGCGCGCTGCTCGAGTCGGTGCCCGAGCTGGAGGCCGCCGCGCGCGACCGGAGCGAGGTGCCGCGGGCCGGCATCCCCGGCCGCCCGCCCGAGCTGGGCGAGGAGCTGCCCGGCTGCGTCTTCGCGCCGCGGTGCCCGTACGCCCGGCCCGAGTGCGAGGCGGTGTCGATGGCGCTCGTCCCGGTCGGGACCGCGCAGGCGTCGGCGTGCCCGATCCAGCCGTTCAGGACGACCGAGGCGGTGACCGCATGAGCGGGGACGTGGTGCTCGACGTCGCGGGTGTGACGAAGGACTTCGGCCTGCGCCAGACGCTGACCGAGCGCATGACGCGGCAGGAGAAGGCCGTGCACCGCGCGGTCGACGACGTCTCGTTCTCGCTGCGGCGGGGCGAGATCCTCGGCCTGGCCGGCGGCTCGGGGAGCGGCAAGACGACGCTCGCGCGGTGCCTCATCCGCCTGGTCGAGCCGGACGCGGGCGCGGTGCGGCTGGGCGACGCGGACATGCTGGCGGCGCGCGGCGGTGAGCTGCGCGAGCTGCGGCGGCGGATGCAGATGGTCTTCCAGGACCCGTACGCGTCGCTCAACCCGCGGATGAGCGTGGGGGACGCGCTGCTGGAGGCCGGGCGCGTGCACCAGCGACCGGGCGCGGAGGACGGCGACGCGTTCGTCTCCGCGCTCCTCGAGCGCGTGCACCTGTCGGCGTCGTTCGCGGCGCGCAAGCCGCGCGAGCTCTCCGGCGGCCAGCGCCAGCGGGTGGCGATCGCGCGGGCGCTGGCCGTCGACCCGGAGGTGCTGATCGCCGACGAGGCCGTCAGCGCGCTCGACGTCTCCGTGCAGGCGCAGCTGCTGCGGCTCTTCGTCGACCTGCGGGCCGAGCTGGGCGTCGCGATCGTCTTCGTCGCCCACCAGCTGGCGGTGATCGCGGAGGTCTGCGACCGCGTGGCGGTGATGCAGACCGGCCGCATCGTCGAGCTGGGCGAGACCGCCGCGGTCTTCCAGGCGCCGCAGCACGAGTACACGCGCGCGCTGCTCGCCGCGCACCCGCAGCCCGACCCGGCGCGGCGGATGCGCGCCGTGGCCGCCTAGCGCCGATGGCCGCCGCAGGCAGGGTCCAGACCGTCCGCGGGCCGGTCGCGCCGGAGGAGCTCGGCTTCACGCTCCCCCACGAGCACGTCCACCTCGACATGTGGTCGACGGACGGCGTCACGCACGTCGGGCAGCTGGACGACGAC
>DATMVO010000148.1:0-3104 GCA_035563115.1 Solirubrobacteraceae bacterium
ACGACGGCGACGACGACGCGACCCTCGATCCGGCGTACACCCTCGGCACGCCCTACGACCTCGAGATCGCCGCCGCCGACGGCCACATCCGGGTGTCCTACAACGGGACGCAGAAGGCCGATATCGTCACGAGCGGGTCGGGGTGGTACTTCAAGGCCGGCAGCTACGTGCAGTCCAACCTGTCACGGGGCGATGCTCCCGACGCCCAGGGCCAGGTCGTGCTCTACGCGCTGCAGGTGGAGCACACACCCTGACGCAGGCTCATCCACGGAGCATCTGGCTGATCCGCGCCACCTGCCGGGTGAGGTGGTGGCGTTCGGCGAGGTTCGGGGCCGTCCGGGCGGCGTCGGCGTACAGCCGTGCCGCGGTCGCCAGGTCGCCCGCCTTCTCGTGGAGGTACGCCGAGGCGGCGGTGTGGCGGGGCAGGCCGGGATCCACTGTGGCCAGAGCCGCGAGACCGGCCGCGGGACCGTCGGCCTCGCCGACCGCGACGGCCCGGTTTAGCGCCACCACCGGGCTCCCGGTGAGCCGGAGCAGTTCGTCGTACCAGCCGACGATCTGCACCCAGTCGGTCTCCTCGGCGCGCCGCGCGTCGGCGTGGAGCGCCGCGATCGCCGCCTGCGCCTGGAACTCCCCCAGCCGGTCGCGGGCCAGCGCGGCCTGGAGGATCTCGACGCCCTCGGCGATCGTCCGCGTGTCCCACAGCGCGCGGTCCTGCTCGGCGAGCGGCACGAGCCGGCCGTCAGCGGTGGTCCGCGCCGGGCGCCGCGCGTGGTGGAGGAGCATGAGCGCGAGCAGGCCCGCGACCTCCTCGTGGCTGGTGTGCCGCGCGAGCTGGCGGGTGAGCCGGATCGCCTCGGCGGAGAGGTCGACGTCGCCGGAGTAGCCCTCGTTGAAGACGAGGTAGAGCACGCGGAGCACGGTCGCGACGTCGCCCGGCTGGTCGAACCGGACGCCCGCGACGGTCCGCTTGGCGCGGCTGATCCGCTGCGCCATGGTGGCCTCCGGGACGAGATAGGCCTGCGCGATCTGCCGCGTCGTCAGGCCGCCGACCGCGCGGAGGGTGAGCGCGACGGCCGACGCCGGCGTCAGCGACGGGTGCGCGCAGAGGACGTAGAGCTGCAGCGTGTCGTCGACGTCCGCGCCGGCGCGGATCTCCCCCACGGGCGCCGTCTCCGCCACCTCCTCCTCCCTCCGCCGCCGCGCGCCCTCGGCCCGCGCCGCGTCGAGGAACCGCCGCCACGCGACCGTCACGAGCCACCCCTTCGGGTCCCGCGGCGGATCGTCCGGCCACACCCGCCACGCCTCGACCAGCGCCTCCTGCACCGCGTCCTCGGCCGCCGCGAAGCTCGCGCCGCGGCGGACGAGGATGCCGATCACCGCGGGCACGAGCTCCCGCAGCAGCGGCTCGTTCACTCGGTGGCGGTGGCCGTCGCCGTGACGCCGTAGAAGGGGCGGAGCTCGAGCCACTCGTGGATCGGCTTCCCGCCCGCCCCGGGCGCCGCCGACAGCTCACCGGCCAGCTCGATCGCCCGATCGTAGGTGTCGACGTCGATGATCATCCAGCCCGCGATGAGGTCCTTCGTCTCCGCGAACGGGCCGTCCGTCACCGGCGGGCGCCCCTCGCCGTCGTAGCGGACGAACATCCCCTCCGGCGCGAGCGCCTGGCCGTCGACGTACTCGCCGGTCTCCCGCAGCCGGTTGGCGAAGTCGCGCATGTACTGCATGTGCGCGTCGACCTCGTCCGGCTCCCACTGGTCCATCGGGACGTTGTTGACCGCCGCCGGGGCGCCGCGGTAGTGCTTGAGCAGCAGGTACTTGGCCATGGTTCTCTCCTTGGTGCGATCCGGCCCATTGTGGCCGAGTTCACCCCAAGGACGGAGCCGCGTCCGCGTTCTCGACATCGCCCGCGAAATCCGCGCCGCGGGCCGCTCCGGGCGCCCCGCCGAGCGCCTCCGCGACGGCGTCGGCGACGTCGGCCTCGAACGGCCCGATGGCCGTGGCCTCGTCCGCGTCGCCGATGCGGAAGCGCAGCATCGCGTCGCCGTCCTCGTCGATGAACGAGGCGACGTCGGAGAGCCGCGCGCGTGCCGTCTCGCGGCGGAGGTCGCTGTCGCCCTCGCCCCCGCGCCCGACGTAGTGGAGGATCACCCGCCGGTCGGTGACGGCGAAGAGAGCGGGCCCGTCGCGGTCCTCGAGCTCGGCGAGCCGCAGGAGCTCCTCGTCCTCCTGCAGGTCGCGGCTGACCCGGTTCCCGCGGAGCGCGAACGGCTCGTCGGCCATGCCGACGCGGAAGGCGATCGTCGCCTGGAGCGGCCCGGGGCCGGCGCCCACCAGACGGGGATCCCGTCCACTGCATCCTTGCGAAGCGGTTCCATGCTCGCCCCGCTACCCGGTCACGGCCGTCTCGCGCGCGCGTGCGGCGCGCGCGACGCGACGTTTGCCCGGGGCGGCGCGGGAAAGGAGAGGAGGATGCGGATCCGAGCAGTCCCCCTTGTCGCGGTGCTCGCGTTCGGCGCGTCCGTGGGCGCGTGCGGCGGCGACGGCGACGACGGCCCGCCCGCCGCCGCGGCGACGACCACGGCGACCACTGCGGCGCCGGCGGGCCGCGCCAACGACTGCCCGATGAGCGCGGACGACGCGCTGGCGCTCCACCGGCTCCTCGACGACGCGCCCGAGCGCAAGGGCTCGTCGGTGCTCCTCCTCCAGCAGGCGTCGCGCGGGCGCGACGACGGCTTCAGCCGCACCGACGAGAGCCCGGTTCCGCGCCGGCACGTCTTCGTCCTCGTCAACACCGACCAGGACGCGGTGCTGGGGCTCGTCGGCCGCTCGGGCGACCGGCGCGTGTCGCTGACCGCCGCGCGCGGCTGCGGCGCGTTCGCCAGCCAGCCGGACGAGGGTCCCGCGCGGGTGACGTTCACGAGCGACGGGAAGGTCGTCTCGCGCACGCAGTCCGGCGGCTGAAGGAGGGTCACAGGCCGCCAGCGGACTCCGTCAGCCGCACGTGCGGGGCGAAGGCGGCGACCGCCTCGCGCAGGCGCACGGGATCCAGCCCCGGGACGGTGTGGCGCAGCGCGTCGGGGATCGGCCCCTCGGGCGCGCCC
>DATMVO010000149.1:0-41810 GCA_035563115.1 Solirubrobacteraceae bacterium
CGCCACGGTCGCGGCGTCCTGCGCGCCCGCCGGCCCCGCCGCGCCGAGCACCGCGCAGCACGCGACCGCGGCCGCCCAGAAGGGTCCGTCCCTCACTCGGGCATGATGCGCAGGCCGCGGCCACCCATTCAACCGGTGACACCCTCGTGGGAGGTCGAGCGAGGAGGAGATCGCGGCCTGGCGTCGTGTGGAGGTCCGGTGCAAATTCCCGTGCATCTGAGCCCTTTCCGGCCCCGCCTCCTACGCTTCTGCGGGTATGGCCCTCACGGCTGATCGCCCACGCACGCACACGCCCGGCGCCCTCGCGCCGCCGGTCATCGAGCTCCGCAACGTCGTCAAGAAGTACGAGGGCGGCGACATCGCCCTCGACGGCGTCTCGCTGAACATCCGGCGCGGCGAGTTCGTCTTCCTGGTCGGCCACAGCGGTTCCGGCAAGTCCACGCTGATGAAGCTCCTCCTCAAGGAGGTCGACCCGACGTCCGGCTCGATCCGCGTCGCCGGCCGCGACCTGAGCGACATCACCGCCAAGAAGGTGCCGTACTACCGCCGCAACATCGGCGCGGTCTTCCAGGACTTCAAGCTCCTCCCGTCCCGCACCGTGCACGACAACGTCGCGTACGCGCTGCAGGTGACCGGCGGCAGCCGCAAGGAGGTCCGCGAGAAGGTCCCGGACATCCTCCGCATGACCGGCCTCTCGACCAAGCTCCACAACTACCCGGATCAGCTGTCGGGCGGCGAGCAGCAGCGCGTGTCGGTCGCGCGCGCGTTCGTCAACCACCCGCCGCTCGTGCTCGCCGACGAGCCGACCGGCAACCTCGATCCCGAGACGTCGATCGGGATAATGCAGCTGCTCTACCGGATCAACCGCACGGGCACGACCGTCGTCGTCTGCACGCACGACCACCACCTGGTCGACCGCATGCGCCGCCGCGTCGTCGAGCTGTCGAAGGGCAAGGTCATCCGCGACGTCGCCGCCGGCGGCTACCGCGAGGAGTCCACGCAGGAGTTCGGCGCGCTGATGCGCGGCCACAACATCGACCTGCCGGACGACGACGAGATCGGCGGGCTCTGGCGATGAAGGTCGGCTTCTTCCTCCGCGAGGCGCTGCGCTCGGTCAGCCGCAACGCCGTCCCGAGCTTCGCCGCGATCGCGTCGGTGCTCGTCACCGTCCTCGTCCTCGGCGTCTTCATCCCGATCGTCCAGGCGACGACCGGCGCCGCCAACGAGGTGCGCGAGCGGGTCATCGTCGACGTCTACCTCGGCTCGAAGGCGAAGGACAGCGACGTCGAGCGCGTCCGCCGCACGATCGCCGAGGACACGCCGTACGTCGGCAAGGTCGAGTACGTCTCCAAGGAGGAGGCGTACGCCGCCGAGAAGAAGCGCAACCCGGAGGCGTACGAGCTGCTCGGCTCCAACCCGCTGCCGGACACGTTCCGCGTCACGCCCGACAAGCCCGACCACGTCGAGGAGCTGCGCGCGTCGCTCGTCGGCGCGTCGGATCCGGCGATCGACGAGGTCAAGAACCGGCGCGAGGACACGAACAAGATCCTCTCCGCCACGCGCGTCGTGAAGATGACCGCGGCGGTGCTGTCGGTGCTGCTGATCATCGCGTCAGTGCTGCTGGTCGCGAACACGATCCGCCTCTCGCTCTTCTCCCGCCGGCGCGAGGTCGAGGTGATGCGGCTCGTCGGCGCCACGAACTGGTTCATCCGCTGGCCGTTCGTGATCGAGGGCGTGATCCTCGGCTTCATGGGCGGCGTGCTCGCGCTGCTCCTCCTGCTCGTCGCGAAGGTCGCGCTGGTTGACCCGCTCGCGCAGGACTTCGCCCTCATCGCCGCGCCGGACACGATCGACTTCCGGCTCTTGGCAGCCATGCTCCTCGCCGCGTCCGTCGGCGTCGCCGCCGCCGGCTCGGGGCTCTCGCTCCGCCGCTTCCTGCGCGTCTGACGCGCGGGCCACGCGGCCAGCACGAACGGCGCCGCCCCTCGGGTGGCGCCGTTCGTCGTTCCGGGTCCGCTACGTCAGGCGGGCGGTGAGGCGGCGGGCGAGATGGACGTCGGCGCGGCCGCCACGCTGGCCGCGGAGCTGGCGGACGCGCTCGACGAGGAGCTCGGCCACCTCGGCGGAGGGGTGGAAGGGGTCGGCGATGACGCCGGCGCCGTCGAGCGACGCGGCGGCCCAGAGGCGGCCGTCCACCTCGCCGAGCAGGACGTCGCCCGCGGGGACGGCGGCGCTGTCGAGCGCCGCGAGGCGGACGAGGGCCGGGGCGTCGTTGGGGGAGGCGGTGCGGATCGTCGTCGTGCTCATGTGGGTCAGCGCTCCTTGCGCTCGTCGTGGACTATTGGCATAGTCATGGCATGGGCCAATCGCGAGCAAGAGCCATTTCGTGAGCCAATTCCTCACGGTGGAACGGCTGATCGAGGCGATCGGCCCATGGACGTACCGGAAAGGCCCGCTCTACCTGCGGCTCGCCGACGCGATCCAAGAGGCCGCGGACGCCGCCGCGCTCGACGCGGGCGCCCGGCTGCCGGCCGAGCGCACGCTGGCCGAGGCGCTCGACGTCGCCCGCGGCACCGTCGTCTCCGCCTACGCGGCGCTCGCCGACCGCGGCGTGGTCCAGCGGCGGCGCGGCAGCGGGACGACCATCGCCGAGCAGACCCGCCGGCTCCCCGGCTCTCACCACCGCTCGCCCGAGCTGGACCGGGTGGCCGCGAGCGGCCCGGGCATCCCGATCGACCTGACGATCGGCGCGCCGCCGCCGTCCCCGCTCACCGCCGAGCTGGCCGCCAGCGCCGCCGACGCCCTCCGCGGCGGCGCGCCCCACCACGGCTACGCGCCGATGGGCCTCCCCGCGCTCCGCGACGGCCTCGCGACCAGGCTCACCGCCCAAGGCCTGCCGACCACCGCCGACGAGCTCCTGATCACGAGCGGCGCCCAGGGCGCGATCTCGCTCCTCGCCACCGCGCTCGTCCGCCCGGGCGACCGCGTCCTCGTCGAGTCGCCGACCTACCCGGGCGCCATCGAGGTCTTCAGCCGCGCGGGCGCGGTCGTCCTCGGCATCCGCCGCGACGCGGTCGGCCCCCGGCCGGAGGACCTCGAGCGGCTCATCGCGGTCCAGCCGCCGGCGCTCGTCTTCCTCGTCCCCACCTGCCACAACCCGACCGGCTCGATCATGCACGAGCAGCGCCGGCGCGAGGTGCTCGCGGTCTGCCGCCGCCACGACGTGCTCGTGGTCGAGGACCTCACGCTGTCGGACCTCGTCTTCGACGGCGTGAAGCCGCCGCACATCGCGTCGATGACGGAGATCGAGCACGTCGTCACGATCGGCTCGTTCAGCAAGGCGCTGTGGGGCGGCCTGCGCACCGGCTTCCTGCGCGCCGACCGCTCGCTCGTCCTGCGGCTCGGCCGGCTGAAGACCGCGCGCGACCTGGGGAGCGGGCTGCTCGACCAGGCCGCGGTCGTCGCCGCGCTGCCCCGCATCGACGAGGTGATCGAGCGCGCCCGCACCCGCGCCCGCGACCACTACGAGGTCGTGTCGGGGCTGCTGCACGAGGCGATCCCCGAGTGGGAGCAGACGGTGCCGAAGGGCGGCTACTCGATCTGGTGTCGCCTCCCCGCCGGCCACGGCGACCGGTTCGCGGCGACCGCGCTCAGCTTCGGCGTCGGCCTGACGACCGGCGCGGCGGCGGCGCCGCAGGAGATGCTCCTCGACCACGTGCGCATCACGTGCGCGGCCGACCTGCCGGTGCTGCGCGAGGCGGTCGAGCGGCTCCAGGCGGCGTGGCGGGCGCAGCTGGGCGCGCAGGCGCACGCCGCTTGACCCACGCTTGAGCCGCGACGCCTATCGTGGCGGACTGCATATGAGAGCCCCCCTCGCCGCCCTCGTGGGCCTGCTCGGCGCCCTGCTGCTGGGCATGTGGCTCGGCGGACACAGCACGTTCCTCCCCGAGCCGCTCCGCGACGTGGTCCGCAGCGACGACCAGCAGGTCGTCGACGACGCCGTCGCGAAGATCAAGGACGACTACTACCGCAAGATCCCAGGCGACGAGCTGTCGAACGAGGCGATCCGCGGCATGGTGACCGGCCTGGACGACCGCTTCTCCGCGTACTTCGACCCCAAGGAGTACCGCGAGTACCGCGAGCAGAGCGACGCGCGGTTCAGCGGCGTCGGCATGAACGTGCAGGCGGTCAAGCGCGGCCTGCAGATCACGCACGTGTACGACAAGTCGCCCGCCAAGTCCGGCGGCCTGCGGACGGGCGACGTGCTCACCGCGGCCGACGGCGTCTCGCTCGCCGGCAAGACGGCGGAGTTCGGTTCGGCGCGGATCAAGGGCGAGTCGGGCACCAAGGTGCGTCTCACGTACGAGCGCGGCGGGAAGAAGCGGGACGTAGAGCTGACCCGCGCGCAGGTCTCGGTCCCCGTCGTCGCCTCGGAGATCGAGCGGCGCGGCGGCAAGAAGTACGCGGTCATCCGCCTCTCGACGTTCAGCTCGGGCGCGCACGGCGAGGTCGCCGCGGCAGTCCGCAAGGCCGTTGAGAAGGAGAAGGTCGCGGGCATCGTCTTCGACCTGCGCCGCAACGGCGGCGGGCTGGTGGACGAGGCGCGGCTGATCGCGTCGGCGTTCATCCGCGACGGCAAGATCGTCACGACGAAGGGCCGCGCGGTGCCCGAGCGCGTCTACCGCGCGACCGGCAAGCCCGTCGCGCCCGACACGCCGCTCGTCGTGCTCGTGGACCGCGGGACGGCTTCGGCCTCCGAGATCGTCGCCGGCGCGCTGCAGGACACCAAGCGCGCGCGGATCGTCGGCACGCGGACGTTCGGCAAGGGCGTCTTCCAGGAGGTGGTCGAGCTGCAGAACGGCGGCGCGCTGGACATCACCGTCGGCCAGTACTTCCTCCCCTCGGGGCGGAACCTGGGCGGCAAGGGGACGAAGACCGGCTCGGGCCTGACGCCGGACGTCAAGGCGCAGGACAAGGCGTCGACGCCGCGGGTGGACGAGGGCGTCGACGCGGCCGTGAAGGCGCTCGCCACCACGCCGTGAGCCCGCGCGACCACGGGCGCCAGCGGCGGGGGCCTTCGGCGGCGCGCAACGTCGGCGCGCCGCTCGTCGTGCGGCTTACGCGGCGCGGCTCGTTCTGGGCGGGCGAGCCGTTCTTCGAGCCGGGGCCGCGGGTGTCGATGGAGAAGGACAAGCGGCTGCGCGAGGGCGCGGTCGCGCTGGTCCGCGTGAGCGGGCGGGGCGGGAAGTCGGGCGCGAAGCTCGTGCACATGATCGGGTCGGCGGACAACGCGTCCGACGTGCTCGAGGCGCTGATGTTCCACCGCGGGCTGCGGCGGCGGTTCGACCCGGCGGTGGAGCGCGAGGCGCGGGCGGCGTCGGAGGGCGGTGGGCGCTCCGGGACGGGGCGGCGGGACCTGCGGGACCTGCCGACGTTCACGATCGACCCGGCGACGGCGAAGGACTTCGACGACGCGATCTCGGCTTCGGTGCTGGGTGAGGGGGCGTGGCGCGTGTGGGTCCACATCGCGGACGTGACGGCGTTCGTGCCGGCGGGGTCGCTGGTGGACCGGGAGGCGTACCGGCGCTCGACCTCCGTCTACGTGCCCGGCCGGGTGGAGCCGATGATCCCCGAGGCGCTGTCCAACGGCGCGTGCTCGCTGGTGCCGCACGCCGACCGGCTCGCGGTGACGGTCGAGATGGAGATCCGGGGCTCGAAGGTCGTGAAGTCCGCCTTCTACCGGTCGTCGATCCGGTCGGATCTGCGGCTCGACTACGACCAGGTGGACCGGATCTTCGCGGGGGTCGAGACGGTTGCGGTGCCGGCGGCGGAGGAGCTCCTGGCCGCGGCCCGGGCCGCCGCCGCCGCGCTGGGGTCGGCGCGCGGGCCGGAGGCGATCGCGATCGACAGCGCCGAGCCGGAGTTCCGCTTCGACCGGCGCGGGAACGTCGAGCGGGTCGCGCCGGTGGTGCAGACCGAGTCGCACCGGCTGATCGAGCACCTGATGATCGCGGCCAACGAGCAGGTCGCGGGGCTGCTGGAGGACCGGGACGTCCCGGGGCTCTTCCGCGTCCACGAGCGGCCGAAGCCCGAGGCGGTCGTCCACCTCGCGCGCCAGCTGGAGGCGCTCGGCGTCCCGGCGCCGGCGATGTCCGACACGATCGCGCCGTCCGCCGCCGCCGAGGCCGCGGGCGAGCTGTCGCGGGCGGTGGAGGCGGAGGTCGCGCGCCGCGACGGCGTGGGGCGCCGCGGGCTGTCGACGCTCGTGCTCCGGACGCTCAAGCAGGCGTGGTACTCGCCCAAGAACCTCGGCCACGCCGGGCTGGGCTCCGAGCGGTACTGCCACTTCACGTCGCCGATCCGCCGGTACCCGGACGTCGTCTGCCACCGCGGGCTGCTGTCCGCGGTGGGCGGGGGCGAGGAGCCGTTCGACCGCACGCGGCTGCTGGAGGCGGGGGAGTGGACGTCGGCGCGCGAGCGCGACGCGGCGCTGATCGAGCGCGACGCCGACGACGTGGCGCGCGCGTTCCTGCTCGAGCGGATGGTGTTCGAGTCGGGCGGCGGGCGCGATCGCGAGTTCGCCGGCGAGATCGTGTCGGTGATCCCGTCCGGCGCGTTCGTCGAGTTCGGCGACGGCTTCGTCGGGATGCTGCCGGTGCGGCGGCTGCGCGGCGACTGGTGGCAGCTCGACGAGCTCGGCGTCAAGCTCGCGGGGAGCGAGTCGGGGAAGGAGATCCGCCTCGGCGATCCCGTGCGGGTGACGGTGGGGAAGATCGACGCGCCGCGCGGGCGCGTGGACCTCTACCCGGCCGAGCTCTAGCCCCGCTCGCCGAGGAACCGCTCCAGCTGCTCGACCACGAACGCGTGGTCCTCGCGCTGCGGCAGGCCGCTCACGGTGACGACGCCGACCACGCCGGTCCCGGCGAGGGTGAGCGGGAACGCCCCGCCGTGCGCGGCGTAGAGGTCCGGCGGCAGGCGCATCTGCTCCTCGAACGTCGTCCCCTTCGCCCGCGCCTCCTCGCCGACGCGCAAGGACGACTTGCCGAACCGCGTCACGACCCGCACCTTCCGCTCCACCCACGCGTCGTTGTCCGGCGCGCTGCCGGGGAGCGCCGCGTGGAAGAGCTGGTGGCCGTTGCGGCGGATGTCGATCGCGACCGGCAGCCCCCGTTCCGCCGCGACCTCGCGCATCGCGCTCCCGAGCCGCCACGCGTCGTCTTCGCCGAAGCGCTCGAAGACGAGCGTCTCCTCCTGGCGGGCGAGGTCGGCGACGGTGTACGTTGGCGCGCTCATGGGTTCGAACCGTACCCGCGGCGGGTGCGCGCTCCTCGTCGCGGCGGCGCTGGTCGC
Source organism: Solirubrobacteraceae bacterium (assembly GCA_035563115.1). Taxonomy (GTDB): domain Bacteria; phylum Actinomycetota; class Thermoleophilia; order Solirubrobacterales; family Solirubrobacteraceae; genus CADCVT01. The sequence continues at coordinate 7,351 of DATMVO010000149.1, forward strand.
GGGGTGCGGCCGTGACGACGGCGGCCGGCCGCTCGCCGACGGCGAACGCGAGCTCGTGCGCGGGGCGCCGGGCTGGTCCGAGCCGCTGCGCGCCGAGCTCCGGCTCGAACCGGTGAACGTCGCGGACTGGGTGGACGGCCGCTGCAAGCGCTCGGCGGCGAGCCGGGCGGACTGGCTGAGCGCGAACCTCACGGAGCGGCAGGCGCGGCTGATCGACCGGGCGATCGCGCGGCTCGGCGAGCGTCGTTCCGGGGTGTGGTCCGACGGCTGCGACCGCGGCCGGGTCAAGATCGGCGTCGCACGCGGGGGCGAGGCCGTGGTGCGGCGGGAGGTCCGGGCGCTGCGCCGCCTGATCCGCGCCTCGCGCCTGCGATCCGTCGACCTCGTCGCGGTGCCGTCGACGGAGGCCGCGGTCAAACGCGCGCAGCCCGACCTCACCCGCGGCGGGCGGGCCACGGACGTCGTCGTGACCGGCCCGAACCCCGCACTGAACGCGATCGACGTCGCCGCGGCGATCGACTCCGGCTCGGGCTGGGAGGAGCTGCGCAAGATCGCCCGCCGCCACCGCGTGACCGTGGTGCTCGAGCGCGACGACGCTCTCGACGACCTGCGCTGACCCGGCGACTAGGCTCTCTCGACAGCCATGGCCAAGAAGGGCAAGAAGAAGGTCGCTCCCGGCGACGTCGCATCGAACCGCCAGGCGGCGTTCCGCTTCGACCTGCTCGACCGGTTCGAGGCGGGCATGGTGCTGCGCGGGACCGAGGTCAAGGCGCTCCGCGAGGGCGGCGCGCAGATGAAGGACTCGTACGCGACGATCCGCGACGGCGAGCTGTGGCTCCTCAACCTCCACATCCCGCCGTACAAGCCGGCGGCCCGCGAGAACCACCCGCCCGAGCGCGACCGCAAGCTCCTCCTCAACCGCCGCGAGATCGACAAGATCGTCGCGGAGATGAAGGAGAAGGGGCTCACGATCGTCCCCACCCGCATCTACTTCAAGGACGGCCGCGCCAAGGCCGAGATCGCCATGGCCCGCGGCAAGGACCGCTTCGACAAGCGCCAAGGCATCAAGGAGCGCGAGATGAAGCGCGACCTCGACCGCGCGATGTCCGAGCGCCACTAGCGCCACGCGGTTCGAACTCGCCGGCCCCGCCGTCGCGCGGAGCGGTGCGCGGCAGCTAGACTGGAACGTGTAGTTCACATCCCTGGGGACGACAGGCTTCGACGTGGTTGTTCGTGGGGTTGGTTGCGAGTCGAGGTTCCGGCAGGCCTCGTAAATCCGCCGGAAAACCATATGTGCGGACTCTCACGAGTACGCCCTCGCTGCGTAGCACCTAGCTACGTGAGTTGAGGTGCCGCGCCCGGCCTGCCCGCCGTCGGGATCTGCGGTATCAGAATGCGGGATCACCCCGGAAGGTCCGCTTCCGCCGACCGGGGGACATCTCAGGGAGCTGGCCCCTCCGGACCTTGCCAGTGAAGCGAGGGAGGGGCGAGAGTCAGAGCACTGGCTACGCTCGTAGAAGCCATCCTTAACGGGACTGCGGACGTGGGTTCAATTCCCACCGTCTCCACCATGAAGTCAAAGGGCAAACCCTGGTTCTCAAGAAGGACCGGGGTTTGTTCTTTCCGGCCTGAAGCCGCGTCAGCGGCCTTCTCAGGGCTTCTGCTGGCGCCCCTGGCCGGTTGGCCGTAGCCGTGGGTCCATTGCGCCAGTGCGGCGTATTCAGGCGTCAGGGAAGTCCCGAGAATGTCGCAGTCCTCACCGACCAGGACGCGCTTGAAGAAGGTCTGATTCAGCAACCGTCGCTCGGATGCCGTGGCGTCTTTGTAGACCTCGTACGGCGTGATGGTGCGTCCGAGCACCTCCTCCACTTCTTCCTCTAGCGCCCCGAGGTGCTCCTGCGCGCGTCCACGTTCACGTTGCAGCCGAGCCTGCTCCTCTTCGATCTGCCGCTGTTTACGTGCGAGCACGTTCTCCGAGACGAGCCTCTTGAACAGGAGGTCCAGCAGATGCTCTTGCTCCGCTTCGAGTTTCGTGAGGGCTTGCTCGGTGCGTTCCAGGTCTTCCTTGACCAGCGCGGTCCGTTGCTGCGCGTCCTCGCGGATGTCGTTTCGGACGCGCTCGCGAACCTCCTCATTCAGGCGCACCGTGCGGTAGTGCTCGACGAGCTTTCGGTCGATTTCGTCCACGAGGTAGTGGCGGCTGTCGCAGAAGCCGCCGCCGCTGCGCGACCGCCGATTGATGCACGAGAAGTACTCGTATAGGCCGCCATTGCCGGTGTGGCGCCCGTAGAGGAGTCGCCCACCGCAGTCGGCGCAGAACACCGTCCCTTTCAGGTAGTGGTGGTGAACCGAGGGCCGATCGCTCGCCTTGCGCTTGGCGGTCATGATCGCCTGGACCTGCTCGAACGTTTCGACGCTGATCAGGGGTTCGTGGCGTCCTTGAACGCGACGCCCCTTGTACACGACGATCCCGTAGTAGTAGGGGTTCGTGAGGACCTTCTGCACGCTCGTCATACGCAGCGGGGCAGCCGGTCGCGTTCGTGTCGGGCGGCTGGTGAGGCCCGCCTCGGCGAGGTACGCCGTAAGGCGTCGGAGCGGCCAATCTCCAGTGCAGTACAGCTCGAAGGCGCGCTGAACAAGCGGCGCTCGAAGCGGATCGAGAGCAACCGACCGAACGTCCTGGCCGGCGGTCAGCTCCCGGTGAGCCATGTAGCCGATTGGGGGCTTGAAGGGCGTGCCTCCGAGCCGATGTTTCTGATCCATGCCTTTGCGGATCTCGGTGGCCAGGTTGTTCGAGTAGTACTCGGCGTAGGTGGCGAGCATCCCGTGCATCAAGCGGCCCGTCGGGGTCGCGTCGATGTTCTCGGTAGCCGAGACCAGCGTCACGTCCATGCGGACGAGTTGCTCGTACAGCACCGCGTCATCGAGTCGGTTGCGCGCGAAGCGATCGACCTTGTGGACGATGACGTAGCTGACGCCGAGAGACTTGATCTCTTCAAGCATCTGCTGGAGGACCGGGCGAGCAGCGCTGCGCGCACTCTCGGCGCGTTCGATGTAGACCTTCGCGACGGGAGCCGCCAGGTCAGCGGCCTTTCGCTCACACGCCTGGACTTGGGCGGGGATGGAGTAGCCGTCTTCGTCGCCGTCTCGCCCGAGCTGGCCGGTGCTCGAGACGCGAACGTAGATCGCTGCGCCGCCGGGTGAGGGCTGGAGACGTCGAGACCGAGCCGGTCGGCCTGCGGCCGCGTCGTCGTCGGTCACCGACTCGAGGACCGCCCCCGCGCGACCGATCCGGTGGACGAATCGGACACCTTCGGCGCGTTCCCTGCTCAGCCGGTCGACGCTGTAGACAATGACGTAGTCAGGCTTTCGCGTCGGGAGCTCGTAGACCAAGCGCCGCCGTGCGTCTCGCGAGTCGATGCCGTCGACATACTCCTCGATGATCTCGGCTCCGATGCGCTCGGCGTGTTGGGCACACGCCTCCCGCTGAGCGACGGCCCAGTGGTCGTCGTGCGTCTGCGCAGACGTTTGCCGGAGATACACGACCGCGCGCTTTCGCGCTCCGTTCGGCGCTCCGCCGCGACCTCCGTGAATGGTTTCTGTGCTCTCGTTCATGACTGGTTCCTCCTTTCGTTATGAGTGCTGTTCTGCGCTTCGCAGTAGCCCTCGAGCCCTGTCGCGAGCTCGCGGGCGTCGCGAAGCAATGCCTCGCAGTCCATGGGCACCTCAGTCAGGCCCTGAGCAACGCGCTCTGCCAGCGTCCACAGGCGCGGCAAGCCGTCTTCTTCGTCGTCCGGGTCTTCGGGGCGGTCGGGGTCAGTCATGACGCCCGAGCCAACCGGCGCGTGCGGCTGCGTGTCAACGTGTGGGCTGGCCGCACACATGCGGGCACTCACACACGCCGTTAACGATCTTCTGATTAAGCGCGGCGCTTGGCAAGTGGTCGCGGACCGATCTAAAGCGTGCTCCAGATCGGTCCGCATTTGGCTACTCCATCTCCTCGAGCTGCCGCATGACTTCGACCTTCTTCGCGTCGGTGTACGCGGCCATCTGCTCGGCCGCGACCTGGGCCTCCTCAGCGTGCCGCCAGGCGGCCTCGCTCGCTCGCTCCAGCTGTTCGAGCGCGAGTTCGGCCAGCGCGTGTGCTGCGCCGCGAAGCAGCGCGATGTCGGTCTCCGGCCCGGGGGGCTTCGGGAACGCCTCCGCCGTGTCCCGGTTGCGCATCCAGCGGGCGGCGTGGATCTCGGCGTTGGTGCGCCCGAAGTGGGCTGCCGCGGCCGCGTATGCCTCGGCGGTGGTCTTGCCCTCGGCTTTCAACCCTTCGATGAGGTCGACGACCTCACGGGCGAGCGTGGGGCTGGCCTGATCGGTCACGACTCCGCACCTCCCTTGGCCGCCGGCTTCTTCGCCGGCGTGCGGGATGCCTTTGCCGTCGTCTCGCTGGTCGACGCCTCGGACGAGGTCTCGCCGTCGGTGTCGGGGTCCCCGGAGCTCTCCGGCTTCTTCTCCGGGTTCTTCTCGGCGTCGAGCGCCCGCCAGGCGTCGAGCCGCGCCTGGATCTCTGCCTTGCGCTCGTCGGCGTGGTCGCGGAGGTACTCGTACTCGGCGGTGGCCTCGTCCGCGCGCTCGCGGGCAACTTCGACCTCGCGGTCGATGTCCACGATGGAGCGCTCCAGCGTCGTCCGAACGCTCTCGAACGCATCCTCCGGCCGGGTCTCGCGCCGGCGCGGGCGGCTGCCGCCCTCGAGCTGCTTCTTCCGGGTGTAGAAGAAACCGCGAATCGTGTCGTAGCTCTGTCCGTAGAACTCGGCGAGCTCCTGGAACGCCTGCGGCTTCGTCTTGCCGCCCGCGACGAGCTGCTCGACCTTCGTGAAGACCTCCTCGGCCTTCGTCATCTCTGTGACCTCCTGGTCAGATGGTTGGGTCGGCCGGCACAAGAGCGATGTCTTCTGCGGGCCGAGCAGCCATCTGGGAGGTGCACCGATCACGCCGCCTTCCGTCTCCTCGGCGCCTCGACCGCATCAAGCGGGCGGGGCACGATCAGGGTGGAGCCAAGGCCCGAGTTCGCGACCGCCATGCCGCACGCAAGCCCGTAGGCGATCAGGACGTTCGGCATGGGCGAGCCTGGGCCGATCTGCTCGCCGGTGCGGCCGTTGACGAACCGCACGCGGCTGCGGATGAAGCAGATCGCGGTTGCCTCGGTGAGCGCCGCCTGCCACCAGCGCGTGTCGGTCCGGCTGTGGACGAGCGCGATGCCGTCGCCGTGGGCGCTCAGCTTCTGCATCCACTTCTCGATGCCGCGGCCGTACGGAGGATTCACCCAGACGCGGCCGCGCCACTCCTGTGCGAGCCCATCGTCGGCCCGGGAGAATGAGCGCTTGGCCGGTACCCACGGCACGCCGCCAGGGGGCGCGCAGGCGTCGATGTTGAAGCTCAATCCGAGCGCCTCGAAGATCTCGGGAGGCGTGTACCACTCGACCGAGGAGCCGACGTCGAGCTTGCCGAACCGCACCGCGCTCACAGCCGCGCCTCTGCTGCCAGTAGGTCGACGGCTTCGGTGAAGCGGCAGATCGTGAACAGCTTCTTGGTCTCGCTCGGCAGGCGGTCGAAGGCGTCCTGCATGAGCGCCGCACGGTGCGCGTCCGGCACCGCCCACAGCACGCGGGGGTATGCCCCGGACTCATGCTGAAGCTGGCCGCTACGGAAGTGGTCGAAGTAGCGCCGGCCCTTCGCGATGAGCGTCCGCCGCGCCTCAGTTGCCAGATCGGCTTCGAGGAACCAGTGGTCCTCGCTGTCGCCCGCGCCGAGGCGGATGAACAGGTCCGGCTTGAGGATCAGCCGTGCGCCGCCAGCCGCGACGAACGGACGCCAGCTGGCTGGCTCGTTCTGTAGCTCGATGAGCTCTAGGTCGCCGCGGTCATGTGCCTCGTGAAGTCGGACCGCGAACTCGGTGACGACCAACGTGTGGCGAACGAACCGATCACCAGGCGCATCGGGCCGAGCCGCTGGCCGGCCCCACCGCGCAAGCAGCCGAACACCCGCCGCGCCAATGGCGTAGACGAACGAGTCGCTTCCCGCCCGAACGCCGCCCACGCGCCTCGGCAGTCGATCGAGGACGCGCAAGGCCGTGAGCTGCTCGAGGACCCGGCGGGCGCGGCGACGGCGGCCCGTGGTCAGCTCGCCCTCGTCGCTCCAGAAGCGCCGGGCGAGTTGCCCGCCGGTTGCGAGGCGGTGCTCCGCGACAAACTCGAGGACGCGTCGCTCACGGTCGAGGAGTGCTTGCTCGATCCCATCGAGAGCGGTGGGTGTGATCCGGGCGAGCCGGGATGATGCGGCGGGATCATTCGGCGGGCTTACGGCGCGAAAAACCGCATCAGCGCGAAGATCTTCAGCCGTAAGCCGTGACGCGACCGGACGACCGACCGGGCCCCTCATGACTGCCTCCTGGTCCGCCCAATGGTGGGCTCGGGCTCGTCCGTTGAGGGAAGCGGCGCAGCGTCCGCTCGGACGCCGTAGCGCTCGCTCGAGCGCTCGCGGATCGGGCTGGCGAGATTGGTGCGCTTCGGCCACGGCTGGCTCTTGCCGGTGACGATTGCGACCTCGCTGCCTGCGCCGGTGCCAATGCGTGCGGCCACCTCGAACTTGCGCAGGCCCTGAAGATCGGCTGGGATCAGGCCAGGGAGCTCGCGCGCCAGCCGCGCCGCCTCGGTTGCGCCTGCGCGGAAGGTGAGCAGACTCGCGGCGTTCGTCAGCAGCGCCGCGCGGACGCCTTCGGGCAGACGGGCGAGGCTCTGGAGCGCCACCGTCACGCCGACACCGAGACCTCGTGCGCGCTCGAGTAGGAGCTCAAGCGAGAACGGAAGACTTGCGAGGGTGGCGAGCTCGTCGACGTAGAGGAAGGCCGGCCGACGTCGCTCGGGAGCCAGCGCGCTGCGCCCTTCAATGGCGCTCCAAATCGAGTAGAGGAGGACCGCGCCGAGAAGCTGGGAGGCGGGCTCGCCAAGGCGGCCGGGGGACAGGCTCACGAAGAGCCATTGCCGCCTGGCCATCATGGCGCTCAGGTCGAGGGTCGGACGCGGAGCCGCCAGCACCGATCGCACCGCCGGACGGCTGATGAGTTCGTTGATCTTGGTGATAGGGGAGACGACCTGCTCGGCTTGCGCCGCCGCGCTCAGCGCCTCAAAGCCCTGCCATTGCGCCCGCAGCACCGGATCGCTGAGGCGTCCAACGGCGCGCATACGGAAGGCGGCATCGAAGAAGAGCGGTGGGAGGTCGGCGAGCGTGGCGCCCGGCACGTCGGCCAGCGTGCGGAGGCCAAGGCGGAGGTACGTTCGCGACCGGATCCCGAAGCTGTCGCGGTAGATGTTCGCCAGCGCGCCGACGAGCACATCGGTCCGGAGGTCCGGGTCACCTGCGCCAAGCACGTCGATCGCGGGGACCGGGCGCGCGTCCGCCGGGTCGAGTACCACGATTCGGTCGCGGTCCTTCGGGGCGACGCGGTCGAGGACGTCGTCGATGAGGTCGGCCTTCGGGTCGATCACCCATCCGCCAGCGCCGCCCGCGATGTCATCGAGAATGCTGCGCCCGATGAGGGTGCTCTTGCCTGAGCCACTGGCGCCAACGACCGCCATGTGATGGCGGGCAGCCGTGGGGGAGAGGGCGATGTCGCGCTCCCCGTAAGCGTCGCGGCCGACGAGTACCCGTCGTCCCTTTCGGGCCACGCCGCGGGGCACTTGGAGCTCACGGCTGCCGCGCTCAACCCCCGGGATCACGTCATCACCGAGCGGCCAGCCGAGCAGCGGAAGAACCGCCTCGGCTGGGAGCCAGCCCGAACGAGGCGTAGTACGGGGAGTGTTCTCAAACACGCTTACGTTCCGAATGCGTCGAACGTAAAGCCGAGCTCCGGCGCTCTGGCGGCTGCGCACGACCGAGGCGACCCGCTCCGCGAGGTGCGCGGCACGCCCTGGTGAGCTCGCCGTCAGGGAGAGCAGTCCATCAATGCGGAATCCAGGAAGCGCCGTCTCACGCGTCCAGGCCCGCACGAGCGCGGCATCCGCCTCTTCGCGAATCGGCCACGGCTTCGGCGCAGCCGAGCGGAGTGCCCAGGTGAGGCGGATCTCCTCGCCCTTGCGCAGGCCGGTCAGCGCCGCGATCACGGAGCGTGCAGCTCCGGTGCTTTCGCTCCGGCGAAAGATGACGGGCGTCGGCAGTGAGAACCGAAAGCAGAGCGTGGGTGCGGGCGCCGCTGTTCCGGCGTTCGCCTCGAGGAAGCGCACAGCGGGAACCGGGCCGGAGACAAGGCTCTCGACCGCGGCGAGCTCAGCGGCCGGCACGTGCAGCGCGTGACGGACGCCGCCAGCGGTACCGACGATCTCGGCCAAGAGCTCGGCGTGGGGCGGAACCCCGACGAGGCTCCCGAGCGCCGCTCCCGCAGCCTCGGGCGAGAGCGCCATCGGAAAGCGCAGGCCTGAGGGCTGACGAGACGCACGCATCGCCGCCTCACGGCGCCGCTCGTATGCCCAGATGCCGCCGAAGAGCGCGGCGCCACCTGAGGCCGCAAGCGCTGCTGGGACGAGCTCACCGTTCACCGCGCTTCTCCTGACGCTGCGTCCGGCGACGTTTCGCGATCTCCTCGCGCTCACGGCGTTCGCGCAGCCGTCGCTTCGACTGCAGCCAGATCACCATGGAGTACGTCTCTGTATCCATGGGTTCGCGCCGCTCGGCAGTCACTTTGATCTTGCTTTCACTCACTTACACGCACCTCCTCTGCTTCTTGGCTCTATGAAGCCATTACTAGTGTGTTGGTCAGTGATGAAATAATGATGAAACGCGCAGGTGGTTACTGCGTGCGGTCGGCCGAATATCGGTAGGCATAAGCGCGATCGGCACTGTGAGACCGCACAGTTCGCTCGGAGCGACTAGCGCCAGAAGGAGCCGCGAAGAACGGCGAACCGCAGCGCTACGGCGACCACACCGCACGCGACCGCCCAGATGAGGACGGTGCTAATGAGGGCGATCACCGCCGGCCCGATCGCAAGCAGCACGACCAGGCCGGCGATGGTGCCCCACAGGAGGCGGAGCCACCGCTCGATCACGAGCGGTTCCCGCCGGACGTCTCGGCCGCGGCTCCCATCGCCGCCCCGAGCAGCTCGTCCGCGGCCGCGAGCTGCGTTCGCAGTCCTGCGACCTCGGCGCGCAGCCGTTTTGCCTCGAGCCGGGCGGTCACCAGCCGCCCAACGGCACGGTCCCGCTCGTCGCGGAGCCGCTTGGCGATGGTGAGGAGGTGGCGGACCTTCTTCTCCTCGGGGCTCATCTAGCGAACACCTCGCCCGAGGCGCCGCAGCTCCTCGTCGACTGCCGTCCGCACCATCTCCTGGACGGTCGCGTGGCGGATCTCGGAGACATTCTGGAGGGCGTTGTCCCGCCGCTCGTACGCGGCAAGCTCGTCGGTCTTCTCCGCGAGCTTCGTCTCGACGTGCTTGCGGCGGCGCCGCTCGCTTGCGGCGTCGAGGACGTAGAGCCCCAGCACGCTCAGGACCATCCCGAGCGACGCTGCGGTGAGCATGAGGACTTGGGAGGTCGTCATCTCTAGCGCCCCTGACCGAAGTCGAGGAGGTTCTGCGCAATCGCAGCGGTGCCGACACTCGCGATCTGGTTGATGCGCGCTGCGGCGTGCGGCGTGAGGTGGGCGCACGCACCTTCGGCGATTGCGATCTCGGTTGCGGCCATCAGGCTGCGGGCCGTGACCGCCTCGATGTCACCGACGCGCGCCCGGGCGAGGTCGGCTCGGGCGCGGTCGATGCCGCGAGCGATGAGCGCGCGGCGCTGGATTTCGCCGAGTTCTTGCTCGATCCGGCGATCCAGGCGAGCGAGACGACTGTGATGCTCGCCGACTCTGGCGGGGAGATTGCTCATGCGTAGAGCTCCTCTGCGTTCGCGTCGGACGCAAGCCTGAAGAGGCGACACAGGAGGCAACTGCTGGAGGTCGGCATCACGCGCTGGCAACGGCCGCAGCGCAACTGCTCGACGTTGATGTGCTGTTCGGGCATGGCTCTAAGGGTCCGCGCCGTGCCGCCGGCAATCTGCTGGGTCTTTGCTGGAGTTCTGCTAAAGACCTTCCAGTGTCCGAGGTTTACGACGAGCTTGTCGACATCGTGCGTGAGGGCTTCTGGAGCATCGATGCGGCGCGCGCGCCGCGGCTGACCTCTCTCGCGGTGCGAACGTTCGGCGATCCACCGTCATCGGGCGGGCTTCGCCGCCGCCTGCGGCGAGGAATGGCTCAGCTTGCTCCGGCGTATGAGGATGCGGCGCTCACGCTCTTCGGCGTTTCCGAAGGGGCGGCTGGTCTCTCGCTCGGGCGACGTCAGGAAGATGCTGGCCAGACGGCTGGGCTACCTAGGAACCAGGCGCCTTCGACGGTGCGTAGCAAGAGCGGACTTCAAGAGTTTCTGGTAAGACGCTTGATCGCGTACTTCGAAGATGGCCCGCTGCAAGAGACTTCGGATGCCGCCAAGGGACGCGGCTATATCAACACCAGGTACAGCGTGGCACAGGCCCGACTGTCAGATGCGTACGAGTATGACGTCACCATTGCGTTCACGGTCGAGGCGTATCGGCCGGATGTCGATCTCGTGACGACCGGTCTTCACTGCCGGAGCACCGAGATGGTCGCAGCCGAGGTGCTGAGTCCCGGACATGTAAAAGTAGGAGTTCGACCGGCCACCGCTGCCAGCGACGGACCGCTGCAACTCGTGATCGGGCTGATGAACCCGTTGCCGGTCGGACAACCAGTCGACCTTCGCATCTATGAGCGGTACTCGTTCGACCCCACGGATCCCGACCACTCGCTCGGAATAAACATCTCACGCTATCCCACCGCGATTGACCTGTGCGTGTCCGAACCCGTCGACGCAGTTCCCCGGTACGAGCGACTTCACGAACTGCGTCAAATCAACAATCGGGCGATGCTCGGATCTGAACAGGTTGAGCGAGAAGGTCGTTCCCCTATGTACTACCACGTCGAAGCTGCTGAGCCCCATACGCGGTATGCAATCCGGTGGAGTCAGCGGTATCAGTAGCAGTTGACTGGTCGAGGCGCGTACGGCAGAATAAGTGTAGTAATAGGGTAGCCATGTGGGCGACATCGACATTATTATTTGTGACTAGTGCACCATGACGTTTCCTGGCGGAGCGCGCGGGTGCCAATCCATGTGGCATAACCGCCGCCGTAGCTAAGACAGGCACGGCGGCTATACCGCTGTTGCTGGACCCGTGACGCCACCTACTCCGTCGCGAGGCGACGGCCGGCCACGTAGATGCGGATCTCATCGATGTCCGGTTCCGCGGTGGTGAAGAACTTCGCCGCCATCTCTATGTCGATGGCCTCCCCGGCATCGATCGTGGAGGCGGAGACGCCGTACTCCATCGTCTCGATCGAGCAGGCGCCCGGCAGGTGCGCCTCGTCCGACCCGCCGAGCCCGCCCTCGACCTCTCCGTTCGCGTCTGGGCAGGCGTTGCCCTTGAACGCAGCGCGCGGGATCTCGATCCGCGGCGCCGCGGCGAGCTGAAGAAGAAGCGCCTGCGCCGAGCGGTCGCTGGTGTTGGTCAGGCGGAACGTCGCGACCGGCTGGAAGAGCGGCGGCGGTACGCCCTCGGTCATGTACTCGAGCTCGAGGAACGCGATCTCGCCGGTGTAGCCGTCGTCCGTCCTGATCGCGACCGGCTCCGGAATCGGGGGCGCCGCCTCGGTCTCCTCCGTCGCCGCTTGCTCGCTCGGTGGCGTCGACTGCTGCGTCCCGCTACCCGCGACCGCATCCCCGAGCCGAACGTCCGGATCCTGGCTGCAGATGTAGTCGACGTTCGCTGAGCCGAGCGGCGAGCTCGCCCCGCCGATGCCGCGCTTCTCCGCTGCCTGCGCGAGAGCGGCAGACCGGTCGTCGGCGCTCGCGGCTAGGTAGTCACGACAGCTCGAACTCGCCGACAGCTCGGATGCCTCGTCTCCGCAGCCGGCTATCGCGCCTGTCGTGATCAGCGCGAGCGCCGCACTCTTCAGCGCCCGCCTCATCGCGCCCGGCTCCGGCCGACCCGGCAGAGCAGGGTGGCGGTCGAGCGCTCGGTCGCAATCGCATATACGCGGCCCCGGAGGCGCGCACGCCGCGGGAACACGAAGGTGCCATCGGTCCGCGTGCGCGTGCGCGAGAAGCTGCGCTTGCCTGAGCCGACCCTCCGGAGGACGACCGTGCGGCCGCCGTGGCAGCCAAGCTCCGAGGTCATGAGGCGCCCGCGGTACCGGCCGCGGACGCGTCGCATCGAGAGGCGGCTTTCGACACGCAGCCGCTGAGGCTTCGCCTCGGGGACCGGTGCCGGCACTACGACCGGCGCCGGTGGGGGCGGCGGCAGAACCCCAACCGCGTCGGCCGGCGTGAGCATCGCCTGCCAGGTACACCCGAGGTCTCCAGTGATCTGAATCGCATAGCGCCCGGCAGCTTCGGTCGTGAAGTCGAGGTTGGCGCGCGTGTTAGCCCAGACCTGCGTGAAGCGCAGCGGCTCTCCCACTGCTGCGCCGGGCCGGAACACGCGCGCGGCGATGGCATCGCCGAGACAGCCGTTGGTGCTCGTGAGCGCCAGCCGAACCTGACGACCCGGGAGCAGATAGAAGGACAGCCAGTCGCTGTCGTTGGACGTCTCGATCGCACCGGTGTAGAGCATCCCGGCTGAGAGCGGCCCGAACGCTTGGGCGGCGCTTTCGTTCGGCTCGATCGCGCCCTGCCGGGGCGGCGCCGACGGGTCGGCTGCGATCACGGCGGTCGCCGGCGTCACCGAGAATGCGTAGCGGCAGCCGATCCCGGCATCGTCCTGGTCGGACTGACCTGGATTGACCGCGAAGTAGTAGACGCCCCCGCTCGGCGGGGTGGTGTAGCGGAACTCGCTCGAGGTGTCGCCGCGGGCAATCCGTCCGCCCATCGCGTCGAGCAGGTACCACGTACGTCCGGGGAAACATCTGTCGTCATACGGATACGTCACCGTGAGCGCGATCTGCTGCTGACCGCCGAGGTTGATGCGGAACCAGTCGGCGTCGTTCTTCGTGTCGACCACGCCCTCGTAGGTCTGGCCGCCGGCGACCGGTCCCCACGTCTGGTCGATGTGGTCGTTCGGCTCGAACGCGTCACCGAGCGCGACGCTCGGCGCGGCGGATGCGACCGCGAGCGATAGCGAGATGAGGAGGAGGCGGAGGCGCACGTAGACGATTCCTTTCGGGCAGGCCAAGGCGCGGGTGTCGCTCAGCGGTTTCTGAGAAACACTCGCAATTACGAAGGACCGGAACATAGACTGGCTTGCGTAAGCCGGTCAAGGTGTATGTCCCGGCGCCTCGTAGACCGCCTAGATGGCCAGCGAGCGACGAGACAGCCAGGCCAACCGGGCTGCGGCGTTCGGCTCACGCATTCGTCAGCTCCGCCGCGCAGCGAAGCTCAATCAGCGCGAGGTGGCGGATCGCGTCCACATGAGTGCGGGCAACTGGAGCCGTCTCGAGAACGGTCTCCAGGGTCCGCCGGCCGACGAGGTCATCCAGGCGATCGCCGCGGTCTTCGAGGTCGACGCAGGCGAGCTCTTCGCGCTCGCCGGTCGCCAGCCGAGCGACTTCGAGACCCGCGTGCTTCGCGAGCTCGCCGAGATCCGGGCCGGGATCGCTCGCCTCGAGCGCGCGATGAACTCGTAGGCGATTCCCCATGGAGACGTCGCCGTCGCTCGTCGCCCTCGGGCGGGCGGTGCGGGAGCTGCGTGTTGCCCGCGGCCTGAACCAGCGGGAGCTCGGCGAGCGCGTCGGTCACAACCAGCGCTCCTACATCGGGCACGTCGAGCAGGGGCGCCGCAATGCGACCTACGAGACGCTGAGCGCTATCGCGGCGGCGCTCGGCGTCTCGCTATCTGAGCTCGTCGCGCGCGCGGAGGTGCACGAGCGGGACCGCTCGACCGGTTACCGGGACGAGCGATGAGCTGAGGGAAGGGCGCCCCGGGCGCCTAGCAGTGGCGACGGCGCGCGCCAAGGCGTTGACGGAACCGCAACAGCGGAATGTCGTCCGGCCGACAGTCCGCAGCTAAATTTGCGCTTTCAGTGTGTCGGAGCAAGTAAGTCGTCTTAGACTGGTGATCAGCTCATGAGCCGTGCTCGTTTTCGAGCGCTCAACCGATTCCCACGGATGATGAGAGGACACCGATGTTCAGGATGAAGAAGCTGAGGCTCGCCCTGTGCGGCGCCTTGGCGATTGGTGCCGTCGCTGGCCCGGCCGTCGCGCTCGCCGACTACGTCTACTTCTTCGACGGCGTCATGAACTCCGGCGACAGCAAGCGCAGCGCCGGAGCGTCCCCGCTGTACGAGGTTTCGGGACGCTCGGACAACGGCCAGACGATCTGCGTCGTCGCGGTCGACGCCGGTTACAACCAGTACGGCTCGGTGGCCTGCAGCGACAACCTCGCGGTGCACCCCTACGCCCGCGACCCGTGGAAGTACGGCTACGCACGTCCCGCCTACGGTGCGGGCGTTCGAGGCCGCGCGCGGGTGGACTTCTAGGAGAACTGGGAAAGAAGATGAAGCGTTCCACCAAGCTCACCGTCGTCGGCCTGGTCGTGGCCGGCGCCGCCGGCACCGCTGGCATCGCCCAGGGCGTCTCCGGCAAGGAGTCGGTCGCCGTGCGCGCGCTCGACAACGCGCCCGCCGCCGCATCGGCCGAAGTGCCCGCGCTCGTGCGGCAGGCGCTCACCGGTCAGGCGGCGAGCGAGTTCGGCGCCGAGGTCGCCAACGTCCGCAAGATCACCGCGAGCGGTGATCGGCCGACGCTGTACATCACCACCACCAAGGAGGGAGGCGCCTGCATCTCGCTCGAGAGCGGCGAGACCTCCTGCGGCTCGGCGAGCTCCGTCCGGAGTGGCAAGTTCGGCCTCCTGACGATCGCGCCGCCGGCCGACGGCGGCCCGGTCGCTGAGACCGTTCGGACGCTGCCCGACGGCACGGTGCTCGCCCGGACCCTGCCCGGCGGCAAGATGACGCGCTACGGCGTCGTGCCGGACGGCGTCACGACCGTCAAGGCCAGGAGCGCCAACGGCGCCGTCGCGAAGACGGCAACCGTTCGCTCGAACGTCTACAAGCTCGACCTCGGGCACGAGGGCAAGCCGGACGCCGCGGCGGCGATCGAGCTCGAGAAGTCAGACGGCGCCGCGGTGACGCACGCGCTGAAGTAGGGCGGCTTCACCTCGCGGGCGCTCACTGCGCAGCTCGCCAATCACGGCCTCGGCACGGCTCGCGCTTGCGACGCCATGTCGGGGCTGTGCTGCGCTGGGGACGAGCGCACAGGGGCCGCCCTACCGGATCGAGAAACCACCAATAACCGGTCTCTTGGTCTACCGCCTTGTCGCTGGCGGCTGAAACCGCGATTGTTTCTTGTCCCGCCCGCCGCTCTTTAGGACTCAATGCAATGGATTGCCATCCGCTGGATCGCGCTCGCGACTGCGGTGATCTCGTCGGCGTTCGCCATCTTCGCTATACAGGCTCAAGCGGCGCCCTCCACGATCCCCGCGAAATGCTGGGTGAGTTGGCGACCGTCTGAGGGTTCGGTGGGTTCAAGAGCCGAACCGGCACGACACGAGCCCCGCCGACGACCACAATCCCGAGCGCTTCGAGTCGACGCGGTATTACGGCGTGCGGCTCGGCGACGGGACGTTCGGCTATGTGAGCGAGGTCTGGATCCGCGCATCAGACCGCGGTGGGCTCGGGCTATCGAACTGCTGAACGAGCGAGCCGAACTTACGGGTGGACCTCGTAGAGACATCGTGTAGTGTCTGACCCGTCGAGCTCTTACGCACGGCCTCGGGCCGCCACAGCTCGGTCCCGCCAAGGTCGTTGAAACCAGTGACGGCAATCCTCGCGATCTCCACCTACGGCACGATCGCGGTTGGCATCGCCACGGCCTTCGTAGGCGGATTTCTCTGCTACGTCGCGTACGGTCGCTACCAGCGGCGCGTGCGCGTCTCGCTTTTGCGGAAAGGGTCGCCGCGTTCCCGTGACTTTGTTCGCATCTACTGCGATCTCATCCATGACGAGGACCAGATCGAGCCAGAGTGCATTCTCAAGTACGTCAACAACTCCTCTCGGAGTCCGCGTAACGCGCTAGTCGTGCGGTGGGCTGCGTGGCGAAATGTGCGTACGCCGCTCCACTTCGTCCTGCTCGCGTACCGAGAAGGACAGGTGATCGGCTTCATCAACGCGATCTACCTTCCGGCAGCGAAGACGTGCTTCATTGCTTACGTCGGCGCCGAGCGGGGTGGTGACCTGGCCAATGGCCGGGTGATCATGTGTATGTTACGAAAGCTCTCACGGTTGCTCGCGCCGCTGACGCGACGGGGTCTTTGTGATTGGGCCGTCTACGAACTGACCCACCGCGATAGCAGTGCTCGGCGGATGGCCCGCTTTCGTCTTTTTCGCAACTACGCCCAAAGTTACGGGCTGAACGCTTACCGCGTCGGCATCCCCTATTACCAGCCCGACATGGCGGTCGATGACTATGAGCTCACAACAAGGAGCCGAGCAGATCTAGTGGTGGTGCCTCTTGACGAGACCGGCGCGCGCATGACAAGTCTGCCGATCTTGTGGGTGCACCAGCTCGTCGAGTCGATCTACATCGAGGTCTACCTAGCAAGTTGGCACCACCGGCCCGAACTGACGGATAAGTACAAGCGGTATCTCAAAGACGTTGCTGACCGAGTTACGGCAAGCGCACCCGACCTAGTACCACTTCAATAGGAGAGATATGAGCGGAACCGATCGCGATCTAGAGCCATGGATTCATCCGGCACTACACCTAGGGGAGTCTGAGATCAACGGGCAGGGACTGTTCACCGGTGACGGACTCATCGCTGGAGAACCGGTTGTCCGGTGGGGCGGCCGATTGGTTGTCGGTCTAAGTGACGACGACGCTCGCATCGATCTCGAGCCGCACACCGCGGTGGCTGTTGCGGAGGGCGTTCTTCTGGCGGCCAAGCTGGGGCAGGGTCGCACAGCAGATGACTACATGAATCACAGTTGCGACCCCAACGTGGGCATGTCCGACGCCCTGACCCTCGTGACGATCTCCGATGTTGCGGCCGGCGCCGAGTTGACGGCTGACTATGCGTTCTGGACTTCAGACGAGGGATATGAACTCGGATCTGCTTGTTCCTGCGGAGCAGAGCGGTGTCGCGGGACTGTCACCGGTCGCGACTGGGCGCTTCCTGGGCTGCGCGCAGTGCAGGATCACTTCTCGCCTTTCCTGCGGCGACGGATCGCCGCGCTCGACAATGACCAATAGATATTGCAAAATGAAGCTATGAAGATCATCATCACGGGGGCAACAAGAGGGATCGGCAACGCGGTCGCGCGTCGTTTGGCGCCCCGAGCGACCGAGATGTTGATTGTCGCGCAGGACGAAGAGCGTCTTCAGCACTGCCAGCAGGAGCTCGTCAGCGCCGGCGTTAGACGCGTCGAGACGGCCGCGGTAGATATTTCGAAACCCGGTGCCGCTCAGCTCGTGCGCCGAGTCGCGGAGTCTCGCGAGTTCCACCCGGATGTGCTGATTCTCAATGCCGGGATTTTCATCGAGGCCTCGCTGGTAGACGGCCCTGAGGAGTCGTTCCGGCGAACTCTTGAAGCAAACCTCACGTTCGACTACGCCATGGCGCGTGAGTTCGCAGGCGTCCTTCAGCTGGGCGATTGTCCCCGAATCTTCCTCGTGGGGTCAACAGCGGGGTTCGAGGCTTACGAGTATGGGCCAGCGTACGGGATTGCGAAGTGGGGAATCCGCGGGCTCGTAGTCAACCTGCGTCATGAGCTCAGGAAAGTAGGCATCGGCGTTACGCACGTTGTGCCGGGCAGCACGCTCACCGACCTCTGGGCAGGCGAAGATCTTCCAGAGAACAGGCTCCTAGAACCCGACGACATCGCCAAGGTGATCGACGCTTGTCTGTCCCTCAGTGAGCAGGCCGTCGTTGAAGAGGTAATCGTACGGCCGATCCTCGGCGACATGCACGAGTAGGGCGTCCAATGAGCGATCTCAGAACGTACTTTGCGGCGCGCCCCACCTGGTTCCTGGGCCTCGTTGAGGTTGACGACTGGGTGATCAAGGCGTACGCGATCGCGCCGTCTGACGCGGTGCGGGACGTGCCGAGTGACCGTGCGTTGGCAGTCATCCGACAGGCAGTCAGCAACGCGATCGAGCAAAACCTAAGTACCGAGTTCGTATACGCGCGGACGGGCTTCGGACTCATTCATCATGGCCGAAAGGGGGTGACTGCACACGTTTTTTACTGGAGTGACTGGAAGGGCACAGCGGAGTGTCACGGGTGGGCTGAGTACGCCTACGGTCACGCATACGAGGGGCTAGAACCTCTCGATCAAGCAGAGCCCCTGTTCTGCGGTTGGGATTTCCCCGTCTTGGAGTTTGAGACGACGACTTGGCTAGAGGTTGCAGGGGCAGCCTCTAGCCTGGAGAATGCTCAGGCCGAGTACGTGAGCCGGATATTCAGCCCAGGTCAACGGTGAGGCGTCACGTGGCGGCCGGCAGCATGTGCTGCGGTCGGTGCAGGACCGCTCGATGGAATTACTTCGAGATCGTCATCGGTCGGCGGAACGACGCGCTCAACCGTTGAGTTGCCAGAGCCGCCGCACCTCGCTCCCAAACGCATCGATCTCGGCGTTGAGATCCTCTGCCCCGAGATCGAAGCGGTACTGGTAAACGGAGACGTCGGCAATGTCGCCGACGTGACGCATTCCGGCGTCCTGGTGCTTCGACTTGCGCGGATGTACGAGCACCGTCCGCTTTGCTCCGTAGCGGACGGCGTAGGTCACGGCCTGGTTCGTTGCGTCTCGTCCGGAGAAGTTCGTCACGGGAACGTTCTTGATCTCAAGGATGACCGGCACGCTCCCGTCAGGGGCTTTGATCACGATGTCGGGAGTGGCGGCTGGGTCTGCCAGACCGGTGTAGAGCCCCACCTTCGCCTCGGCCCCGTTCCCGTCGAGCACGACATGATCCCACCCCTCATCGAGCGCATATGTTGCCAGGACATTCCGTAGGAACGCTTCGAACACCTTCTCCATGTTCAGCACGAGAGAAGGCAGCCGAACAGGCCCGTCTGGGTCCTCGATCACGATCGACTGCTGTTCGATGACCGCCTGCGCGATCGCCATAGCGTCGACGTAGTAGCTGCGTGACGGCGCTAGGGGCCGCGCCCCGGTGATCCGACCATCCTCAAGGAACCGACGACCGGGATCGAGCTCGACGCCATCGAGCGCCCCGAACAGGGCGCCAATGCGCCGATGCAGCTTGCGCTGGTCCCGCGTCTTCGTCCCGAGGTTGATGTAGCGCTGCGCCATGACCCACAGTGCGAGCTTGAGCGCTCGGTTCGGAGCGGTGTCGACGGTCCGTTCGAACCAGGAGACATGCGCCTGGTGATGGATGCCACGCGCGATGAGCGTCTGTACGGTGCGGTGCATCTGCACGCGACCGTGCGGAAAGCTCGACACTGCTTCCCGCCGCACGTAATCGCGGAGCAGGCCCTGGTGGAGGATGCCCTCGACGCTGTCGACTAGGGCGGTGGCGTACAGGTCCAGCAGCGAGTCGCTCCAGACCTCGCTCGTGGCGTACTTGCGTACGCTCGAGAGCACGGTGGGTGGCTCGCCCGATAGGTGGACGATGCGGCTGAGGTCCTTGATCGGTACGCGCGGAATGACGCGCACAACGACACGCTCGTTGAGCGGGATGTAGCCAATCACGCCGCCAGCACGCAACGTGAGCACGCCGGCCTTGAGGCTCACCGAGAAGTAGTCGCGGCTCTGGATCTCGGGATTGAGGTCGAGTCGTCCCGAGCTGGTCAGGACCTCCTCAAGGGGAATTTCGACCGGCTCGTACTCCTTGCACGGGACGATGCGCGGTGAGGCCCGCGGCGCGGCGTCGTCGGTCACGATTAGGACGTAGCGTCGTCGTCCGGAAGGCCCTCGAACATGCGGTTCCAGCCAGCTTCAACCTCGGCGCGGTCATCGGCGTTCAGGCGCATCGCCTTGTCAATGAGGAAGCGGAGCTGGTAGTCCCACACGAGCTGTAGCGACGCCTCATCCGTGACGTCGAAGAAGTACGTGTGCCCTACGGCTGCTTGCGGGTTCGCCTTGGCGCGGCCGTTGATCATGTCGAAGAAGCCCACCACCCTTCCCCGCAGGGTCTCGGGCAGTCCGTTGCGCTCGAGCTGCTCGCGCAGGAGATCGCGGTCGGGATCCATCGGGATCTTCGCGAACCGACGCTCGAAGGCGGCGTCCACCTCGTCGACGCCGCGGTCGAGCGGATTCATTGTCGCGAGGATCACCACATTGTCCGGAATAATCATGCTGTCGCCCGAGGCGAGCGTCACCGGGAGCCCGCGCTTTGACCGTTCGACGTACGTGAGCGCCTCGCCGAAGATCCGACCGGAGTCTCCGCGACTGAGCTCATCGATGACCAGGACGAAGAGCTTGTTGCGGTTCTTGTTCTCGCCGGCCTCACGGCACATCTCAAGGAAGAGCTTGGCCTGAAGCGTGAAGCCGGAGCCGTCCTTCCTCGGGACGAACCCCTCCATGAAGTCCTCGTACTGGTACGACTGATGGAACTGCGTGAAGCGGATGCGGGACTTATCACCATCGGTGAGTCTGTCGGCGATCTTCGCGGCGTAATACGACTTGCTCGTCCCGGGCGGTCCAGTGAAGATGAAGCCACCGAACCGGTCGAGCAGCCCACGGACGGTGAGGAGCAGGGGATGGTCGTCCGGCAGCGGCGGGTCGTCCGGCCGATTGGAGGAGTGCGAGCGCACGGCTGGCGTCGCTCCGACGCCGAGCATGTTCGCGTCCAGCCGGCGCATGGGCACCGCGGTTCTTCTCGGAGGCACTACCCGACCCCTGCGGTGTCTGGCGTCAGCGGCTCGAACCACGCGTCCGCCGGCTGGCTATCGCCCGCGCCCGAGAACACCGGCGAGAGATCCGCGTCGCCAGGACCGTCGTAGTGGAACTCCATCATGAAAAGCGCAAAGAGATCGCTGGGCTCGGGGGTTCCGCCGTCCTCGGTCTGAATCCCGAAGTCGCGGTACAGGTAAGTCGCGACCGCCAGGATCGGCACCGGCTTCCCAAAGAGCAGATGGCGAACGGCAAGCGCTGCGTGATTCTCGCGGAGGACAAAGTGGCTGCCGGCCTTGCCGATGACCTGCATCGGCGGCTGCCCGGCCCGCAACGAACTCGTCGCATAGCTGCCAGCAATGTTCCGGTTCATCCAGTAGCGAGCCGGATCGTTTGCTTTGCCCTGCCAGAGCGGCCGGTAGTACGGGCGGTCCGGAGGTCCGCCAGGGACGGCGATGAACTCGGCGAGCTCGTCCCAATGCGGCGCGATGTCGGTCGTCGTCTCCTGCTCGATCGACCACTTGCGCAGGAACAGGTACGCGAGAAAGAACGTGTGGATCTTGCGCTCGCGCAGATCCCCGAGCGCCCACCGCACCGCGTCAACGGTGAGCACGTATACGGGTGGGTCTTGCTCAGAAACCGCCGCCATGCGGCGACAGTCTATAAGTCAGCAACACTCGGATCGAGATCGATGCCGATGCCTGAGCGTCCCATCTCGAGTGCCTTCCGAAGTGTGGTGCCCGTGCCCATGAACGGATCCAGGACGACGCCCGGGATCTCCGCTCCGCCACATTCGCAGCGAGTCCAGCCGGTCGTCTGACGCTTCGGGAACGTGAACTCCCGGAAGTAGCCCCCGAGTGCTTCCTTGGCTTCGGCGGCCAGGCGCCGAACCTCGAGCGCGTTGCGCCCCGTTCCATCTTGGAACTGCAGCGCCTTACCGGCGTCGGATACGCCGGTCGCCTGGATCGCAGCAATGTGCTCCGGAGTCAGGCCCCGCTCTTCGGCAATCGCGACCGCCCGTCGCGCTTGCGGCCGAGACATGTCGAGTTCGGTCGTCCGTTCGACGATGCGCTGGCGCGGCTTTCCGCACTCCTCGCAAACGCTCGACGGGCACGCAAGCAGGATCGCCCGCCGCACAATCTCCGTCGGGAACGGCGCGAGGTGGCGTCCCATGTTGCGCTCGGGGTTGATGCGCCATACGTCACCGGGGTTCGCCCCGTTGCCGACGGCCTGCGAGTAGCCAAAGAGGTCGTAGTAGTAGTTCGGCTTCGCGACCAGATGGATGATGTACTCGTGCCGATTCGCGAGCCGGTTTCGGGCTGGCTCGGGCATGCCGCCGTCCTTCGCCCAGATGATCCGGTTGCGAATGATCCAGCCGTCATCGGCCGCGGCCGCCTCGACGCGGGCGGGAACTCCGGCCAGGCTGCGCTTGTGGAAGGTGTCGCCGATGTTCAGAAAGACCGATCCTGTCGGGCGCAGAACCCTGCGCCACTCGCGTAGGCAGTCGATCATCGAAGCGGTGTACTCCGCCGGTGTCGCCTCTTGCCCGATCTGGTCGGCGACGCCGTAGTCGCGCTTCTTCCAATATGGGGGCGATGTCGTTACGAGGTCGACGGAGTTGTCCTCGAGCGGAATGTCGCGCGCGTCGCCGAGAAGCGCCTTCAGGATCGGAGCCTTGGTGGGCAGCGCTTCTTCCTCGACGCCACCTAGCTGGATGCCGCGCCCGTCCGTGCGTATTTGAATGGCGGGCTCTGCATCCAAGGATGTGGAGCCGTCGCCGGTCTCGGTTGCGTCGCTATGGATAAGGGTCACGAGGTCAGCCTTGCGTCAGGAAGGAGTCGCCACGATAACGGCGAACCCGGACGCGGTTGCAACCTGTGCGTTCCCTGCAAATTGCGAGCTTCCGATGAGTGCCACGCTCCGTCGGCGCGAGCATAATCGGGTCGTATGCAGGGCATCATCCCTACCGCTGTGCCTGCCGAGGTGCAGCTCATTAGAAGGCCCGCCGGTCTTGCTCCGTAGGCTGAGTCGGTGAGCGCGACCACTGCAACATTCGTCGGCATCGTGCTTGGCGCGGCACTCAGTGTCGCCGTTGCGCTGTCCAACGAGTGGCGCGTCAAGCGCCGAGAGCGCCGGACCGCAAAGCGTCTGATAGTCCGCGAGCTCGAGGCGGCTCTGTGGGGGATAGGGCTGTGGCTCGAGGCCGACGCGCCCACCCGGCCGACGAAGGACGAGCTCCTGAACTTCCCGGCGTGGAAGGGCTACCACTCGCAAGCCGCAGGCGCCATGAAGCAGTCGGCGTGGGAAGCCGTCTCGGATGCATATCTCGCGCTCAACGCGATCCGGTACAACGAGGCTTACGCCACACCGCTCAAGCGCAGCCAGCGCGGAGACCTCGAGTCGGCGGCTGGCGCCGTCAGGGTGGCTCTACGCGAGCTCGGCGAGAGCGAGCGCGCCGAAGCCCCTGTTGCTGTCATGGGCGCGCACCCGCCGGCTGACTAGGGGTTCGACGCGCGGAAGGTCCGTCCGCTCGGTGCTTCATCGTGCCGAAGTTCACAACCAGCGAAGGAGGTGAACGATATGGCAGATCTGCGCTGGATTCTCGCGATGGCGAGCGCATGCTTGGTGCTCCTCGGAGCGTTCAACCGCGTCCTGAACACCTACTCCGCCCGTCCGCGCGGGTGGTAGAGCGGAGGCGGCCCCGGCAACGTATGTGGTCGGGGCCGCCTATCGCCCGCGGGCTGCAGCGTGGGCATGCCGAACCCGCCGCTCGACGGTCCGCGCCGAGATGGGGGTCGTAGATCGTTCCGGGTGGAACCAGAGCTCGCCGCCGTCCGACAGCCTTTGGAGCGGTGGGGGCGGGATCCCACCCGAGGCCAAGCAGTCGTAAGGCTAAGGACGCCTTCCCGGCACACGTGGCCCTCCAGCGATCGAAGCGGTCAGCTACGCCGGCGGCGCGGCGCCCGAGTCATCGAGGTAGATCGAGAAGTGATCGAGATTGCATCCATTGGGCAAAGCCTTCACGAGCGCTGCGGTGATGTCGCCCACGAGTGAGGCAGATGGCTCGCCGGAGCGCTCCCAGGAGGCTGTTCCGACTTGCTCGTAGCCCGCATGTTGGAAGATCTTCCGAACGGCGTTCCGCGTGGGGGGTGGTTGCTTCGGACGTTCCGCTGAACGAGTATCGAACGATTGCGCGCGCCATCTGCCGACACTCACTCGTTTCGGCGCTGCGCTTTCGTCCGTTACTCAGCCGTGTATCGAACGCCGCCGTTATATGTGGCTCCTGGCAAGGGCTGGACATCCGTCCGTCCGGCCCTTGCCAGGACGACTCGCCGACTCTGCGTCTGCTCGCTACCGGCGGAGGGCGAGCGACGAACGCGCGAGGCGCTTGCCGGCGGACGAGGCCTGAACCTCGATCTTCAACGTTCGATGCTTCTTGAGAAGGCTCTTACCGGCTGGTGTGAGTCCGACCGTGATCGTGGCGCTCTTGCCACCGGCGACCGTCACCGTCTTGGTGCCGATCGTCAGGACCTTGCGCTTTGTCTTGGGCCTCGCCGCGGACGCCACCCCGACGAGCTTCTTGCCCCGCATCAGAACCGTGACCCGGAGGTCGACGCGGATCGTGCACGACGATCCCGGCGCTCCCGCGCAGCTCAGCGGTAGGCGAACCGTGCCCGAGATCGACTTGGGCTTTCCGGCCTTCGCGATCCCGACCGTGGCGGGCGCCGACTCGGGCGTTGACGGCGGGTTGGGCGTCGCCGGTGGCTGCGGCGTCCGAATTACAGGATTCGGGCCGGGCTGAGGCTGCTGGTTGTTGCCGCTTCCGCCCGGTTCGTCGCCGGGCCCGTTTCCGGGGCCATCGCCGTCTCCGGGGCTATCGCCAGGGCCATTTCCGCCGTCATCGAACGGGGCGAGGGTCCCGAGCGACACCCGCCCGAGCGAGTCGAATGCCAGACAGGCGGTGGGCGACGGGCACACGAGAGTCTCAAGGGTAAAGAGACTGCTGTCCGAGAACCCCGGTGGAGCGACGGTCGTCTTCCAGGCCGTAGCTCCGCCCGTGGGGTTGGTGCTGGTCGCGAATGCGACCTCAAAGTCATCGTTCCACCCGTAGGCCACGCAAGTGGAAGCCGTCGGGCATGTAACGCCGAAGACCGACGTGAGATCCGCCACGGTCGTCTTCGCCCATGCAGATGTCCCGCCGGTGGGGTTGGTCGAGGTGACAACGGCACCGTCAGCCGAGCCGACGCACAGAGTCGTCGTTGGGCACGACGTCACACCGTTGTACTGACTGGAACCGAGTGAGACGGCAGAGCTCCAGGCTCCAGCGCCGGCAGCGGGGTTAGTCGAGGTTCGTATCTGGCCGTTCTCGTCGCTGATCACGCAGAGCGCCGGCGAGGCGCAGACGACCTCTTCCAGGCGCACGCCCGCAGCGATCGTGGTCTTGGTCCAACTCCCGGTTCCGCCGGTCGGGTTGCTCGAGGTGTAGAGATCGCCCTGGCCGTTCGTGACCAGACAGAGGCTGGGCGACGGGCAGCTGATGTCCGTAAAGTTGATCGGCGTACCGAGTCCGGTCGTCTCGTGCCAGGCACCAGCGCCACCTACTGGATTCGACGTCGTATGGATGCTGAATGCGCTAGCGGCCGCGCAGAACGTAGAGGTCGGACACGACACCGCCCGCATGGTCTCCGTCGGTTCGAGGTTGGTGATTGCCCACAATGAGTCTGGCGCTGTCGGGTTGGCAGATGTCAGGACGTTGCCGGCTATGTCAGTGGCAACGCACAGTGACGCACTCGTACACGACGCACCCCAGATGCGAGTGATGCCCTCCGAGTAGATGGTCGAGCCCGACCACGCGCTGGTACCGCCCGTGGGGTTGGTGGCATACACAACACCGCCGGGTCTATTGATTGCCACACATAGCGATGTACTGGGACACGAGATATCGCCGAGGCTCGCGGGCACCGAAGTTGTCGACCAGCTTCCCGCCGCCGCCGGGTCAGTTGAGGTCATCAAGCCCAGGACTCCGCTAGCGACGCACAGCAACGCGCTTGGGCAGGAAATGCGTCCTTCGACGACGTCACCGGTGGTCCAGGCGCCAGTGCCTCCAGTTGGATTTGATGAGGTGATGACGGCCGACTTCGGTGACCCGGACGTGTAGTCGGTAGCCGTACCAACGCACAGCGTTGTCGTCGGGCAGGTGAGATCCGAGACGGACGCAGTGAGGTTGGTTCTCGTCCATGCGCCGGCACCGCTAGTTGGAGTGGTGGAGGTATAGACGGCGTATGAGGCGCTCGGAGGGGTGCTGTAGTCAGCCGCGGATACGACACAGAGCGACGAGCTCGCGCAGCTGATCCCGCCCAGCCCTATCTGGCCGAGGTCCGTCGCCTGCCAGGCTGCTGTACCGGCGCCCGGATTCGTCGAGGTAAACACCTTTCCCCCGGCGGTCGCCGCACAGAACGTCGGAGACGGGCAGGAGAGCGACCCGATCGACCAAGCGGAGCCCGGCTGCGGCTGAGAAAACGTCCAGGCGTCGGCACCACCTGTTGGATTGGTGCTCGTCCAAAGGCCACCATTCCAATCGCCGGCGACGCAGAGAGTCACGCTCGGGCAGCTGATGTCCGTCATCCTGGTGCCGTGCCGTGCGACTTGGGTGGCACGCCAGCTTGCGCTCCCGCCAGTTGGGTTCGTGGAGTGCACCACGGTCCCCATCTCGCTCGTCGCGACGCAGAGCGAACTCGCTGGGCAAGAGATCGCGGTCAGGTCGTCGGGGTCGCCGAAGGGCGCCTGGTGGTCGATCAGGCGGGGCGACGAGAACGTGAAAGCCGACGACGCGGCTCGTGCGGCGGGAACCGTAAGGCCGAAGAAGGCGGCGGCCACTACCAGGAGGAAGCCGAACCGTCGGAAGAGCCACGGCCTGGGCGGGATATGGGGCAAGAGCGTATTCCTTCCGAACTCTCGGGAATGGCAAGCGTGCTCGCTCGAACTGTTGCGACGCTACTCATGTGTCTATAGACCGTCAAGTGGCGAATCGGGCCGGTTTGTCGCCCGCCGGGGGCGACTGTCAGAAGAGTCTCGGCTCGGCGCACCGCGAAGCTTTCGGCACAGCCAAGAGGACTCTGCGGAGCAGCTCAGCTAAGACCGGACCGTAATTGGGCGGCGTCGAGGAGGGAGCTTGGGCCTTTCTCTCCGCGGTGCCGAGCGTCTTGCGCGGGAAAGCTGAGTTCCCGGCACTCGAGAAGCCCGCTGCGTCCGCCGAGGAACTCGCGCCGCTCCAGTTCCAGGCTGGGGAGCTCCTCGCCGAGCTGATCGAAGGGGATGCCGACTCAACGCCAGACGAGCCGCCCGAGTAAAATCGTGCATATCAACTTTGGCCCGTCGTCTGCTCCGGTGCGCTCGTGGTCGGATCGCCTTCGTCACCATCGCGTTCCGGCTCGAGCGGACTGAGAATTTCGAGGTCCGCCGCAGCCTTCTGGTGCAGCCGCGTCTGAAAGTCCGGGTCGGAACGGCAAGTCGCAATCGCGCGCGTAAGAGCGTCGCGGATCACCGTGGTCACGGGCACTGCCTCGACGCGGGCAATGAGGTCAAGATCCTCCGCCTGCTCGTCGGAGAGGCGGAGCGTCATCGACTTCGACGTGTCGGCGCTAGGTTCGGGCTTCTCCATATCCGCAGACGCTGAACGACCGCCGTACTGAGTGTCCAGCTGTGTGGCTTGACTCGCTGGCCGACTTCGACTAGCCCCGCCGTCCGCCCATCGCGGTGCGCGTGCGCCGCCGGCAGGTCATGACGACTCTTACCGCTGAACGTCTCGCGCTGTGAACCGGATGAGGTTGTTGGTTGCAATCGGTGGGTGGGCGCTCTTAGGCTCGCGCTGGCTGAAGGCACCCGGCAAGGAGCAGCCTGTGTCCGTCCGTATCGCAACCTTCAACGTCGAGAACCTGTTCGCGCGCTTTCAGTTCCGTGAAAACGTGGATCCCACGGCGGCGGTTCGAGACGGTTGGGACGTGAACTCCACCGCGTTCAAGGAGTTCACGAGCGTCGACAAGGAGCTCACTGCGAAGGCGATCAAGGAGCTGGACGCCGACGTCGTCGCCCTTCAGGAGGTGGAAGGGCTCGGGACGCTGAAGCGCTTCCGCTCTGAGTACCTCGGCGGCGCGGAGGCGTACCCGCACCTCATGGCGGTCGACGGCAACGATCCGCGCCTTATCGACGTGGCGGTCATCAGCCGCCTCCCGATCGTCCACCTGCGTTCGTACATGCACCTGCGCAATGCCGCGGGGGAGGAGCTGTTCAGCCGCGACTGCCTCGAGGTCGACGTCGAGACGCCGGACGGGGAGGTCATCACGATCTTCGTGAACCACCTGAAATCGATGCTCGACAAGAGCGATAGCGACAACGGTCGGCGCAACACCGCGCCGCGGCGCAGGGAGCAGGCGAAGGCGGTTCGGAAGATCGTCACCGACCGCTTCGGCAAGGATGCTGGCGAGTACCCCTGGGTCGTCCTCGGCGACCTCAACGACTACATGGAGTCCGACAGCCAGGGCAAGCCCTCGATCGGGGACCTGGTCGAGTGGGACCAACTCGAGAACGTCGTCGACCGGTTGCCCGAGGGCGAGCGCTGGACGCACTTCTTCAAGGGGAGCGGCGCCATACCGGCGGGCTACCACCAGCTCGACTACGTGTTGCCGTCGACGTCGCTCGCCGCGAAGGTGGAGAAGGTCGAGATCATGCGCAAAGGCCAGCCGCTCCGCGCCGAGCGCTACACCGGTCCGCGATTCGACGGCATCGGCCGCGACCGGCCGAAAGCGTCCGACCACTGCCCAGTGGTGATTGAGGTCGACGCGTGAGCGCCGCATCCACAGGTACGACGCAGTCCGGACCTCAGGGACGCGCCTTTGCCACTCGCTACCTAGCGATGCTTGCCCTTCTCGGGGGCGGTGCTGGCGCGCTGCTCGCGTGGTCACTCAAGGACGAGCACATCGTCGCTGAATTCTGGAAACAAATCATCACGCTTGTCGGGGTCACGACGCTTCCGATCGTTGCTGTTGCGATGCGCACGCCGGGGTATGCGACCGAGCGCTGGCGGCTCTTCTCGGCCGTGGCAGTTCCTGCCGTGCTCGTGCTCGTGTTCGCCGTTATCGGGCTGAGCCTTCACGAGCTGGCGCAGTTCGTGAAGAAGGACGAGATGCCGTCGGAGCCGAGCGAGTTCTCGCTCTTCGCTGTGTGCATAGGAGCTGGAGTCGTCGTCGCCGGGACGGCTGCGGGGGTCGTCATTGCGTTCTTCGAGAAGTACGGGACGATGGAGGCAGCCAAGCCAGACACTGGCGGTCCCACTTGACGGCAACTAGGGTTCCGGCGTCATCCGATTCTGCGAGTGGCGCGGGACCAAGGCGGGGGACGTTCGCGCGCAACCTCCCGCTTCTAAGTCTGTTGGGCAGCACGATTGCGGCGGCGCAGCTTGCGCGCGGGCTCTTCGGGCTGGACGACGCGCTGTTCGTTGCCTCATGTGCTGTATCGGTGGTGACGCTGGTGCTTTGGGTTGCGGACGTCGTGCTCAGACCGCGTGCCGACGATCAGAAGGTGGAACCGACGATCGGGGCGAGGGTGGCGACTGCGACCGTGCTGGGTGGGGTCACCTTCTGCGTCGCGGAACTGGTGAAGCGCGGTGGCGGAGCTGGCGACCCCGACGCCGTTCTCCTCATGTATGTCGGTGCCGCCGCCTCTGGCCTCTTGACAGAGATTGCGTCGCGCAACACGTGGCGCGTCCGGACGCTCCTGGGGTTGGGGGGAGTGGAAGGGGTGGCCGCGATGAATTTCCCATCGGCGAGCGGGTCCAGCGACAGCGGCAATGCCTGGACGGACGCGGTTGCTCTAATGAGCGCTGCGGTTCTGGCGGCGGTTTCGCTAACTGCAGTGGCGGAAGCCGAAGAGCCTCCGGACCTATCGGGTGAGTGGCGTATTTCGGAGCGCGCCGCGCTTCGTCTAGTCGATGTGTCCGATGACAGCCCTATGCCGGCGGAGACCTGGACGCTCACACGACGCGACGGTTGTACTGCGGTTGACTGCTCGTACTCCGTCGCGCGTGCGGGCGTCGCGCGGGCATTCGTGATTCACCAGCGCTCGCCGACCGTTTGGGCCGGCAACTGGAGCGATCGTACGAACTGCGGTAGGACCATTCCCCCGTATGAAGTTGTCGAGAAAGACCGGTACCTCGCCACCCATCGCCTGACGTTCACGTTGAGTGAGAGCGAGAGGCGGGACGTGGCGATCCGTGAAGACATCACGTACCGGCTGCGACCTTCTGATGACAAGACGACCTGCGTCCCCGAGGGGTCTGCGACCTATGCGGGCGAGGCGGATCATCGATCTCAGGTGCCGAAGAAAGAGCCGACCGGCTCGGCGTCCGCGAAGCGCGGCGGCGCGGAACCGGGCAAGCCGGGCTCGCCAGATCCGGAAGCCGTGCGGCAGCCGGGCCGGCTCACGGCGGCGAAACGAAGCTCGAGAATTCTCACGACCCGAATCAAGAAAGAGCAGCGGCGGTTCAACAGCCTCTGGAAGGCGCGTCTCGAGGAGGGCTACAGCGGCGACATCACCCAGCTCAAGCGCGTCATCTCAGGCCAGTTTGCGGTGAACCTCCGCCGGGCGCAGGAAGCGGGTACTTCGGCCAGGGACGAACGGATACGTCAGCGCGCGCGGCTGTTCGCCGCCCGCGCCCGTCGACAGCGCATTGCTTGGGTGCGAGCCGTGCAAGCCGGACGTACGTTCCACTATTGCGACGCCGGAATCACCGCGCATGTCGCGCCGCGCTCTGCGTGTCCACCTGCATAACCAGCGCGCGGCAGGACGTAGCGCCCGCGCAGTCGGGCAGATCGTGTTGAGCTCGACTCGGGCCGCGGGACCTTGACATGAACGGACGAGCGGAAGTCACCGAGCGCATCCATCTGTCCGGCGAGACTGCCAGAACGACATCTGGGTAAGGGGCCTATCCTCCTTCCGCCGCACGTCGACCGCGCCTCGCGGCGGCGCCTTCGTGAAGCGCCACGCGCAAGGCCTCGACCCTGGCTCGACGGTTGCGGGGTAGTTCCGCGCCGTCCACCTTTGAAGGCCCCGCCCAGGCGGGGCCTTCGTCGTTCCTGGTCCGGTTCCGCCATCGGACGTCGGCGATGAGCAATCGAAGCTTTGCTAACGAGGCCAGGGATTTCAGAAGATGTATTTGCACATGTTGGAGGCTTATGCGAGCCTCCCTTCTTCCATCCACGTGTCCGACCGTGCGGTTTCGGACGTCATTGAGGGAGGGTTCGATGTTTCGATGTCTTGCCGCGATCGGCGTCGTGATGACGGTGCTCGCGTTCGCTGCCGTTCCCGGCGCTGACGCAGCGACCTACTGTGGAACGCTCCAGGGGCCGTACGGCACGTGCCAGGGGTCGTACGAGTCGCTGAACGCGAACGTCGCGGTCGCCGGTTCGTCGACGTTCGCTGCCTGCGCCGGCGCGCGCGCCACCAACGGGGTGTTCTACGGGCAGTACTTCTGCGCGTCCAACTACGCCTGCCACACCTACGGCGGCGGCACTCTCGCGCCGATGGCCCACAGCCACGAGAACTTCAGCCAGTTCGTCTTCGGGCGCACCAACGGCAACACGGCCGGTCTGGATTGCCCGCGAGGCGGTCCGGTCTCCGCTCGGAGCGTCGCGTCCAAGACGGCGTTCAGGCGCGCCGCCGGTTCCATCGTGCGCACCTTTCGTGTCGAAGGTCAGCTGTGCCTGAACGTCGCGGACGGCGCGACGGGCTTCGGGGTCACGTGCCGTGACGCGGACGATGCGCGCGACGACGGGCTGGTCCCGGTGCTCCGACCCGCCCGACGCGTGACGGGCGAGGCCGACACCGAGAGTGGCGTGCTCGTCGCCTCGCCGCCGGCCGACACGAACCGCGCAACGCTGCGGAACGCCGACGGGGAGTCCCGGCCGGTCTCCGCGCGCGACGGGGTCATCGTGACGACGCCGGCGGCCGGGGACTCGACGCTGAGGTGGGAAGGCGACGCGAGCCGCCAGTCCCTCCCCTGAGCGACCGCTCGGGCGCGATACGGACCGAGCGTGGCGAACGTTTGTCACGCTCGGTCCGTCACGCGACGAAGACGTTGACGATGCATCCCGACCGCCTCTCAGACGAAGCGCTGCTGCACGGCGACGACGCCCGTGGCGAGCTCTTCGCGGCGTTCTACCGGCGGCACGCGCGGTGGGTTCTGCGAGCACTTGCTCGGCAGGGCGTCGATCCGGCCACGGCCGCGGACGTTCTCGCTGAGACCTTCATGACCGCGCTCACCCACCGAGCCGACTTCGACCCCGGCCGGGGTTCGGCGGCGGCATGGCTGACGGGGATCCTGCGGCACAAGCTGGCTGAGGATTGGCGGCGGTCTGCGCGCACCCGCCGGCTCGCTGAGCGGCTCGGCATGCAGCTGCCGACCCTGTCGGACACCGACGCCGGCGGGTTCGAGGCGCTCCGGCGGCAGCTCGACCAAGAGGTGGACGACCAGCGCCTCAGCGACGCGATCGGAGCCCTGCCCCACGCGCAGCAGCGAGCCGTACTGGCTCGCGTGGTGGACGAGGAGCCCTACCGGGACGTCGCTCGGGCGCTCAACACGAGCGAGGTCGGGGCGCGCAAGCACGTGAGTCGCGGGCTGTCGGCGCTTCGGCGACGGCTCGCCGGATGAGAGGGCAGACGTGGACTCGTACCTCAACGCACTCGAAGATGAGCTGACGCGCGCGGCCGCGACGGGCCATATGGCCGCTGTGCCTCACGGGACGCGTCGCCGGCGCCTGTTGGCGACCGGGGGTGCGCTCGCCGGTGTCGCCCTCGCGGTCGCCATCGGCGTGCTCTCACTGCCTGTCGACCGGCAGAACGTCGCGGAGGCGGCGGAGCTCGCGGTGCTTGATCGGCCTGCCGTGGACATCTCCACCCGGGCGGGCGATCTGCCGTCCCGCGTCGCTCGCGACATGGATCTCTCCCGCGCTCGGACGTTCGAGACCGACCGGGGGACCGGCTACGTGCTGCTGTCGGATGATCGAAGCTCCATCTGCGTCGTGGTGCCCGATCCGCCCGCGGGATTTGGTTCGACCTGCGGCAAGGTCGAGACGGTGCAGCGCGAAGGGCTGGTCGCGGAGCGCGTCGCACCCACCCCGGACAGCGGCCGGAGCTCGGTGTTCGTCGTCCAACCGCTCGGTGCGCGGCCGCCTGAGCTGCGCGACCGGGCCGGTACGTCCCGGCCGCTGGCGGTCCGTGCAGGCGTCGCCACCGCGACGATCGAACGGGCGGGGATGCTGGTGGTCGACGCCGCGTCGGGACCCCGCTCGCTTCCCGTTCGTCCGTACGAGCCGCAAGGTCAGCTCACCCTCGACTGCGGCGGCGGCCGGTTCGTCGAGGTCCACGACGCGCGTCCCGTCGGGGAGGAGCGCATGCGGGAGCTCTGCGGCCGCTGAGCGATCGCCGGCGCGGCAGGTCTCAGGCGGCGGCGCGCTCCTGAACGCGCGCGAGGACGGTCTTGGCGGCCTCGGCGGAGGACTGCGGGTTCTGGCCGGAGACGAGGTTGCGGTCGACGACGACGGTGCTCGACCAGGCGGGGCCGGCCTCGACGTCGGCGCCGAGTTCGCGCAGGCGGGCCTCGACGAACCAGGGGGTGTTCTCGCCGGTGCCGCCGCCCAGCTCCTCCTCGTCGGTGAAGACGGTCAGCTTGCGGCCGGCGAAGGCGAACGAGCCGTCCTCGCGGGTGGCGGAGAGCAGGCCCGCCGGGCCGTGGCAGAGCGGCGCGACGATCTGGCCGCGGTCGTCGGCGGCGACGAGGAGGCGGCCGAGGTCGGCGTCGGTCGTGAGGTCAGCCATCGGGCCGTGGCCGCCGGGGAGGAAGATCGCGGCGTAGTCGCTCGCGTCGACGTCGGCGAGGGTCAGCGGGGCGCTGAGGTCGACCTGGTTGAGGGCGGCCTTGATGCGCTCGGCCTCCTCGGCACCGCCGACGTTGTCCGCGTCGAGCGAGACGGCGTCGACCGTCGGCTGCTTGCCGCCCGGCGTGGCGACGTCGACCGTGTAGCCGGCCTCGGTGAAGAGCTGGTGGGGGACGGCGACCTCCTCGGCCCAGAAGCCGGTCGGGTGGGTCGAGCCGTCGGCCATCTGGAGCGCGTCGGCCGCGCTCACGATCATGAGGATCTTCTTCTCGTCGGGCACGGATACGACGGTAGCGCGAAACGATGCACGTGCATGGATCGCGTCCTTTGTCACCCTCTCACGCGCGATGCCGCCTCCGCACGACGTCTACCTCTCCGCCGACGTGGAGACCGACGGCCCGATCCCGGGCCGGTTCAGCATGCTCTCGTTCGGCCTGTGCGTGGCCGGGCGGGGGGACGGCGAGACGTTCGAACGCGCCGATCCGGAGGCGCGGACGTTCTACCGGGAGCTCGCGCCGCTGCCCGACGCCGGGTGCGACCCGGAGGCGCTGGCGGTGAGCGGGCTGGACCGCGACGCGCTCGCGGCGGGC
>DATMVO010000150.1:0-5250 GCA_035563115.1 Solirubrobacteraceae bacterium
GGGCGCCGAGGCGCCGGGAGCCGGTCGGTCGGGCCGCGGCGCCGCGCGTGGCTGCGGCGGCGGCTGTGGGCGTCGTCGCTGACATCGGCGCGAAGAGATACCATAATCTCGACTGCCTTTGTGTACTTTATTTCCATGGCACGCCGCTTCCTCGTCCTCCACGGGTGGCAGAACCACCGGCCGCCCGAGCATTGGCAGCACTGGCTCGTCGAGCGCCTCCGCGCACGCGGAGAGCAGGTCCTCTACCCCCAGCTCCCGTCGCCCGACGACCCGCTCCTCGACGACTGGCTGGACGTGCTGCGCGGCGAGCTGCGCATGCTCGGCGACGGCGAGCGCGTCGTGATCGCGCACTCGCTCGGCTGCCTGCTCTGGCTGCGCCACGCGGCGCTCGGCGGCGATGCTGCGCCCGTCGACCGCCTGCTGCTCGTCTGTCCGCCCTCCGCGAGCGCCCTCCCCGCCGAGCTGGCCACGTTCTTCCCCGGCCCCGACGACACCGCCGCGCTGGCACGGTCGGTCCGCCGCCGGCCCGAGCTGGTCTGCACCGACGCCGACACGTGGTGTCCGGAGGGCGCCGCCGCGACGTACGGCGACGCTCTCGACCTGGACGTCCACACCGTCGACGGGGGCGGCCACCTGGACATCGAGGCCGGCTACGGCGCCTTCCCGGCGGTCGAGCAGTGGGCGCTCACCGGCACCTTCCCCGCCGCGGAGCCCGGCCGGGAGGCGCGGCTCAAGCGCGTCGCGGCCTGATAGCTCAGGCGATGAGGCCGTGCCGCAGCGCGTACGCGACGGCCGCGGTGCGATCCCGGACGCCGAGCTTCGCGTAGACGTTCTCGAAGTGCCGCTTGACGGTGGCCGGGCGGACCCCCAGCCGCTCGGCCATCTCCGGCCCGCTCGCCCCGTCCGCCGCCAGCCGCAGCAGCTCGAGCTCGCGCGCGGTCAGGTCCACCGGCGCGCCGGCCGGGTCGAGCGAGAGCCCGGCGAGGTCGGTCAGCGTGCCCGCCCACATGACGATCTCGCCGTCCGTGCCGAGCACCGGGTTGGCCAGCGCCAGCACCGGCAGGTACGCCTCGTCCCGGCGGCGCACGCGGTAGACGCAGCGGAACGGCCCGCCCGCCATCACCGCCGCCTGCCACACCGCGCGGACGCGGTCCTCGTCCTCGGGGTGGACGGTCGCCGACCAGCGCTCCTGGGCCACGCCGGTCTGCTCGGAGAGCGCGAGCAGCTCGCGGCCCCGGTGGTTGACGTACTGGACCGTCCCGTCGCCGCGCGCCGTCCACACGAGGTGAGGGATCGCCTCGGGCAGCAGCGCGAGCTGCGTGGCGGTGAGCGCCGTCGCCGCCGCGCGCGGGTCGTACGCGCCCCGGGGATCGAACTGGCGCTCCATGCCGTGGTCGACGGTACCTCCTGGCGCCGTGCCGCGCGCCGACTCCAGGGACGCCACGTCGATGGGCCGATCGGCCCATCCTGCCCTCCGGTCTGAGATCCGATGGGACGAGCACAGGCGTGTCACCTCACGTCCGGAGCCCCTCCCCGCATGTCCGTCCTTCGCCACCTCTCCATCGCCAAGAAGCTCTCCGCCGGCTTCGCCGTCGTCGTGGCGCTGCTGATCCTCCTCGCCGTCATCGCGATCACCCGCCTGGGTGATGTCGCGGACGGCGCCCGCGTGCTCAACGGCCAGGTGCTCACGAGCATCGAGGCCGTCGACGACCTCACCAGCGAGATGCAGGGCTACCGCAAGGACCAGTTCCACCTCGCCGTCGCACCCAACGCCGAGCAGCGCCGCGAGAAGACCGCGGCGCTCGCCGAGGGGCGCGCGCAGATCGACGAGGATCTCGCCACCTACGCCCGCACGAAGGTCCGCAGCGCGGCCGACCGCCGCGCGATGGACGCGACCCGCGCCGCGTGGACGGCGTACGCCGACAAGACCGACGGCGCCGCCGCGCTCGTCAACGCCGGCCGCAACGCCGAGGCGGCCGAGCTGCTCAGCACCACGCGGATGAAGGACACCGAGGCGCGGCTCGCCGCCTGGGGCGACGTCAACGACCGCCACGGCCACGCGGTCTTCCAGGCCGCGCATGACACCTACGCCTCCGCGCGCACCCTCGCGATCGCGATCGCCGTCGTCGCCGTGCTGCTCGCCGCGGGCATCGCGTTCCTCGTCGCGCGCGCCATCACCGGCGGCGTCGGCCAGGTCGTCCGCGCCGCGAAGGGGATCGCGCAGGGCGACGTCGACCAGCACGTGGACGTCGACTCGCGCGACGAGATCGGCCAGCTCGCCGACGAGTTCTCCGCCATGACCGCCTACCTGCGCGACATGGCCGGCGTCGCCGACCGGATCGCCGCCGGCGACCTGACGGCCGACGTCACCCCGCGCGGCGAGCGCGACGCCCTCGGCCGCGCGTTCCAGGCGATGATCGCCAACCTCCGCGACCTCGTCGGCTCGGTCACCCGGTCGTCGCAGTCGCTGTCGGCCGCCTCGCAGGAGATGGCGTCGACCTCCGAGGAGGCCGGCCGCGCCGTCAACGAGATCGCCCAGGCCGTCTCCGACGTCGCGCAGGGCGCCGAGCGCCAGGTCCGCGCCGTCGAGGAGGTCCGCGCGACCACCGAGCGCGTCGGGCAGGCCACGCAGGACTCCGCGCGCTCCGCGCACGAGACGTCCGAGGCTGCCGGCGAGGCGCGCCGCCTGGCCGCCGAGGGCGAGCAGGCCGTCGCGCAGGCCACCGACGCGATGCGCGGCATCCGCGACGGCGCCGTCCAGGTCAGCGCGGCGATGGACGAGCTCTCCAGCAAGTCCGGCCAGATCGGCGGGATCGTCGAGACCATCACCGGCATCAGCGAGCAGACCAACCTCCTCGCGCTCAACGCCGCGATCGAGGCCGCACGGGCCGGGGAGCAGGGCCGCGGGTTCGCCGTCGTCGCCGAGGAGGTGCGCAAGCTCGCCGAGGAGTCCTCGGCCGCCGCCGCCACCATCGCGACGCTCGTGACCGAGATCCAGAGCGAGACCACGCAGGCCGTCGCCGTCGTCGAGGCGACCGCGGAGCGCACCGTCGAGGGCGCCGCCACGGTCGAGCAGGCGCGCGATGCCTTCGGCCGGATCGGCGCGTCGGTCGAGGACATGACCGGCCGGGTCGACGCGATCGCCGCGGCGGTCGGGCAGATCGCCGCCGGCGCCGAGAAGGTGCAGGCCGACATGGTCGAGGTCGCCGCGGTGGCCGAGGAGTCGTCCGCCTCCACCGAGCAGGTCTCGGCCTCCACGCAGGAGACGAGCGCCAGCGCCCAGGAGATCGCCTCGTCGGCGCAGGAGCTGGCCGGCACCGCCGAGCAGCTCGAGCAGCTCGTGTCCCGCTTCACCCTCGAGGCCGCCTGAGCCTCGACCCGCCGATGACGCCCGCCGACGACCGCCGTTCCCCGCGCCTGCCCGGCCGCTCGCCCCTGCGCGAGCGGCTCGGGCTGCGCCTGGCGCTCGTGCTGCTGGCGACGCTGGGGCTCGTCGGCGTGCTCCAGTACGTCCTCGTCGCCGACGGCGTGCGGCGCGACCTCGTCGCCGCCCAGTCCGCGTACCACGCGAGCGACGCGCGCACGATCGAGCGTGCCGTGCGGGAGGCCGACGGCGACGAGACGATCTTCGACGAGGCCTCCGAGGAGCTGCGCGAGATCGACGACCGCCCGCACGTCGACGAGGCGGTCATCACCGACTCGACCGGCCGCGTCGTCGCCGCCTCCGAGCCGTCGGAGATCGGCCAGTTCGAGGACGAGCCGCAGGTCCGCGTCTCGGCGAGCACGGGCGAGAGCTTCGCCGCGGTGGAGAGCTACCTCGACCACGGCCGCACCGACGACCACCACTTCTCGTACATCACGCCGGTCGTCCTCGACGGGCGCCGGTACGCGTTCGAGATCGAGCAGGACCGCGCCTCGGCCGCGGCGCCGGTCGCGGGCGTGCGGCGCCACCTGGCCGTCCCCCTCGCCGCGAGCTCGCTGATCGCCGTCCTGCTCTTCTACCTCTTCGGCGGGCGCCAGGTGGACCGCCTCTACCGGCTCGCGCTGGACCGCGCGCGGCGCGACGGCCTGACCGACCTGGGCAACCTGCGCGCGTTCGGCGAGGACCTGGCCGCGACCACGTCGCGCTCGCGCCGCAGCGGCGCGCCGGTCGCGGTCGCGATGATCGACGTCGACGACTTCAAGTTCCTCAACGACGAGCACGGCCACCGCCACGGCGACGCGGTGCTGGGCGAGGTCGCGGCGGTGCTCGGCGAGACCCGCGCGGGCGACCGCGCCTACCGCGTCGGCGGCGACGAGTTCGCGCTGGTGCTGGAGGGCGTCGACGCCGCCGGCGCCTGCCCGGTGCTCCACCGGCTCGTCGCCGCGGCGCACGCGCGGCTGGACGGCGCGACGCTGTCCATCGGCGTCGCCGGGACCGAGGAGGCCGCGCCCGCCGACGCGGAGGCGTTGATCGAGCGCGCCGACCGCGCGCTCTACGCCGCCAAGCGCCGCGGCGGCGGCACCGTCGTCTGCGACAGCCAGCTCACCTGCGAGGACGCGCCGAGCGCGCCCATGGGCAAGGTGCGGGCGCTGCGGCGGCTGATCGCCGACGCCGACATCGACGTCGCGTTCCAGCCGATCGCGGACCTGCACGGCGACGCGCTCCTGGGCTACGAGGCGCTCGCCCGCCCGCGCGCGCTCCACGGCCTGGCCCACACCGGCGAGGCGTTCGACGTGGCGGAGCGGACCGGTCGCGGCCACGAGCTCGACACGGTCTGCCGCGCCGCCGCGCTCGCGGGCGCGTCCGCGCTGCCGGACGGCGCGCGGCTCTTCCTCAACCTCTCGCCGCAGTCGCTCGAGCACGACGCGCTCCCGGGCGACACGCTCGTCGCGAGGTGCGCGCCGCGGGCCTGGAGCCTTGCGACGTGGTGCTGGAGGTGACGGAGCGGTCGGTCGACAGCGTCGACCGGATCATCGCCGAGGTGCGCCGGCTCGCCGCGCTGGGCTTCCGTGTTGCGCTCGACGACGTCGGCGCGGGCAACGCGGGGCTGGAGATGCTCCGCGTGCTCGACGTGGACTACGTGAAGATCGACCGGAGCGTCGTCCAGGCCGCGCCGTCGGACCGCAAGGCGCTGGCGGTGCTGGAGGCGATCGTTGCGTTCGCGGCCGGCGTCGAGGCGACGGTGATCGCGGAGGGGATCGAGGACGCGGCGCAGCTCGCGTTCGTCCGCGACCTCCCGGCCGCGCCGGGCGCTCCCGCGCTCGTGC
>DATMVO010000151.1:0-3793 GCA_035563115.1 Solirubrobacteraceae bacterium
GCTCGGAGGACGGTCCTCTTCGGGTTCCAGGCTCGGGTCATCCCCCGCAGGAACGGAGGGGAGACGGCGGTGTTCCGGTCTTGCGGCTACAGCGCCGGGGTGTGGCGCGCGACGATGGCCCGGGCGTCGACGCCCGCGGGAAGCGTGCCGAAGGCCAGGCCCGCGTCGCCGGCCAGGCGGGAGGCGCAGAACGCGTCGGCGACGGCGGCGGGCGCGTTGCGGACCAGGAGCGAGCCCTGGAGCGCGAGCGCGAGCTTCTCCACGATCCGCCGCGCGCGCATCTCGACGCCCTCCAGGTCGGCGAACTCCGCCCGCAGCCCGCCGACGAACGCATCCAGGCGCGCGTCGGCGCCGGACGCCAGCTCCACCTCGGCGAGGTACGCGTCGAGCACCGCCGGCTGCTTGGCCAAGGCGCGCAGGACGTCGAGGGCGTTGACGTTCCCCGACCCCTCCCAGATCGAGTTGACCGGCGCCTCGCGGTAGAGCCGCGGCATCCCGGAGTCCTCGACGTAGCCGTTGCCGCCCAGGCACTCCATCGCCTCGAAGGCGAGCGACGGCAGCCGCTTGCAGACCCAGTACTTGCCGACCGCGGTCGCCAGCCGCTTGAAGGCGGTGTCCTCCTCGTCGTACGCGCGCGCCAGCCGCAGCGCCAGCGCCGTCGCGGCCTCGGACTCCACCGCCAGGTCGGCGAGCACGTTCTGCATCAGCGGCTGGTCGGCGAGCGTCTTGCCGAACGCGGACCGGTGCGCCGCGTGCCACGTC
This sequence comes from Solirubrobacteraceae bacterium, assembly GCA_035563115.1. GTDB lineage: Bacteria > Actinomycetota > Thermoleophilia > Solirubrobacterales > Solirubrobacteraceae > CADCVT01. The sequence continues at coordinate 763 of DATMVO010000151.1, forward strand.
GCGTTGGCCACGCCCCACCGCATCCCGGCCGCGCTGCCGATCACGCAGTCCAGCCGCGTGTGGGCGACCATCTCGATGATCGTCGGCACGCCCCGGCCCGGCTCGCCGACCATCCACCCGAAGGTCTGGTCGAACTCCACCTCGGACGACGCGTTGGACTTGTTGCCCAGCTTGTCCTTCAGCCGCTGGAGGCGGAACGTGTTGCGCGTCCCGTCCGGCAGCACCCGCGGCACGAGGAAGCACGAGACGCCCTCGGCGGTCTGCGCCAGCACGAGGAAGACGTCGCACATCGGCGCGCTGCAGAACCACTTGTGGCCGGTCAGCCGCCACCCGTCGCTGTCGGGCACGGCGCGCGTCGTGTTCGCGCGCACGTCCGAGCCGCCCTGCTTCTCGGTCATCGCCATGCCGCACTTGGCCGACGCCTTGTCCGCGCCCAGCACGGGGTCGTACGACGGCGCGGTGAGCCGCGGCACCCACTCCTCCGCCAGATCGGGCGTCGTGCGCAGCGCCGGCACCGCGGCGAAGGTCATCGTCATCGGACAGCCGTGGCCCGCCTCGGCCTGGCCGGTCGTCAGGTACATCGCGGCGCGCGCGACGTGCGCGCCGTCGCGCCCCGCGTTCCACGGCAGGGCGTGCAGCTCGTGCTCGGACGCCAGCGCCATCAGCTGGTGGTAGGCCGGGTGGAACTCGACCTCGTCGATCCGGTTGCCGAACCGGTCATGCGTCCTCAGCACCGGCGGGTTCGCGTTCGCCTGGAACCCCGACGTCTTCAAGGGCTCGCCGCCCCAGACGCGCCCGACCTCCGCGCACCGCTCCCGCGCCCAGCCGCCGCCCTCGCGCTCCAGCCCCTCCACGAGCGGGACGTTGGTGGAGAACAGGTCCAGGTCCTCCAGCGGCGGAGCCTGGTTGGAGACCTCGTGGGTCGAGAACGGGGCGGACAGCGCGTCGACGGCCATGGGGCGCAGCGTACGCGCCGCACCGCCCGCGTGGAAGCGTGCCTACGCGGCGCGGCGGAGCGGCTCGGAGACCGGGTCGAGCAGCGACCGCGGATCGAGCCGGTTGAAGGCGTCGACCACGTTCGGGTCGAAGTGCCGGCCGCGCTGGGCGTGGATCTCGTCCACGGCCTTCTCCAGCGGCCAGGCCTGCTTGTGCGGGCGCGGGTGCGCGAGCACGTCGAAGACGTCGGCGACGGCGGTGATCCGGCCGGCGAGCGGGATCGCGTCCCCCTCAAGGCCGGTCGGGTAGCCGCTGCCGTCCCACCGCTCGTGATGCGAGCGGGCGACCTGCTCGGCCATGCGGAGGATGGGGGAGCGCGAGCCGGACAAGATGCGCGCGCCGATCGTCGTGTGCTCCTCGAGCATCCGGCGCTCGTGCTCGGTGAGCTTGCCCGGCTTGAGCCAGACGGCGTCCGGGATGCCGATCTTGCCGACGTCGTGGAGCGGCGCGGCGAGGCGGATGTGCTCGATCACGTCCGGCGTCAGCCCGAGCTTGGTCGCCAGCAGCGCGGCGGTGCGGCCGACGCGCTTGGTGTGCATCTGCGTGTCGTCGTCGCGGTACTCGGCGGCGAGCGCGAGGCGCTCCAGGGTCTCCCGGCGCGCGTCCTCCAGGTCGGCGGTGCGGGCGCGGACCCAGCGCTGCAGGTCGTGGTTGCGGTCCTCCAGCGCGCGCTGCAGGCGCCGCGTCTGGAGCAGGTTGCCGACGCGGAGCAGCACCTCGACGCGGTCGAGCGGCTTGGTGACGAAGTCGCGGGCGCCGAGGCCGAGCGCGCGGCGGCGCACGGTCGGCGAGTCGTCGGCGGTGAGGACGAGGCAGGGGATGTCGAGCTTGACCACGCGCTGCAGGAGCGCGAAGCCGTCGATGTTCGGCAGCTGGAGGTCGAGCACGACGAGGTCGGGGTCCCACCGGTCGAGCAGGACGTCCAGGACGGCGGGCGCGGCGGCGACCCGCACGTTCTCGTAGCCGGCCGCGTGGAGCATCCCGTCGAGCAGGCTGGCGCCATCGGCGTCTTCGACGACGACGATGCGCTGCTGGGTACCTGCTCCGTCGGGGGCGAGCGACATGGCCTCCACGACATCGGCAGCCGCGCGCGAACTTTGAGCGAGGGTCGCGACGCGCGTCCCCCGATGGTTACTAGCCTCCCAGCCGCCCCCGGACAAGGACACGCATGGCCAAGATCAAGGTGAAGGACCCCGTCGTCGAGCTCGACGGCGACGAGATGACGCGGATCATCTGGCAGTTCATCAAGGACCAGCTGATCCTCCCGTACCTCGACGTCGAGCTGAAGTACTACGACCTCGGCATCGAGTCCCGCGACAAGACCGACGACCAGATCACGGTCGACGCCGCGAACGCCATCAAGCAGTACGGCGTCGGCGTCAAGTGCGCGACGATCACGCCCGACGAGGCGCGCGTCGAGGAGTTCGGCCTGAGCCGCATGTACCGCTCGCCGAACGGGACGATCCGCAACATCCTCGGCGGCGTCATCTTCCGCGAGCCGATCGTCATCTCGAACATCCCGCGCCTGGTGCCGGGCTGGACGAAGCCGATCATCATCGGCCGTCACGCGTTCGGCGACCAGTACCGCGCCGAGGACTTCGTCGTCCCGGGCGAGGGCAACCTGACGCTGACGTTCACGCCGAAGGACGGCGGCGAGCCGATCGTCCGCGACATCTTCGACTTCCCGGGCGGCGGCGTCGCCATGGGCATGTACAACCTGGACTCGTCGATCCGCGACTTCGCGCGCGCGTCGCTGCGCTACGGCCTGGACCGCGGCGTGCCGGTCTACATGTCCACCAAGAACACGATCATGAAGGCCTACGACGGGCGCTTCAAGGATCTGTTCCAGGAGGTCTTCGACGCCGAGTTCAAGGCCGACTTCGAGAAGGCCGGCCTCACCTACGAGCACCGCCTGATCGACGACATGGTCGCCGCGGCCCTCAAGTGGGAGGGCGGCTACGTCTGGGCCTGCAAGAACTACGACGGCGACGTGCAGTCCGACACGGTCGCGCAGGGCTTCGGCTCGCTCGGCCTG
>DATMVO010000152.1:0-4632 GCA_035563115.1 Solirubrobacteraceae bacterium
CGGGTCTACGTGAACCTGCTCGTCGAGAACAAGGTCCTGTGCCAGATCTACCCGCTCAAGCGCACGAACTGCGACGAGATGGACACGCTGCGGCGCGAGGCGAAGGCGTCGTACGAGCTGCAGGACTACGTCGACGCGCAGTACGGCGGCCCGGGCAAGGGCTGGCTGCGGATCGTCAAGACGCCGGCGGAGGCGCGCAAGGTCATCAACGACGGCAAGCTCGCGGTGATCCTCGGGATGGAGCTGTCCGAGCCGTTCGGCTGCCAGGTCTACGGCGACGTCCCGCAGTGCGACCAGAACGACATCCGCAACGGGCTCGACGAGATCCACAAGCTCGGCGTCCGGCAGATGGAGCTCATCAACAAGTTCGACAACGGCTTCGGCGGCGTGGCGGGCGACGAGGGCACGACGGGCGTCATCACCAACGTCGGCAACAAGCTCGCGACCGGCAAGTTCCTCGACATGCGCACCTGCACCGGCCACTCGCACGACCGCCAGCAGGAGGGCATCCCGGCCGGGCACGCCCACAACTCGGACAGCCTGATCGCGAACGGCATCCAGGCGTTCGTCCCGCCCGGCACCGCGCCGATCTACCCCGCCGCTCCGCACTGCAACGCCAAGGGCCTGACGCCGCTGGGTGAGCACCTCGTCAAGCGGATGATCCAGAAGAAGATGATCATCGACCCCGACCACCTGAGCGTCCTGGCCCGCAACCAGCTCCTCAACGTGGTCGAGCAGGCGAACTACCCGGGCATCATCTCCAGCCACAGCTGGTCGACCGAGGACGCGTTCCCGCGGATCTACAAGCTCGGCGGGTTCATCACCCCGTACGCGGGCGACTCGACCGGCTTCGTCAACGCGTGGCGGTCGACGAAGCAGATGCGCGCGCCCGGCTACTACTTCGGCTTCGGCTTCGGGGCGGACGCGAACGGCTTCGGCGCGCAGGGCCCGCCGCGCCCCGATGCGGCGGCGAACCCGGTCACGTATCCGTTCCGCTCGCCGCTCGACCCGGGCGTGACGGTCGAGAAGCAGCGCAGCGGCCAGCGCGTCTACGACATCAACGCGGACGGCGTCGCGCACTACGGCCTGTACGCGGACTGGCTGGAGGATCTGCGCAAGGTCGCCGGCGACGAGATCATCACCGACATGGCGCGCGGCGCGGAGGCGTACCTGCAGACGTGGGAGCGCGCGGACGGCGTCCCGCGGCCGGGGTGCCAGCCGCTTCAGCGCCGGCTTGCGCCGCGCGGCACGGGCGCGATCACGTACGGCAAGTCGGCCGACGAGCTGCTCAGGTCCGCCGGCCAGCCGGTCCTGCGCGGGCCGCGGGCGTGGGAGTTCTGCATCGCCCAGCCGGGCGGGACCGACGCGCCGGTGTACGCCTCGCTCGACGACGCCGGGAAGGTCGCGCTCGTCGGCTCGCGGGCCAAGACGCTGATGGCCTTCGGGCTCGGCGTAGGAGACCGGGCGAAGCGCGCCCGCAAGCTGACGAAGCGCGCGCTCGGCCGCCCCGACATCCGGATCCGCTCCAACCGCGACGGCGGCTACTTCGTCTACGGGATGCGCGGCGGGCGGATCGCGTGGACGGCGGCGGTGACGAAGGCGGTCGGGCGTGACGGCGCGCAGCTGCGCCGCCACATCCGCCAGGCCGGCCTGGCCTTCACCGGCTAGCTCAGGAGGCGGAGGGCACCCACCCGGCCGGGAACGCCCCGGCCGGGACGCGGCCCTGGACGTCCGGGAAGAGCCGGTCGGCGAGCGCCGCGCAGGGGCGGCCCGCGAAGAGCTCGTCGAGGTCGCCGACGATGCGCATGACGCGGAGCGTCGGCGCGATCTGCAGGTCCGCCGCGTTCGGCGTCTCGCCGCCGATCACGCCGTCGGCGATCAGCCCGTCGACGTGGTCGAGCTTCGCGGGCAGGCCCTGGAGGTCCTCGTGCAGCTGCACCGCAGTGAGCTTGTGGTACTTCCACGAGGCGCGCACGAACTTCATCGCGAAGTCGGTCCCGGCCGGGTCGAGCGGCGGGCCGCCGGCCATCGTGCCCATCGCCTCCGGGCGGAAGTAGAGGGCGCCCCACGGGATCCGCCGGCCGAGGTCCTGCAGCTCCTCGTCGCCCCACCGCTCGGCGTCGCGGATCGCGTCCGCGTGCGGGCCGGCGGGGAAGAGCGGCGGCTCGGGCGCAAGCTCCTCGAGCCGGGCGAGGATCGCGCGCGACCCGTGGACCGGCTCGTCGCCGACCAGCAGCCCCGGCACGGTCGTCTTCCCCTCGCCGTACACCTCGGCCATCTGCTCGACGTGCTTGCCCATCGGCAGGTCGACCCGCTCGTAGGGGAGCCCCTTGAACTTCAGCGCCGCCTCGGCGGTCATGCACGGGTGCGAGGGCGGCAGCGCGTGGAGCGTGAGCGACGGGACGGTCATGCGCGGGACCCTACCGGCGCACGGCGCGGGCGAGTCTGGCAGAACTCGGACGCATGTCCCGGTTCCGCCTCCTCCTGGCGGCGGTCGCGTTGGTCTGCGCGGCCGCTCTGACCCCGCTCTCGCCCGCCCACGCCGCCGGCCGCTGCGGCGACCTCGCCGAGCGCCCGTGGTGCGACACCTCCAAGTCGCCCGACGAGCGTGCCGGCCTCCTGCTCGCCGCGCTGACCCGCGACGAGCGGATCTCGCTGCTGGCCGGCGACGAGCTGCTCGGCGCGGCCGGCTTCCCCGGCACCCACACCGGCACCAGCAACGGCGTGTCGCGGGTCGGGCTGCCGACCGTCCTCTTCAGCGACGGCCCGGTCGGCACGCGCCAGGGGAAGGCGACCGCGATGCCGGCGCCGATGTCGCTGGCCGCGACGTTCGACCCGGACGCCGCCGTCCGCCACGCCGAGGTGATCGGCGACGAGGTGCAGAAGAAGGGCAACGACGTCGTCTTCGCGCCCGCGGTGAACATGCTCCGCACGCCGCTCAACGGGCGGACGTTCGAGTACTTCGGCGAGGACCCGTACCTGTCGGCGCGGATGGCCGTCGCGTGGACCAAGGGCGTCCAGGCCACTGGCGTGATCGGCAACGTCAAGCACTTCGCGGTCAACAACCAGGAGGGCGTCGGCTTCAAGCTCCCCGGGTCGCTGATCGGCACGGCGACGGAGGGCTCGCGGACGACGATCAACGCGAACGTCGACGAGCGGGCGCTGCGCGAGATCTACCTGCCGCAGTTCGAGGCGGCGGTGAAGGAGGGCGGCGTCGGCACCGTCATGTGCGCGTACCCGCGCGTCAACGGCCAGTGGGCGTGCGAGAACGAGCACCTGCTCACCGACATCCTCAAGCGCGAGTGGGGGTTCCAGGGTCTCGTCCTCACCGACTACGGCGCGGCGAAGGACACCGTGCTGTCGCTGCGCAACGGGCTCGACCTCGATATCTGGCCGGGCACGACCTACGCGCCGCGGAAGGTCAAGGACGCGATCGAGAGCGGGGAGGTGAGCGAGGAGGTCGTCACCGAGCACGTGCGCCGCATCCTGCGCACGCTCTTCGCGCACGGCTTCTTCGACCGCGCGGCGTTCGTCGACGACGAGTCGCGGATCGACAAGGCCGCGCACCACGAGGCGGCGGGGCAGCTGAGCGCCGAGGGCGCGGTGCTGCTGGAGAACGACGGTGGCCTGCTCCCGCTCGACCAGGCGAAGCTGGGGAAGGTCGCGCTGATCGGCCCGGAGGCGGACGCGCTGAAGAACGGCGGCGGCTCGTCGCAGATCGACGCCTACCAGCAGACGACGCCGCGCGACGCGCTGGAGGCGAAGCTGGGCGGCAAGCTCGTCTTCGACGACGGGCGGAACGCGGCGCGCGCGGCGGGCGTGGCGCGCGACGCCGACGTCGCGGTCGTCGTGGTCGGCGACCAGATGAACGAGGGCAACGACAAGCCGTGCATGGGGCTGAGCTGCGGCTCGGGCGACACGATCGACCGCGACGCGCTGATCGAGGCGGTCGCCGCCGCGCAGCCGCGCACGGTCGTGGTGCTCCAGACCGGCGGGCCGGTGCTGATGCCGTGGCGCGACAGGGTGCCGTCGATCCTCGAGGCGTGGTACCCGGGCCAGAACGGCGGCACGGCGATCGCGCGGCTGCTGCTGGGCGAGGCGGAGCCGGGCGGGCGGCTGCCCGCGACGTTCCCGCTGGCCGAGGGCGACCTGCCGACGGCGAACGACAAGAACCGCTACCCGGGCGTCGACGACGAGGTCCAGTACAGCGAGGGCGTCTTCATCGGCTACCGCTGGTACGACCGGCGCGGGCTCGGCGTCGCGTACCCGTTCGGCCACGGTCTCTCGTACACGACGTTCGCCTACGACGACCTGCGGCGGGAGGCGGACGCGCCCGGCGCGGCGGTCACCGTGAGCGCGCGGGTGACGAACACCGGCGCGCGCGTGGGGATGGCGGTGCCGCAGCTCTACGTCTCGCAGCCGGACCAGCCCGAGCCGGGCGTCGAGGTGCCGCCGCGGCAGCTGAAGGGCTTCGGGCGCGTGCGGCTGGCACCGGGCGAGAGCGCGCGGGTGACGTTCACGCTCGACGAGCGCGCGTTCTCCTACTGGAGCGTCGCGGGCGGCGGCTGGCGCGTGGCGCCGGGCTGCCACGAGCTCTTCGTCGGCGCGTCGTCGCGGGACCTGCCGCTGCGC
>DATMVO010000153.1:0-12750 GCA_035563115.1 Solirubrobacteraceae bacterium
TGGGTGGGCGGCCTATGAGCACGAGCGCGCGCTGGCGCGGCAGCGGGCGCAGGACGCGCACGCCGCTGCGGCGGCGCAGCGCGACCACCTCGTCGCGGTGGAGCGGGAGGTGCGGCGGCGGGCGGCGAACAGCGCCAACCGGGTGACCCATCGCGCGGCCGATCCGGACAAGCACCGGCGCGAGTGGGTGACGATGCGGGCCGACGGCGCCGCGCAGCGGGCGCGGAAGATCGGCGACCGGGCGGCGCGGGTGGAGGTGCCGGACGCGCCGTGGCGCGAGGCGCCGCTCCAGCTGACGCTCACACCCGGCGAGCGGGCGGCGGGGGACGTCGTGGCGCTGGAGCGCACGGTGCTGCGGCGCGGCGACGCGTTCGTCCTCGGCCCGCTCGACCTCGCGGTCGGCACCGGCGAGCGGGTGCTGCTCACCGGCCCCAACGGCAGCGGCAAGTCGACGGTGCTCGCCGCACTGGCGGGCACGCTCCCACTCGCGGCCGGCACCCGCTGCGTCCACCCGACGGCGCGCATCGCCCAGCTCGGCCAGCACCGCGAGGCGCTGGCGGGCGACGAACCGCTCGTCGCCGAGGTCCGCGCGCTCACCGGCCTCGACGAGACCGGCGCGCGCACCGCGCTGGCCGCCTTCGGCCTGGACGCCACGACGGTGGAGCGCACCGCGTCCACGCTCTCCCCCGGCGAGCGCACGCGGGCCGAGCTGGCGATCGTCGCCCACCGCCGCGCCACGCTCCTCCTCCTCGACGAGCCGACCAACCACCTCGACGTGCCGTCGCTCGAGGTGCTCGAGGCGGCGCTGGAGGGCTGGCCCGGCGCGCTCGTCGTCGCCACCCACGACGTCCGCCTCCGCGACGCGCTACGGATCGACCGGGAGGTCGCGCTCTGAGACGGTCAGGGGGCCGTGAGGAAGTCCTGCACCGCGCTCTGGAACTCGTGCGGCCGCTCGACGTTGCAGAGGTGGCCGGACCCGGCGATGACGTGCAGCCGGGCCTCGCCGATGCGCGCGGCGAGCAGGCCAGCGTCGTCGAGCGACACGAGCCGGTCCTCCTCGCCCGCGACGACGAGGGTGCGGGCGGCGATGTCCGGCAGCGCGCCGACCGCGTCGAAGGCCTGCTGGGCCCGGTAGAGCTTGACCCAGTCCTCCCGCGGCGGCTCCTCCTCGTCCTCGGGGTACGCGAAGTACACGGCGTGCCGCGGGTCCGCGCTGAAGCCGATCGAGAACAGCCAGGGGCAGACGAGGTCGAACATCTGCTTCGCGGACACGCCGCCCGCGTACACGTCGCAGACGGCGTCCAGGAACCGCCGCGCCTGCGCGTTCATCGTGGCGAACGTGGAGGCGAGGACGAGGCGGCCGAGCCGCTGCGGGTGCCGGAGCGCGAACGCCTGCGCCACGTTCCCGCCCATCGAGAACCCGAGGACGTGCGCCTGCGCGACGCCCGCGTCGTCCAGGACGGCGGCGACGTCGTCGGCGAGGTCGTCCATCGTGTGGCCGCCTGGGCTCGCCGGGGTCCCACCCGAGCCCCGCAGCTCGATGCGGATGGTCCGGAAGCGCGCGCGGAAGGCCTCAGTCTCGGCCTCCCAGAACCCGATGTCGCCGCCGAGCCCGTGCAGCAGGACGAGCGCCTCGCCGCGGCCGTCCTCCTCCCAGCGGACGGGCACGGAGGCGGTGGGGGTCGTGACGGGCATCGGGTCCTTCCCTTGCGTGCGCTGCGACGTTCGTCCAGATCGGCTGCGGCAGGTCGGCCGATCGGCCGACCACACCGAAGGCAAGGATCATGAACCCCGTCTCCGGCGCACTCGAGCTGCGCGTCCTGTCCATGAACATGGCGGACGTCCGGCAGACGATCTCGGCGGTCGGCGACCAGCAGGCGCTTGCGCCCGCTGCGTCCGTCAACGAGACCGCCGGCGTGATCCTGCAGCTCTCGGCCGCTGCCCAGCAGCTGCTGAAGCACTAGAGCACGAACCCCCAAACGGACAGCCCACGGAGGGCCCGTTCCGTCTCCACCCGCGCCGGCGGGCCCTTCAGCGAGGGCCCGCCGCAGGGTGCGGGACCCTGCGCGGAAGTCTCAGCCGGCGATGTGGGTGGTGCGCAGCGTGCGCGACTCGCGCGTCGCCGTGTCGAGGTCGGCGAGGAGCTTCTCGCGCGCCGCGAGCGGGCGCTCGCCGAGCTTGGGCACCGTCGAGGCGCCCGTCTCGGGCAGCGCGCCGCGGAAGTCGTAGACCGTGCACTCCGAGCCCGCGCGGCGCGCCGCGTAGACCAGGCGGCCGAACGTGTCGAGCGACGCGCCCTGGCCGACGAGGACCACCGCGGACGGCGTCAGCGCGGCAAGCGCGCGACCGATCCGCAACGGGTCGAGGTCGATGGGGAGCGTCAGGGTCCGCGTGCCCGCGCGGCGCATCACGAGCTCCAGCGCCTGCGCGTGCAGCGCGTCGAGGTCGAGCGGCTTGGTGGCGTCGAGGAGCACGACGCCCTCCTCGCGGTGCGCCGGCGGCGACGTGCGCAGGTGCGCGCTCAGCCATCCGGTCGCCCAGCGCCAGCCGAAGCCGTACTCGGCGGACTGCCGGTCCGAGCCCTCGCCGAGCGCGCCGATCGCGGGCAGGAGGATCTCTTCCACCGTCCGCTCGACCGACCGGATCGCCAGCGACTCCTCGAGCAGCCGGTCCGCGGCCGCCTCGTCGAAGCGCGCGAGCGTGGACTTCAGCCGCATCGGCGACGACGGGCCGCTGCCGCGCTCCCGCGCGATCGAGATCGCCGACGAGACGTTGTGCGTCTCCTCCAGCGCCTGGCGCAGCGCGTCGATCTCCGCCAGCTCGAACTGCCGGTGCCCGCCCTGACTGCGGCGCGGGGACGGGAAGCCGAAGCGCCGCTCCCAGCTGCGCAGCGTGTTGGGGCTCACCCCGAGCATGGCCGCGGCGGCGTTGGTGCGGATGGCGCTCATGCTCTCATTTGTCGAGTGTTGGTGAGGTTCGCGCAAGCTTCGCAACGTGTGGTGCAGCCTGGGCGATCCGTTGCAGCGGGAGGAGCTAGGCGTGCTCGGCCGACGGCGTGCGCGTCTCGGGCCCGCCGCCGAGCGACGCGAGGAACTCGTCCAGCTGCTCGACGGAGAACCGCCGCTGGCCGCCGGGCGTGCGGTAGCCGCGCAGATGGCCGGCGTCCGACCAGCGGCGGACGGTGGAGAGGGAGACGCCGAGGTGGCGCGCGGCCTCGGAGGTGGAGAGGCCCAGGCGCGACGTGGTGCGGTCGATGCTGCTCATGGGAGCAAGGTTCGGCAGCTTTGGGCGGAAGCCAAGCCTTGCGTCCGCTTTGCGCAGGTTTCGAGGGGGAAGGAACGCGTCCTATGGGACGCCTCGACGACGTCGACCTGACGGCGAAGCTGCCGAAGGACGAGTACGAGCCGCGCTTGGCCGCGGCGCAGCAGCGCATGCTCCAGCTCCGCCTGCAGTGCGCCGGCCTGACCAACGACGGCACGCTCGGCCCGCCGGTGTGCGTGGTCTTCGAGGGCTGGGACGCCTCGGGCAAGGGCGGCGCGATCAAGCGGCTCCTGGCCGAGCTCGACCTGCGCCACGTGCGCGTCGCGCAGTACGCGGCGCCGACGAAGGACGAGAAGCGCCACCACTTCCTCCACCGCTTCTGGGCCGCGCTGCCGGGCTGGGGCGGGATGGCGGTGCTCGACCGCAGCTGGTACGGCCGCGTGCTCGTCGAGCGGGTGGAGGGCTTCGCGACCGAGGAGCAGTGGCAGCGCGCGTACGGCGAGATCGTCTCGCTCGAGCGGACGCTGGCCGACGAGGGGATGCTGCTCGTCAAGCTCTGGATGCACGTCTCCGACGAGGAGCAGCTCAAGCGCTTCGAGGCCCGCCGCGACGATCCGCTCAAGTCGTGGAAGCTGACCGACGAGGACTGGCGCAACCGGGAGAAGCGGCCCGACTACGAGGCGGCGGTGGAGGACATGCTCGGCCGCACCGACCACGAGGGCGGGCACTGGCACGTCATCCCGGGCGACTCGAAGAAGTACGCGCGCGTCGCGGTGATCGAGACGGTGGTCGCCGAGCTCGAGCGCGCGATGCGCCGGCACGGGCTCGAGATCCCGGATCCCGAGCCGGTCGACTGAGGCTGCGGAGCGGCGGCGTCCGGCCCGGGCGCCGCCGCTCCCCCTTCGCCCCTACGCGGCGACCGTGAAGCGCTCGACGATCCGCTCGAGCTCGACCGCGGTGGAGGCGAGCTGCTGGGCGCTCGACGCGATCTCCTGGGCCGACGCGCTCGTCTCCTGCGTGGAGGCCGAGACCTGCTCGGACGAGGCGGAGGACTGCTCGGCCACCGCGGCGACCTCGGTCATGTCGTGGCGCACCTGGCCGACGCCCGCGGCGATCCGCTGCGCGGCGTCCGCGATGGCGGCGACGCGGCCGGTGACGTCGTCGACGCTCTCGCCGATCCGCTCGAACGCGTCCCGCGCGACGTCCACGGTCGCGGCGCTCTGCTGGGAGCGCGCGGCGCCCTCCTCGACCACGGTCACCGCGGCGCTCGTCTCGGCCTGGATCTCGCCCACGAGCGACGCGATCGACGCCGCTGCCTCCTGCGACTCCTCGGCGAGCTTGCGCACCTCGTCGGCGACGACCGCGAAGCCGCGGCCCTGGTCGCCCGCGCGCGCCGCCTCGATCGCCGCGTTGAGCGCGAGGAGGTTGGTCTGGCCGGCGATCCCGGTGATGGTCTCGACGATGCCGCCGATCCGCTCGCTCTTGGCAGCCAGCTCGTGCATCGCCCGCGTGACGTCGGCGGACGAGGCGCGCACCTCCTCCATCGCCAGCGTCGCCTCGGCGACGGCGGCCTCGCCCTCGTGGGCGATCGCCCGAGCGCGGTCGGCGGCCGCGGCCGTCTCGGCGGCGGACGCGGCGGACGCCTCGGAGACCTCGGCGACGTCGGTCGCCGCGTGCTGGGCCTCCTCGACGGAGCGCACCTGCTTCTCGGCGCCGAGCGCGACGTCGGAGACGGCGTGGGCGATCTCGTTCACCGCGCGCCCGGCCTCCTCGGAGGTCGCGGCCATCTGCTGCGAGGCGGCCGACAGGACGTGCGCGGTCTCGGACATGGAGCCGACCATCGACGTCAGGCCCTCGCGCATCTCGTGCATCGCGGTGCCGAGCGTGTCGCGCTCCGAGCGCGGGCTGACCGGCTGGGAGAGGTCGCCCTGCGAGATCCGCTCGGCGTGGCCGGCCATCTCGCGGACGTACTCGGTCATGTCGCCGAACGCCCCGGCCATGTCGCCGATCTCGTCGTCGCGCTGCACGTCCACGTCGTGGTCGAGCTCGCCCTGCGAGATGCCGCGCGCCGCGACGAGCACCTGGCCGAGGTCGCGGACGACGCGGCGGGTGAGGAAGAAGGCGAGGCCGAAGGCGGCCAGCGCCGCGAGCGCGATGAGGATCGTCATCGTGCGGCTGCGGGAGGAGATGACGCCGTCGATCTCCTCGCCGAGGCTGTCGGCGTCGGCCTCGACCAGCGCGTTGAGCCGCTCGAAGTGGGCGCCGATGCGGGTGATGAGGTCGACGTTGCGCGCGGTGACCGCCTGGGCGCCGGCGACGTCGCCGGTGAGCGCCTCGGCGACGTACTCGTCACGGATGGGCGCGTAGGTGGCGAGGTCGCGCTGGAGGGCGACGGCCTCGCGGCCGGTGGCGGGGGTGAGCACGTCCCGCGCCTCGGCGATCAGCGTGTCGGTCTTCGCGACGTTGGCGTCGATCTGCTTGCGCAGCTCGGCGCGCTTGGCGGCGTCGGAGGTGAGCAGCAGGTCGCGCAGGACGGTGCGGTTCTGGTTGTAGACGACCTGCGCCTGGCCGAGCTCGGCCAGCGGGTGGATCGCCTCCGCGTCCATGCGGTCGGACTGCGCGTCGATCTTGGAGAACGAGCTGGTGGCGACGACGCCGACCGCGATGAGGAGCGCGACGGCGACGAAGGGCGGGATCAGGAGCTTCTTGAGGAGCGTGGGCCGGAACATGGTGCTCCTGTTCTCGTCGCTCCTGATTCCGGCTAAGCGCGATCTCGTTGCACCCTCAACGGTCGTACGAGCGAAACGCGACATCTACGTTCCGCCTAGCGCACCGGGGTCCGCGCCACGTTGACACGCGTCACGGAGCGGGCGCTCCCGGTGCGCCGAGTTCCATAAACCGCCGCGCCGCTCCGCCGACGACCACTCTCGATGTCCTGGTACACGCACAGCCTCCGCGCGAAGCTCCTGGTGGGCTTCGGCGCCGTCCTCGCCGTCTTGGCCGGGATCGTCCTCTACGCCCTCTCCGCGTCCGCCTCCATCGGCGACCGCGCCGAGACGATCGGCACCGCCGACCTCCCCGCCGTCCGCGCGATCGGTGAGCTGAAGAGCGCGCAGGGCGACTACCGCAGCGCGCTGCTGCAGTACGTGAACGCCGACGACGCGCGCCGTGACGAGCTCGACGCCGAGCTCGCGGAGGTCGCGAAGGGCGCGGAGACGAACCTCGCCACCTACGAGAAGATCATCGGCAGCCCCGAAGACCGGCGCCAGTGGGAGACCGTCTCCGCCGACTGGAAGGCCTACCTGGGGCACACGCCCCAGGTCACGAGCGACGCGCGCAAGGGCGACTGGCAGGGCGCGACCGCCGGGATCCTCGAAGGCGATGCGGGCGCGACCTTCGCCAAGCTCGCCTCCGACATGGACGCGTGGACCAAGGGCAACTCCGCCATCGCGGCCGGCAACGTGCGCGACGCGCAGGACACGACCGCCTCGGTGCGGACGATGCTCATCGTCCTCGGCGTCCTCGCCGCGCTGCTGGCCGTCGCGATCGCGCTGCTGATCGCGCGCAGCGTCGTCGGCGGCGTCCGCCAGGTGCTCGTCGCTGCGGAGAGCATCGCCGAGGGCGACCTCAGCCAGGACGTGGACGTGAAGGCCAAGGACGAGGTCGGCCAGATGGCTGCCGCCTTCGGCCGCCTGACCGCGTACGTTCGGGAGATGGCGCAGACCGCCGAGCGGGTCGCGGACGGCGACCTGACGCGGAAGGTCACCCCGCGCTCGGACAAGGACGTGCTGGGCCTGGCGCTGAGCCACATGCGCGACGGGCTCGTCGGCCTCGTCGGCCAGATGCAGGAGAACGCGCGCACGCTCTCGGCCGCCTCGCAGCAGATGGCGTCCACCTCCGAGGAGGCGGGCCGCGCCGTCGGCGAGATCGCCTCCGCGGTCTCCGACGTCGCCCAGGGCGCCGAGCGCCAGGTCCGCTCCGTCGAGGAGGCGAAGGCCGCCACCGAGGAGGTCTCGCACGCGACCGAGGCGTCCGCGCGCTCGGCCGAGGAGACGGCCGTCGCCGCCGCCGAGGCGCGCCGGGTCGCGCAGGAGGGCGAGGACGCGGTCGGCCAGGCGACGGAGGCGATGCGCGCGGTGCGGGAGTCGTCCGGCGCCGTCACCGGCACGATGCGGACGCTCGCCGCCAAGTCCGAGCAGATCGGCGGGATCGTCGAGACGATCACCGGGATCTCCGAGCAGACCAACCTCCTCGCGCTCAACGCCGCCATCGAGGCGGCCCGCGCGGGCGAGCAGGGCCGCGGGTTCGCGGTCGTGGCGGAGGAGGTGCGCAAGCTGGCCGAGGAGTCGCAGGCCGCCGCCGCGACGATCTCCACGCTCGTCGCCGAGATCCAGGGCGAGACCACGGCCGCCGTCGCCGTGGTCGAGGAGACGGACGCGCGGACCGAGGAGGGCGCCGCCACCGTCGACCGCGCCCGGAACGCGTTCACACGGATCGGCGCGTCGGTGGACGACATGACCGGCCGGGTCGACCAGATCGCCGCGGCCGTGCAGCAGATCGCCGCCTCCGCGCAGAAGGTCCAAAGCGACATGACCGAGGTCGCCGCGGTGGCCGAGGAGTCGAGCGCGTCGTCCGAGCAGGTGTCGGCGTCGACGCAGGAGACGAGCGCGAGCGCGCAGGAGATCGCGTCGTCGGCCCAGGAGCTGGCCGGCACCGCCGCGGAGCTCGAGGAGCTCGTCGGCCGCTTCCGCCTCGAGCCCGCGGCCGTCTAGGCCGCGCCCACGACCGCCCAGCGACGCCCGCGGAACCGGACCGCGAGCGTCGCGAGGCGGACGACCATCAGCAGGATCAGGCCGCACCAGACGCCGAGGATCCCCCAGTCGAAGGCGAGCGAGAGCAGCGCGACGGGGACGTAGGCGCCGAAGCCGGCGGCGAGCATCGAGAGCGCGAGGTAGCGCGTGTCGCCGGCGCCGATGAGGATGCCGTCGAGCGCGAAGACCGCCGCGCCGAGCGGCTGCATCAGCGCGAAGAGCGGCCAGATCTCGTGCGCGCGGGCGACCACGTCCTCGTCGCCCGTGAACGCGCGCGGGACGAGGTCGGTGAGCGCGAGCAGCGCCAGCGCGAGCACGACGCCGACCGCGATCGAGACCTCGATCATCCGCCGCGCCGCCGCGAACGCGCGGTCCGCGTCGCCCGCGCCGAGCATCCGCCCGACGAGCACCTGGCCCGCGATCGCGATCGCGTCCAGGACGAGCGCGAGGAAGACGAAGAGCTGGAACGCGATCTGGTGCGCGCCGAGCGACGCCGCCCCGAACCGCGCGATGACGGCGCTCGCGACGAGGAACGACCCGGTCAGCGCGGCGGTGCGGACGATCAGGTCGCCGCCGGTGCGGAGCATGGGCCGGAGCAGGTCAGCGCGGGGCCTGCGGGTCTGCGCGGGCGCGCGGAGGAGGAGCCAGACGAACGCGGCGCCCATCCCGGCCTGCGCGATCACGGTCCCGGCCGCGCTCCCGTCCATCCCCCAGTCGAATCCGTAGACGAAGAGCAGCTCGAGCACGACGTTCACCGCGTTGCCGGCGCCGACGACGATCAGCGGGAGCGTGAGCTGGCTGACGCCGCGGAGGTAGCCCTGGCCGGCCAGCGCGATGAGGGCGAACGGGACGCCGAACGCGCTGATGCGGACGTACCGCTCGGCCAGCTCCGCCACCTCGCCCTCGCCGCCGAGCAGCGCGATCGCGGGTGGGGCGAACGCGACGAGGAGCGTGGTGAGCACGACCCCCACCGCGAGCGCCAGCCACAGCGCCTGCGCCGCGTACGCGCCCGCCCGCTCCACCTCGCCCGCGCCATGCAGGCGCGCCACCATCGCGGTCGTCCCGTACGTGAGGAAGATGCAGAGCGAGACGAGCGTCGACAGCAGCGTCGCGGCGAGCGCGAGCGCCGCCAGCTCTGGCGTTCCGAGGTGCCCGACGATGGCCGTGTCGGTCAGCAGGTAGAGCGGCTCGGCCGCCAGCGCGCCGAGCGCCGGGACCGCCAGCGCCAGGATCTCACGGTCGTACGGGCTGCGCAGCACCCGCGCGACTCTACGATCAGATGGGATGCGCCTCCTCCCCCTCGCCGTGACGGCCGCGGCCGCGCTCGCGCTCGCCGGCTGCGGCGACGACGACCCGCCGCCCGTGCCGCTCTCCTGCATCGGCGACCGCGAGCCGGTCGTGCGGGCGCTGGCCGCCGCGCCGGGCCGGGTGACGCTGGCGGGCGGGATCACGATCAGCGAGTGCCTGCGGCGCGCGACGTCGCCGGCCGACCTGCAGGAGGTCGGCATCACGCTGACCAACGCGGGTGAGGACCTGGAGCTGCTCGCGCTGCGCGGGGACGCCGAGGCCGCGCTCCAGCTCGGCTACCTGGCCGGCGCGGCGCGCGAGGGCGCCAAGACGACGAGCGGCCTGGGCGAGGAGCTCGTGTGGCGGCTCGAGGCGTCCGCGGGCGCCGCCGCGTCGTCGGAGATCGCGCCGGTCGTCGCCGCGGTCAACCGCGGCACGAAGGCCGGGGCCGCGCGCGGGTGAGGCTGCGGCTGTTCCACGCGCCCGACGGCGCGCGGGTGGCCTACCGCGAGGCGGGCACCGGGCCGCCGCTCGTGCTCCTGCACTCGTTGATGCTCTCGCACCGCGAGCTGGCACCGGTGGTCGAGGGGCTGACGCACCGGTACAGGGTCGTGCTCCCCGACCTGCCGCTCCACGGCGACAGCGAGGACCGGCCGAAGCACCCGTACACGCTCGACTGGCTCGTGGACGTGATGAGCGCGTTCGTGCTGGAGACGTGCGGGCCGCGCGCGTCGGTCGGCGGGCACGAGGCGGGGGCGGAGATCCTGCTCCACGCGCTGGCGTCGGGGCGGCTGCGGGCCGACCGGCTCGTGCTGCTCCCCAACCGGCTGCACACCGCGGGCGGGGTGAGCGCGCTGCGGCGCCGCTGGCTGTGGCTGGCGCGGGCGGGTCTGCTGCCGGGAACGCAGCGGCCGCTGGCGCGGGCGGCGCGGCACGTGGTGCGCGAGTCGCTCGGGCCGGAGCTGAGCGCGTCGGGGGACGCCGCCACGCGGGATCTCGTGCGCCACGCGTTCGCGGACGTGGCGGGGAACCCGAACCTCGTGCGGTCGTGGGGGAAGCTGGCCCGGGCGTGGCCGCGCGACGCGCAGCGATGGCTGCTCGACGCGTACGCCGACATCGACCTGCCGGTGCTGCTGCTGTGGGCCGACGCGGACGCGCTGCATCCGCTGCGGGCGGCGGAGGAGGCGCTGGACCTCTTCCCGGACGCGCAGCTCCGGGTGCTCGACGGGTGCGGGTTCCTGCCCGCATACGACGACCCGGTCGGGCTCGCGCGCGAGCTCAACGCGTTCTGCGGCTAGCCGTACCGGGGGAGATCCGCGAGCGTGCGGATCTCCGCCAATGGCTCTGGACCGCCGGGGCGCGGCGGGAGACCGGCGCGGTTGTGCCAGACGACCGGGAGCCCGACCGCGCTCGCGCCGCCGACATCGCCGGGGGAGCCGGCGAGGAAGAGCGCCTCGTGGGCTTCGGCGCGGACCGCCTCCAGCGCCGCGCGGTACATCTCCGGCCGCGGCTTGAGCCAGCCGACCTCCTCCGCGATCACCACCGCGTCGAAGTCGACGCCTACGCGCGCGGCGGCGCGCCGGCCCAGCTCCACCGAGCAGTTCGTCGCGACGGCGAGCTTGACGCCGCGCGCCTGCAGCTCGCGCAGCGCGTCCGGCCCCTCCGGCCACGGCTTCAGCTCGTCCCACCGGGCGATCAGCTCCCGCGCGCGTTCCGGCTCCAGGCCCGCCTTCTCCGTGGCGCGCGCGACCAGCTCCTCGTACGGCTCGTACCGCCCGATCCCGTACGTCAGCTCCAGGTAGCCGCGCCGCCAGCGGCGCCCCGTCTCCGCGTCGCCCGCCACGTCGTCCCACAGCGACCACGAGTCGAGCAGGCCGGTCAGGAGGTCGAAGACGACGGCGCGGGCAGACAAGCGCCTATCGTGACGGAACGCAGTACCGAACGCGTTTCTTCTTTCAGAACATCCGAGGTGATGGTCCATGGCGACGGCTGAGCAGCTCTGGGGCGGCGAGACCACGAAGGCGATCGACAACTTCCCCATCTCGGGGGAGCGGGTCCCGGTGCAAGTGGTCCGGTGGCTCGGCCGCATCAAGGGCGCCGCGGCGCGCGTGAACGCGGACCTGGGGCTGCTCGACAAGGAGCTGGCGGAGAAGATCGGCGCCGCGGGCGACGCGATCGCGAGCGGCGAGCACGACGACCAGTTCCCGATCGACGTCTTCCAGACCGGCTCGGGCACGTCGTCGAACATGAACACCAACGAGGTCATCGCGAACCTCGCCGGCGCGCATCCGAACGACGACGTCAACATGGGCCAGTCGTCGAACGACGTCTTCCCGTCCGCCGTCCACCTCGCCGCGCTCGATGAGGCCACGAACCGCCTGCTCCCCGCGCTCGCCGCGCTCGAGCAGTCGTTCACCGCGAAGGCCGAGGCGTTCAAGGACGTCGTCAAGTCCGGCCGCACGCACCTGATGGACGCCGTGCCGGTCACGCTCGGCCAGGAGTTCGCCGGCTACGCCGCGCAGATCCGCCTCGCGCAGCGCCGGGTCTCGAACGCGCTTCCGCAGGTCGGCCAGATCCCGCTCGGCGGCACCGCCACCGGCACCGGCCTCAACACGCACCCGCAGTTCGCCGAGGGCGTCCGCGCGAAGCTGAGCGAGGCCACCGGCCTGACGATCTCCGCCCCGGAGGATCCGTTCGAGGCGCAGGCCAACCGCGACGCGCTGGTCGAGCTGTCGGGCGCGCTGAAGGTCATCGCGGTCTCGCTGACCAAGATCGCCAACGACCTCGCGCTGATGGGCTCGGGCCCGCGCTCGGGCATCGGCGAGCTGTACCTGCCCGAGCTGCAGAAGGGCTCGTCGATCATGCCGGGCAAGGTCAACCCGGTCATCCCCGAGGTCGTCCTCCAGGTGGGCTGCCAGGTCGTCGGCAACGACGCGGCGATCACGATGGCCGGCTCGCAGGGCCAGTTCGAGCTCAACGTGCGCATCCCGCTGATCGCGCGCAACCTGCTCCAGTCGATCCACCTGCTGACGACGACGTCCGACGCGCTGCGCACCAAGTGCGTCGACGGCATCGAGCCGAACTACCCGGGCTGCGAGGCGTCGGCGGAGGGCACGCTCGCCGTCGCCACCGCGCTCAACCCGTTCATCGGCTACGACAAGGCGTCGGAGATCGTGAAGGAGGCCGCGGCGTCCGGCGGCACGCTCCGCGAGGTCGCGCGGGCGAAGGGCGTGGACGAGGAGACGCTGGACAAGGCGCTCGACCTCCGCAAGATCGCGGCGGGCTCGAAGGCGTAGGCCGGTCGCGGGGCGTGGCCGAGACGCTCACGCTCCGCGCGCTCAACCGGGCGACGCTCGCGCGCCAGCTGCTGCTGGCGCGCGAGCCGCTCGGG
>DATMVO010000154.1:0-11407 GCA_035563115.1 Solirubrobacteraceae bacterium
CGGTTGCGCCCGCCGGCGGCGCCGATCTGGACCGGCGAGCGGCCCTGCGAGCGCAGCGTGCGGAACGTCGCGGCGCGCACGCCGAAGATGCGGCGCGCGTCGGACGCGATCGCCGGCGTGTGGAAGACGTGGAACATCACGTGGTTGCCCAGGTGGGGCTGGGTGAGCGTCGACAGCGCGCGGTCGCGCAGCACGCGCCGCTGCTTGCCCGAGAGCCCGCGCAGGCGTGGCGCCAGGAGGTCGTCGGCGAGCTTGCGCAGCGAGGTCACGCCGTGCTGCCGGGCCAGCTCGCCGATCGAGCGCCGGTCGTTCAGCCAGGTCGAGAGCTCGGCGCGGGAGGTCTTCGCCAGGTCGTAGAGGCGGGCCTCGTCGTACGGCAGCCAGCTCGACATCACCCACTCGGACGAGGGGAGCCAGTCGAGCCGGGCACCGGCGGGGGCGTGGCTGTCGGCGCTGCGGGGGACCGCGGCGGCGGACGCGGAGGCCGCAGGAAGGGCGAGGGCGAGGAGCGTGAGGAGGCAGAGCAGCAGGCGGTTCATGCCAGCTGAGACGGGTGGCGCGGAAGGTCGGACGATCACCCTGGGTGGCGACCGCACCACACCTCGCGGCCCAGCGGAAGATCAGGCGAACTGCAGGTCCAACGCGGGCGGCCGCAGGTGCTCGGCTTGCCAGCCGCGCTCGAGGTGACCGAGCCGCGTCGCCTCCAGCGTCCGCTGCGCCGCGACGCCCAGGCCGACGAGCCCGGTCAGCGCCACGTGCGCCTGCCGCACCGCGCGGTGCGCGTGCTGCATCTGCGTCACGAGCCACGGCGTCGCGAAGCACCGCTCGATCGCGGTCGCGCCGTGGATGGCGAGCATCAGCGCGTGCTCGGCCGACGGCGGCGGCGCGACGGACGGCAGCTCCAGCGGCGGCGCCTCCTGCACCATCACGAACAGCGCGTCGCGCACGCCCGCGAGGAGGTGGTCGGACGCCGCGTAGGCCGCCAGGCCGAACCCGTCGTGCGCGGCCCACAGCCGCTGCTCGGAGCGCGGGTCCAGGCCGTCGTCCAGCAGCCGCCGGCACGCTGTCCGGCCCTGCTCGACGATCGCGTACGCGAGCGCCTGGTCGTCGGTCCACCACTCCCGCATGGCGGTGGGAACGTACCCGTCGCGGCGGCGGTTCATACGCTGGGCCGGTGCCAGCGTCGCCCGCCCGTCAGATCGCCAACACGGTCGTCCGCCGCGTCTTCGAGGACGGCGCGTACGCCGATCAGGCGCTCCACGCGGAGGCCCGGAAGCTCGACCCGCGCGACCGCGCGTTCGCCCGCCAGCTCGCGTACGGCACGGTGCAGCGGCGGCGGGCGCTCGATCACGTCATCCAGCGTCACACGGCCAACAAGAAGCTCGACCCGCGGATCCGCGCCGCGCTCCAGCTCGGCCTCTACCAGCTGCTCTTCCTCGACGGCGTGCCCGCGCGCGCGGCGGTGGGGGAGTCGGTCGAGCTGGTCAAGCGCCACCCGGGGATGGGGCTCGTCAACGCGGTCCTGCGCAAGGCGGCGGACGAGGGGCCGGCGGTCTTCGACGGGGTGCCGGTGGAGGTGCGCGAGTCGTACCCGGGATGGCTGGCGAAGCTGTGGCGCGAGGCGTACGGGGACGAGACCGCGACCGCGCTGATGGTGCGGATGAACGAGCCGGCCGAGCTGGCGCTGCGCGCGAACACGCTGCGGACGACGCCGGAGAGGCTGGCGTCCGCGCTGGGCGACGCCGCACGGGTCGCCGACGACCCCGAGGCCCCCGACGCCGTGATCGTCGACGGCGCGTTCGACGCCCACGGCCACCCGCTCTTCGCGGACGGGCACTTCATGCCGCAGTCGCGCTCCTCCCAGCGGATCGCCCGCCTCGCCGGCCCGCAGCCGGGTGAGCGCGTCCTCGACCTCTGCGCCGCGCCCGGCAACAAGTCCTCCCACCTCGCCGCGCTGATGGGCGACGAGGGGGAGATCGTGAGCGTCGAGCACCACGCGGGCCGTGCGCAGCAGCTCCGCGAGAACCTCGACCGCATGGGCGCGTCGATCGTGCGCGTGGAGGAGGGCGACGCGGGCGCCCCGCGCCCGGCCGGCGAGCCGCTCTTCGACCGCGTCCTCGCCGACCCGCCCTGCTCCGGTCTCGGCACCCTCCAGAACCGCCCCGACCTGCGCTGGCGGATGAACCCGCAGCGCATCGAAGGCCTGGTCGCCGAGCAGCGCCGGATCCTCGAAGCCGCCGCGGCCGCCGTGAAGCCCGGCGGCACCCTCGTCTGGTCCACCTGCACCCTCGACCCGGCCGAGAACGAGCAGCTCCTCGACGGCCTCGGCGACTTCGAGCGCGAGACGCAGCTCACCCTCTTCCCCCACGAGACCCGCTCCGCCGGCTTCCAGGTCGCGCGCCTGCGCCGCCGGGCCGGTCAATAGGCTCCTTGGCGTGACCGAGAAGGTGGAGCTGGGGATGGAGTGCCCGCACTGCCACGAGCCGTGGCTGCGCCCGACGTCCCTGCCGGGGCGGTACCGGTGCGTGAACTGCCTCCACCGGTACGAGCTGCGCTCGGTCTGCCCGGGGTGCGGCGAGCACTCCACCATCGTGCGCATGAGCACGACGGCCATCGTCCTGTGCGTCCATTGCGGGGAGTCCATGCTGTGCGAGGTGTAGCCCCGTCGATCCTGAGCGCGAACTTCGCGCGGCTGGGAGCCCAGGTCGAGGAGGTCATGTCCGCGGGCGCGCAGATCATCCACTGCGACGTGATGGACGGCCACTTCGTCCCGCCGATCACGTTCGGGCCGATGGTCGTCAGCCACCTGCGCGAGGCGCTGCCCGACAACGCCCTGCTCGACGTCCACCTGATGATCGAGCGCCCCGAGCGCCACATCGCGGACTTCCTCAAGGCCGGCGCGAACAACATCACCTTCCACGTCGAGGCGACGCCGCACGTCGACTACACGGTGAACCTGATCCAGGAGGGCGGCGCCACGGCCGGCGTCGCGATCAACCCGGGCACCGCGATCGAGGCGCTGGCGGTCACGCCCGACCTCGCGCTCTGCATGACGGTCAACCCGGGCTGGGGCGGCCAGCCGTTCATCGAGCGCTCGATCGACCGGCTGCGCGCGCTGCGCAAGCGGATCGGGCCCGAGCCGGCGATCGAGGTCGACGGCGGGATCGACGCCAAGACCGCCGGGCCGTGCGCCCGCGCGGGCGCGGGCGTCTTCGTCGCGGGCTCCGCCATCTTCGGCAAGGACGACCCCGCCGCCGCCTTCCGCGAGATCTCCGCCGCCGCGGGGTGTGGATAGCCGTACGGGCGTTCGGCTCCGAGCGGACGATGATGTCCGCAGATGCCGTCCACCGTCCTCATCGTCGACGACCACCCGAGCTTCCGGGCCACCGCCCGGATGCTGCTCGAGTGCGACGGCTGGATCGTCGTGGGGGAAGCCGCGACCGGCGCGGACGCGGTCGCGCAGGCGCGCCGGCTCCACCCGGAGCTGATCCTCCTCGACGTCAACCTCCCCGACACCGACGGGTTCGCGGTCGCGACGGAGCTGCGCTCCGGCGCCGCGGCGATCGTCCTCGTCTCCAGCCGCGAGGCGCGCGACTTCGGCCCGCGCGTGACGGCGTGCGGCGCGGCCGGCTTCGTCTCCAAGGCCGACCTCTCCGGCGACGCGCTGCGGAGCCTGGTGCCGGCATGATCGGCCTCAAGCGCGCGCTCGCCCTCCTCGGCGCGCTCGGCGCCGTCCTCACCGTCCTCGGCGTCCTGATCGCGCTGAACACCGAGCACATCGACGGCAAGATCCCCCTCGCGTTCTTCTCCGCCGCGATCATGGGGAGCTACATCGGCGTCGGCCTCTCCGCCTGGTGGCGCCGGCCGCGCAACCGGATCGGCGCGCTGATGACCGCCGCCGGCTTCTCCGCCTTCTTCCTGCCGCTGTCGGCCGCGAACTCGTCGCTCTTCTACACCATCGGGGCGACGCTCGGATCGATCGGCTACATCATCGTCGCCCACCTCGTCCTCGCGTTCCCCACCGGTCGCCTGGAGACCGCGAGCCAGCGCCGCCTGATCGCCGCCAGCTACGCACTCGGGATCGGCGCGCCGCTCCTCTTCCTCATGTTCGAGGGCGACTGCGACTGCGACAGCGTCGACGGGCCGCGCAGCGCGTTCCTCATCACCGAGTCGCCCGGCTTCATCCGGATCCTCGACCCGGTCGTCGGCCTCCTTGGGGTCACGCTCACCGCGCTCATGGTGCGGGTCCTCGTGCGGCGCTGGCGGGCCGCGACGCCGCACGCCCGCCGCGCGCTCGCGCCAGTGCTGTGGACGGGCACGCTGCTCGTCGCGACGCTCCTGTTCACCCTGGCGTTCGATGCGCTCGGCGACATGACGGACGAGGCGGAGAGCGTCGTCGACCTCGTCGGCATCATCGTCGTCACCGCGGTGCCGTACGCGTACGTCCTCGGCCTCGCGCGTAGCCGCTCGTGGCGGGCGGAGGCGATGACCGACGTCGTCGCGGGCCTGGGCGGCGCGCGGTCGGACCTGCAGGCGGTGCTCACCGACGCGCTCGGCGACCCGTCGCTGGAGGTCGCGTACTGGCTGCCCGAGCGCGGCGTGCACGTCGGCGCCGACGGCCTCCCGGTGCTGCTCCCCGCGGCGGACGACCCGCTGCGCAGCGCCACCGACGTCCGCCGCGACGGCGTCCTCGTCGGCGCCCTGATCCACGACCGCGCGCTGTGCGACGAGCCGGACATCCTCGCCGCGGTCGCCAACGGCGCCGCGCTGGCGCTCGACCACCAGCGGCTGGACGCGGAGCTGCGCGCGCGGGTGGAGGAGCTGCGCGAGTCGCGCCAGCGGATCCTGGAGGTCGGCCTGGCGGAGCGGCGGCGGCTGGAGCGCGACCTGCACGACGGCGCGCAGCAGCGGCTGGTCTCGCTCTCGCTCCAGCTCGGCCTGGTGACGCAGCAGCTCGACCGTGGTGGCACGGATGCGGCCCGCGAGCTCCTCGACGGCGCCCGCGGCGAGGCTCGCGCGGCGCTGGAAGATCTGCGCGAGCTCGCCCGCGGCATTCACCCGGCGGTGCTGACCGACCGAGGTCTCGGCCCGGCGCTCGAGGCGCTCGCCGACCGCGCCACGGTGCCGGTCGACCTCCAAGGCCTTCCCGACGAGCGCCTGCCCTGGGCGGTCGAGGCCGCCGCCTACTTCGTCGTCTCCGAGTCCCTCACCAACGTCGCCAAGTACGCGCGCGCGACGCACGCCGAGGTGCGCGTGGGGCGCGAGCACGGCTGGGCGCTCGTGGAGGTCGCCGACGACGGTGTCGGCGGGGCGGACCCGTCGAGCGGGAGCGGCCTGCGCGGCCTCGCCGACCGTCTGGCCGCGCTGGATGGGAGACTCGAGATCGAGAGCGCCGAGGGGCGCGGAACGACGGTGCGAGCGAGGATCCCATGCCGGTAGAGGAGAAGACGTTGCGGGTGGCGCTGGCCGACGACCAGATGCTCCTGCGCGCCGGCATCGCGCGGCTCCTGGAGGACGCCGGCATGGACGTCGTCGCGCAGTCCGCCGACGCCGAGGACCTGCTCCGCAAGGTCGGCGCGCACAAGCCGGACGTCTGCGTGGTCGACGTCCGCATGCCGCCGACCCACACCGACGAGGGCCTGCGCGCGGCGGCGGAGATCCGCGCGACGCACCCGGGCACCGGAGTGCTCGTGCTCTCCCAGTACGTCGAGGAGGCCTACGCGCTGGAGCTCTTCGCCGACGGCGCGGACGGCCTCGGCTACCTGCTCAAGGACCGCGTCGCCGACCTCGACCGGTTCGTGGAGAGCGTCAAGCGCGTGGGGGAGGGCGGCAGCGCGCTCGATCCCGAGGTCGTCGGCCGGCTGCTCGGCCGCCGCCGGCGCGAGGACCCGCTGGCGCCGCTGTCGCCGCGCGAGCGCGAGGTGCTGGGTCTGATGGCCGAGGGCCGCTCGAACTCCGGCATCGCCGAGCACCTCGTCGTCACCGAGCGCGCCGTCGAGAAGCACGTCACCTCGATCTTCACGAAGCTGAGCCTCACCCCGGCCTCCGAGGACCACCGGCGCGTGCTCGCCGTCCTCACCTACCTGAGGTCGTAAGGGTCATCCCTACCGGCCGAGGTGGGGGATAACCGTATTGCCGCGGGGGCGCAGACCGAAGAGGGTTGCGAGCACGATGACCTCGACCTCGATCGCCCTCTGCACCGACCTGACCCGCCGCTACGGCGAGGGTGACGCCGCCGTCGACGCCCTGCGTGGCGTCTCCGTCGCCTTCCCGCGCGGCGAGTTCGCGACGATCATGGGGCCGTCGGGCTCCGGCAAGTCGACGCTGATGCACCTCATGGCCGGCCTCGACAGCCCGAGCGGCGGCTCGGTCGTCATCGACGGCACCGAGCTCTCGCAGCTCGACGACGGCAGGCTCACCCAGCTGCGTCGCGACAAGATCGGCTTCATCTTCCAGGCGTTCAACCTGCTGCCGGTGCTGACGGCGGAGGAGAACATCGTCCTGCCGCTCTCGATCGCCGGGCGCAAGCCCGACCGCGACTGGCTCGAGACGCTCATCGCCGCCGTCGGCCTGGGCGACCGCCGCACGCACCGCCCGAGCGAGATGTCCGGTGGCCAGCAGCAGCGCGTCGCGGTCGCCCGCGCTTTGGTCACCCGGCCCGCGGTGGTGTTCGCCGACGAGCCGACCGGCAACCTGGACTCGCGCGCCTCCGCCGACGTCCTCACCCTGCTCCGCCGCGCCGTGGACGAGTTCGGCCAGACGGTCATCATGGTCACCCACGACGCCGAGGCCGCCGCGGTGTCGGACCGGATCGTGGAGCTGGCGGACGGCCGGATCGTCGACGACCGGCGCGTCGGGCAGGTCGCGGCATGACGCGCCTGACCCTCAAGTCGCTGGCGTCGCGCAAGCTGCGCACGGCGCTGACGGCGATGGCGGTCGTGCTGGGCGTCGCGATGATCAGCGGCACCTACATCCTCACGGACACGATCGACCGCGCGTTCGGCGACATCTTCCAGCAGGCCGCGGAGGGCGTCGACGTGGCGGTCACGCCGCGCCAGGCGGTCGACAACGGCGTGCAGGAGACGCCGATGGACGCGGCGCTCCTCGAGCGCGTGAAGGCGGTGCCGGGCGTCGCCGAGGCCCGCGGGGACGTCTTCCGCAACGTCACGGTGGTGGACGACGAGAACGAGCCGGTCTCCACCGGCGGCGTCCCGACCTTCGTCTCCTCCGCCGCGCCCGGACGGTTCGAGGCGTTCGACCCGGTCGAGGGGCGGCTCCCGCGCGCCGACGGCGAGATCGCGGTGGACAAGGGGACGGCGGAGGAGCAGGGCTTCGAGCTGGGCGAGACGGTCCGCGTGCTCGGCGACGACGGGATCGTGCCGCTGCGGCTGGTCGGCATCGCGAAGTACGGGAGCGTGGACTCGCTCGCGGGTGCGACGGTCGTGCTGACGACGCTGCGGCGCGCGCAGGGGCTGACCGGGACCGAGGGGAAGTTCGACACGATCGCGGCGGCGGGGGAGGGTGGGACCTCGGCGGAGACGCTGCGCGACCGGGTGAAGGCCGCGCTGCGCGGCGCGCCGGTCGACGTGCGCACGGGCGAGGAGAACGCGGAGGCCGACACGAAGGACACCCAGGAGGGCCTGGGCTTCCTGCGCACCGCGCTGCTCATCTTCGGCGGGATCGCCGTCTTCGTCGGCGCGTTCGTCATCTCCAACACGTTCTCGATCACGGTCGCGCAGCGGACGGGGGAGCTCGCGCTGCTGCGGACGCTCGGCGCCTCGCGGCGGCAGGTGCTGCGGTCGGTGATCCTCGAGGCGGCGCTGCTCGGCGTCGGCGCCTCGATCCTCGGCCTGATCGGCGGGCTGCTCGTCGCGCCGGGGATCGTGCTCGCGTTCAAGGCGGCTGGGCTCGACCTGCCCGCCGACGACACCGTGCTGCTCGGGCGGACGGTGTTCGTGTCGCTGCTCGTCGGGATCGGCGTGACGGTCGTGGCGTCGGTCGCGCCGGCGCTGCGGGCCACGCGCGTGCCGCCGATCGCGGCGATGCGGGCGGGCGTCGGCCTCCCTGTCCGGTCGGGGCGCAAGCGGTTCGTGTTCGCGGGCCTGCTCGCCGTCGTCGGGATGGCGGCGGTGCTCTCCGGCCTCTTCGGCGGGAGCGAGGGCGGCGACGCGGCGGGGCAGCTCGGCCTCGGCGCGGCGGTCGTCTTCCTCGCGGTGGCGCTCTTCTCGCCCCAGCTCGTGCGGCCGCTGGCGCGCGTGGTCGGCGCGCCGTTCGAGCGGCTGGGCCTGACCGGCCGGCTGGCGCGGGAGAACGCGACCCGGCAGCCGGGCCGCACCGCCGCCACCGCGGCGGCGCTGATGATCGGGCTCGCGCTGGTGACCTTCGTGTCGATCTTCGCTGCGGGCTTCCGCGCCTCGATCGACGACATCGTCGACCAGCAGTTCGCGGGCGAGCTGACGGTCCGCAACAAGGACGGGTTCTCGCCGCTGCCCGCCGCGACGCGCGGGGCGGTTCGCGCTGTGCCGGGCGTCGAGAGCGCGACCGGCGTGCGGTTCGGCATGTCGCTGGTGAACGGCGACGAGACCGTGACGTTCGGCGTCGACCCGGCCGACCTCACCAAGGGCTACAAGCTCGAGTGGGAGGAGGGCGATGCGCGGACGCTCGCGGGCATGCGCGGGGACGAGACCGTCGTCGCGGCGCCGTGGGCGAAGGACGAGGGCGTCAAGGTCGGCGACACGCTCAACGTGACGACCACGACGGGCGAGCAGCGGCGGCTGAAGGTGATCGGCTCCATCGACGAGGATGAGAGCGGCCTGCTCGGCGGCGGCATCCTCGTCGCCAACGACCAGATGGCGCGGCACTGGGACGAGCAGCGCGACGCGTTCCTCTTCCTCACCTTCGCCGACGGCGCGAAGCCGGCGACCGTGCGCGCGGGGATCGACCGGGTGCTCGACGACCAGTTCCCGGTGGCCGAGTCGCAGGACCGCGAGGAGGTCAAGGACGCGCAGGCCGGGCAGATCAACCAGATCCTGTACCTGTTCTACGCGCTGCTGGCGCTCTCGATCATCGTGTCGCTCTTCGGCGTGGTGAACACGCTGACGCTGTCGATCCACGAGCGGACGCGGGAGCTCGGGATGCTGCGGGCGATCGGGACGTCGCGGCGGCAGGTGCGGCGGACGGTCCGGTACGAGGCGGCGATCACCGCGATGATCGGCGCGGTCCTCGGGCTGGTGCTCGGGATCTTCTTCGCGTGGATCGTCACGCAGCCCCTGATCGACGAGGGGTTCGCGTTCGAGCTGCCGGTCGCGACGATGGTCGGGCTCTTCGTCCTGGCGGCGCTCGCGGGGGTCGTCTCGGCCGTCCTGCCGGCCCGCCGGGCGGCGCGCGTGGACATCCTGCGGGCGCTCGCCTACGAGTGACCCTCTGCGGGTAGCCGGTCGATCTGGATGGCCAGCCTCGACGATCAGTCCCGCTTCACGACGTCGCCGTCGACCGCCCGGGTGGCCCAGCCCGGGCGGTCCGGTGGCGGCACCTCCGACCGGCCGGTGCGGATCCCGCGCCTGCTCGTCGCCACCTCCGAGATCTCGTGGCGGCTGCTCGTCTGCATCGCAGCGGGCGCGATCTTCGTCTACGCGTTCACGCGCGTGGGCTTCGTCGCGTTCCCGGTGCTGATCGCGCTGCTGCTCTCGACGCTGCTCGTCCCGCCGACGCGGTGGCTGCAGCGGCGCGGGCTGCCGCCGGCGCTCGCCACCGCGCTCGTCTTCATCGTCGCGATCGCGGCGTTCGTGGGGATCGTGACGTTCATCGGCACCTCGGTCGCGCACGAGTCCGACGCGCTGGCGAACCAGGTGTCCCAGGGCGCCGACGAGCTGGGGCGGCAGATCGCGAACGTCACCGGCATCGAGGAGCGGGACGTCCAGGAGCAGATCAACACGATCGACGACCGGATCCGCGACAACTCCGATGCGATCCGCAACGGCGCCGTGTCGGGCGCCACCGTCGCGGGCCAGCTCCTCGCCGGGCTCCTCCTGACGTTGGTCGTCCTCTTCTTCTTCGTCAAGGACGGGCCGCGGATGTGGGAGTGGTTCTGCCGCCTCTTCCCGCCCGCGCGCCGGCCTGCGCTGGACGACTTCGGCGAGAAGGTCTGGCATTCGCTGAAGGCGTACGTGCGGGGCGTGGTCTTCGTCGCGACGGTCGACGCGGTCGGCATCGGGATCGGACTCTGGGCTTTGAGCGTCCCGCTGGCGCTGCCGCTGGCGGTCCTGACCTTCGTCCTCGCCTTCGTCCCGATCGTCGGCGCGATCGTCGCGGGCCTCGCGGCGGTGCTCGTGGCGCTGGTCGCCCAGGGCGTCGGCACCGCCGTCGGCGTCCTCGGGATCGTCCTCCTCGTCCAGCAGCTCGAGGGCAACGTCCTCTACCCGTTCATCGTCGGCCGCACGGTCGCGCTCCACCCGATCGTCGTCCTCCTCGCCGTCGCCATCGGCGGCGCGTTGTACGGCATCATCGGCGCCGCCCTCGCCGTCCCCATCGCCCTCATCTTCATGTCGGTCGCGGGCGTGGTCCAGCGCCACTCCTCCCACGGCGAGATGGCGGTCGGTCCGCCCCCGGCCGCGCCGAGCTAGCCGTCGCCGCGCGGCGTGCGCGGGCGTGCGACCTTCGGACGACACGGGTCGTGAAACGCGGGGCGGGCGTGGTGGCATGGAGGGTCGATGCTGCAGCTGCTCGACCCCTCCGCTCGTGCGCCCGCGCGGGTCCGTGACCGGACGGACGCGGCGTTGCTGGCTGCGGTGGGGGAGCGGCCGGAGGCGATCGGCGTGGTGTACGAGCGGTGGGCGCCGGTGCTGCATGCGCGGCTGGTGCGGCAGACGGGCGACGGCGTGCTCGCGAGCGAGGTGGTGGCGGAGACGTTCGCGCAGGCGCTGCTCCACGCCGGGCGGTTCCGGGATCCGGGGGACGGGAGCGCCGGGCCGTGGCTGCACGGGATCGCGACGAACGTGCTGCACCGGGCGTGGCGGCGCAACGCGGTGGACGCGCGGGCGCGGCGGCGGCTGGGGCTGGCGGAGCGGGTGGTGGCGGACGACCACGCCGACGGCGCGGCGGAGCGGGCGAGCGCGGAGGCTCGGCGGGCGGCGCTGGAACGTGCTTTGGCAAGCGTGCCGGCCGACCAGCGCGCCGCGGTCGAGCTGCGGGTCGTGGAGGGGCTGGAGTACGCGGAGATCGCGGAGCGGCTGGGCGTGAAGGCGGCGACCGCGCGGGTGCGGGTCTTCCGCGGGCTGACGGCGTTGAAGGCCGCGATGGAGCGGGAGGAGGAGCGGTGAGCGACGGATCGATGCCGCCCGAGCTGCGGGCGTTCGGCGACGACCTCGTCCGTGCGGCGCGCGTGCGGGCGCCGCGGCGGGCACGCGTG
>DATMVO010000155.1:0-2177 GCA_035563115.1 Solirubrobacteraceae bacterium
CGAGCGCGACGCCCGCGGCGATCCCGCCCCCGATCGCGGCGCCGCTCCACGTGAACGCCTCCGCGATCGCGCCGCGGGGCGCGAGCCGGCCGACGAGCGCGTAGCCGCAGCTGAGCGACGGCGCCCAGGCGAGGCTGGAGACGGCGGCGAGGATCAGCGCGGCGGCGAGGGTCGGCGGGGTGGTGAGCGTGAGCATGAGCGCCGAGCCGGTGGCGAGCGTGATCGCGTAGCGGCGCGTGACGGGCGTCTGCCAGCGGCGCGCCCCGTAGCTCAGGCCGCCGATGAGGGAGCCGACGCTGGCGAGGGCGAGGAGCGCGCCGGACGCGCCGGGGCGGTCGAGCTCCTCCGCCAGGCCGGGCAGACCGACCTCCAGCGTTCCCATGCTCATGCCGCTGCCGAAGCTCGCGCCGAGGACGACGAGCATGCCGCCCGCCCTGATGACGCCGAGGCCGCGGTGCGCCTCGCCGTGCGGCTGCCACTCGCGCGAGAGGTGCGAGGAGGCGAACCAGGCGGTGCCGCCGACGGTGACCGCCGCCATCGCGAGGACCGCGGCGGTGGGGCTGACGAGCGCGACGAGGCCGCCGACGAGGAGCGGGCCGGCGGTCCAGATGACCTCCTGGACGGTGGCGTCGAGGGCGAAGGCGGACTCGCGCGCCTCGTCGTCGGGGGCGATCTCGGGCCAGAGGGTCCTGAGGCACGGCGCGATCGGCGGGAGGCAGGCGCCGGCGGCGGCGCCGAGGACGGCGAGGGCGGGGATGCTCGCTTCGTTGTGCGTCGCGACCACGAGCGCGGTGAGCAGGGCGCCGTGGGCGGCGCTGGAGGCGAGGAGGACCTTCGTCTGCCCCAGCGCGTCGACCGCACGCCCGAGGAGCGGCCCGACCGCCGACGACGCGAGCCCGAAGGCGGCGACGACCGCGCCCGCGTCGGCGAACGAGCCGGTGCGGTCGTGGACGAGGAGGAGGATCGCCAGCGACATGCCGAGCGGCAGGCGGCCGACGAGCGAGCTGACGAGCAGCCGCTTCGCGCCGGGCACGGCGAGCGTGCGCGCGTACCCGCCCGTCACCTCTTCCCCCTGCCCTGCGTTGTCGATACCGTTCCGCGCATTCTGATAGCGCTACCACAATACCTCTCGGCGGGCGCACGGGCATGATGACGCGCGTGATCGACGACGCCGCTCCCGACCGGCACACCGGCGACCGCGCCGTGCGCCCCGACGGCGACGACGCCCCGCGGCGCGGTGCGATCGTGGTCGGCGGCGAGGCGCTGGTGGACTTGGTGCCGGACGCCGAGGGGCGGCTCGTCCCCCATCTCGGCGGCGGGCCGTTCAACGTCGCGCGGACGGTCGCGCGGCTCGGCGGGCCGGCGGCGTACCTCGGGCCGCTCTCGACGGACCGCTTCGGCGTGGCGCTGCGCTCCGCCCTCGTCGCGGATGGCGTCGCGCTCGACGCGGCGCCGTCCACGGATGAGCCCACGACCCTCGCGCTCGCCGAGCTCGACGCCGACGGCGCCGCGCAGTACCGGTTCTACTTCGACGGCACGTCCGCGCCGGGCCTGTCCGACGCGACGCTTCCGCCCGACACCGCCGCGCTCTGCGTCGGCACGCTCGGCCTCGTGCTGGAGCCGACCGCGCGCACGCTCGAGCTGCTCGTCGCGCGGGCGCCGGCCGAGACGCTCGTCCTCCTCGACCCCAACGTCCGCCCGACGACGATCGCCGACGAGGACGCCTACCGCGCCCGCCTCGAGCGCGTCCTCGCGCGCGCGGACGTCGTGAAGGCCAGCGACGCCGACCTCGCCTGGCTCCTCCCCGGCGAGCCGCCCGCGGACGCCATGCGCCGCCTCCTCGCGCGCGCGGGAACCTCACCGGCGCCGGTGGGCCTCGTCACGCTCGGCGGCGACGGCGCGCTCGTCGTCACGCTCACCGACGTGGCTGCCGTCCCCGCCCCGCCCATCGACGTCGTCGACACCATCGGCGCCGGCGACGCGTTCGCGGGCGGCTTCCTCGCCTGGTGGCACGCGCACGACCTCACCCGCACCGATCTCCACGCCCGCCCCGACGCCGTCCTCGACGCCACCCGCTTCGCCGTCCGCGTCGCCGCGCTCACCTGCGGCCGCGCGGGCGCGGACCCGCCGCACCTGACGATCGACCGCGCCTAACCGACCGGCCGCCGGCGCAGGGC
>DATMVO010000156.1:0-3308 GCA_035563115.1 Solirubrobacteraceae bacterium
CCGGCTACTCCTACTCGAGCTACGACGTCGCGCTGGGCGACGGCGCCGACACGGCGACCGTCACCGTCAGCACGGCGGGCTCGCAGAACGGCATGTCGAGCGTCTCCGGCGCGCTGCGCGGCGGACCGGGCGCCGACGTCCTGCAGGGCGGCGGCGGCTCCGACGCGCTCGACGGCGGCGAGGGCGCGGACGTCCTCGACGGCGGCGACGGCGCGGGCGACACCGCCTGGTACGGCGACCGCGCCAACCCGGTGACGGCGACGATCGGCGACGGCGCGAACGACGGCGAGTCCGGCGAGGGCGACGAGATCCGCAAGACGGTCGAGAACCTCACCGGCGGCGCCGGCGACGACACGCTCACCGGTTCCGCGGCGGCCAACATGCTCGCCGGCAGCGGCGGCGACGACGACCTGAGCGGCGGCGCCGGTCAGGACACGATCGACGGCGACTCCACCTCGGGCGGCATGTTCTACGGCGTCCCCGGGGTCCCCGGCGACGACTGGATCGACGGCGGCGACGGCAACGACTCGATCATGGGCGGCCGCGGCAGCGACGAGATGATCGGTGGCGCGGGCAACGACCGCGTCAGCTACGGCGACCACGGCTACGCGGGCGACGGGAACGTCGACGACGAGCCGGTCACCGTGCTCATCGGCGACGACTCGTTCGCGGACGGCAACGCCGAGGACGGCCCGGTCGGTCAGCGCGACCGCGTCGCGGGCGACATCGAGGCGCTCGAGGGCTCGCGGCTGAACGACACGCTCACGGGCGACGCGCGTGCCAACCGCATCGACGGTGGCGACGGTGCCGACGTGATCCGCGGCGGCGACGGGGCGGACACGCTCCGTGGCGGCAGCGACAACGACGGCGACCAGCTCGCCGGCGAGAACGGCGACGACACGTTCGACGCCTACTCGAGCACCTGGAACAACGAGCTCGACGGCGGCGACACGTTCGCCGGCGGCCCGGGCACCGACCTCGCCGACTACTCGTCGCGCACCGTCCCGGTGACGGTGACGCTCGACGGCGTGGCCGACGACGGCGCGGCCGGCGAGGGCGACCGGGTCCAGCCGGACGTCGAGGCGATCCGCGGTGGGACGAAGGGCGACACGCTCGTCGGCACCGACGCGGCGAACCGCATCAACGGCGGCTCCGGCAACGACACCATCAAGGGCCTGGGCGGCGACGACTCGCTGAACGGCGGGTACGGCTACTACGGCCCGGGCGGCAGCGAGGACGCGGACACGATCCAGGGCGGCGACGGCCAGGACACGATCCGCGCGCAGGACGGCGCGGTCGACACGGTCGACTGCGGCCCGGCGATCGACGTCGCGTACCTCGACGACGGCACGTTCTACGGCAACGCGAAGGACGCCGCGACGGCGTGCGAGAACGTCAACCCGGGGACGGTCGTGCAGGCCGTCGAGCCGGGGGAGACAGCGGGCTCGCTGGAGATCCCGACCGACGAGAACCCGGTCGGCGCCGCCGTGACGTCGCCGGTCGCCGGCAACGTGACGATCCAGGAGTCGGTGATCACGCAGCAGGTGACGCCGCCCGCCGGCACGGAGCTGCTCTCGCTCCAGATGAACATCACCGCGCCGGACGCGTCGGTGGAGGATCCGCTTCGGCTGACGTTCTCGATCGCGTCGTCGCTCGTGCCCGCGGGTGGGGCGGACGTGATCAAGGTGTTCCGCAACGGGGCGCAGGTCGCGGACGCGTGCGTGGCGGCGGAGCCGGGCGATGCGTCGCAGGACGCGATCCCGGATCCGTGCATCGCCAACCGCGAGGTGCTCCCGGGTGGGGCCGTGCGCCTGACGGTGCTCAGCTCGCACGCCTCGGAGTGGAACTTCGCGGCGCCGCCGAAGGTCGTGTCCGAGCCGATCCAGACGCCGGTGGATCCGGACCCGATCGTGCTGGATCCGCCGGTCGATCCGGGGAGGCCGGCCACCCCGGCGGCTCCGGCGACGCCCGCCGCTCCGGCGGCCCCGGCCAAGCCGGCCGCGCCCGCCGCGGACCTCACGGCCCCGGTCGTGAAGCTCGCGACGGTCAAGGCGCCGAAGGTCGCCGCGCTGGCGAAGTCCGGCATCGTGGTCCCGGTCACCTGCTCGGAGCGGTGCACGGTGACGGCCAAGCTCGTGCTCGACGCCAAGACGGCGAAGAAGCTCAAGCTCCCCGCCGTCGTCGGCACGGGCCGCGCCGCCGGCTCCGGCTCCGGCCCGGTGCGCGTCACCGCGAAGCTCTCGGCCAAGGCCACGGGCAAGCTCCGCCGCCAGCGGACGCTCAAGCTCCGCGTGGAGCTGACCGTGACCGACGCCGCGGGCAACACGGCCAAGGTCCCGGCGCGGACGCTGACGCTCCGCCGCTAGCCGGACCGGCCGGCCGCCGTGCGCCTCACCGGGCGCGCGGCGGCTCGGCCGCCGTGCCGTGCGCCGCCTCGTGCGCGTCCGCCCGCGTGAGGATCTCCTGGAGCGGGACGCCCAGCGCGGTGGCGATGGAGGCGAGGGTGCGGTAGGTCGCGTTGCGGCGGCCCTGCTCGACGTGGCCGAGGTGGGCGCGGTTGAGGCCGATGGTGGCCGCGAGCTCGAGCTGGGTGAGGCCGCGGTCCAGCCGCGCGTCGCGGATGGCGTGGCCGAGCGCGGGGAGCGAGGGCGGCCGGTAGGTCATGCGAAGAGCTCGTCGACCGAGACGTCGATCTTGCGCGACGCCTCGATGGCGCCGCCGAAGACGGGGACCTCGTCGACGCCGGAGCGGCGGACGTCGAAGAGCGCCTGCACCTCGGGCGTGAGGAAGCGCGACGGGCGCGAGTAGCCGTGCGCGTCGTCGCGGCCGGTGGGGCGGTGGTGGAAGCGCGACGGGACGTAGACCGTCAGCGACCGCCGGGCACGCGTCAGCGCGACGTACATCAGCCGCCGCTCCTCCGCGACCTCCTCGCTCGACCCGGCCGACATGCACGCCGGGAAGTTCCCGTCGTACGCCGCCAGCAGGTGGACGGCGCCCCACTCGAGCCCCTTCGCGGAGTGCACGGTCGAGAGCACGAGCCAGTCGTCGTCCAGCAGCGGCGGCCCGGCGAGATCCTGCGTGGAGGCCGGCGGGTCGAGCAGCAGCTCGGAGACGAACGTCGACAGATCCGACGCCTCGCCCGCCGCGCCGACCAGCGCGGCGAGGTCCTCCAGCCGCACCGGCGAGTCCGGGTAGTGCGCGCGGATCAGCGGCACCAGCGCCTCGTGCAGCATCGCGGCCCGCTCGGCGGTCGACAGGTCGCGGTCGGCCCGCGCGGCGGCGAGCGCGACGAGCACCGCGCGCGTCTG
>DATMVO010000157.1:0-6400 GCA_035563115.1 Solirubrobacteraceae bacterium
CGACGACCCGGTCCGCCGCGCCCCAGCACGCCGCCAGCGAGGCGGGCACGCACCGGTGCGCGTACGGCGCGAGCAGCCCGTACAGCGCCTGCTGCTGCGACGCAGAGCCCACGCTCGCCGCCGCCTCGCCCAGCACGAGCACGGTCGTGAGCCAGAACAGGTCGCGCGGGAGTCGCTCGAACCCCTCGGCCTCCAGCGCGTCGAGCTCCGTGCGGGCGGCGTCCTCCTCGCCCGCCTCGACGAGCACCAGCGGCTGGAGCCCGCGCCACGTCGTGATCTGCGGGTGCTCGCGGACGATCCCGCGCACCTCGTCGACCAGCTCGCCCATCCGCCCCTGGTCGCGGCGGATCGTCACGAGGGCGCCCATCCGGGTCGAGCCCGCGGTCCGCGCGCCCGCCCGGCGGCCCATCGCGAACGCGTCCGCGCTGATCGCGTCCGCGTCGTCGACACGCCCCTCGATCTGCGCCCACACGCCCTGCCAGCACCGGTCCAGGTAGCGGTAGAGCGGCTGGCGCAGGTCGGCGGCGACCTCGCTCAGCTCCTGCTCGTCGGCGCGCGCGGCGGCGCCGTCGCCCTCCTCGAGGTGGTCGAAGATCCGCCAGTGGAGGCCGAGCGCGAGCAGCTCCGGACGCATCCGGCGCCGGGCCAGCTCCAGCTCCTCGCCGGCGATCTGCAGCCGCTCGTCCAGATGCTCGGGGTGGAGCAGCGCGCCGTGCCTCGCCAGCAACGCGACCGTCAGCGTGTCCTCGTCGCCCAGCCGCCGCGCCATCGCGACCGCCTCCGCGCTCGTCTCCCCGCGCCGCTGCTCGTCGGACGCGACGTGCAGGCCGTCGGTGAGCCGGGCGAGCAGCCGCGCCCGCAACGTCGAGTCCTCCTCCGGCAGCATCGCCAGGGTCTCCTCGAGCAGGCCGATGATCGACGGGTCGGCGACGCCGGCCTCGTAGAAGCGGCCCGTCATCCCGAGCACGGCCCGCGCCAGCTCCTCGGGCAGCCGCGCGCGCCGCGCGATCTCCGCGGCCTCGCGGTACCGCTTCCGGGCGCTCGAATCGCCCGCCCGCCAGAGCACGCGCCCCAGCGCCAGCAGCGTCCGCGCCCGCTTTGCGTCGTCGTCGGACTCCGCCTCGTCCAGCAGCGCCAAAGCCCACGTCAGGTGCTCGGCGGCCTCGTCGTAGGCGAGCTTCTCGGCGGCCTCGTCGGCGGCGGCGAGCACGTGCTCCAGCGCCCGCTCGATCCCCGCCAGCGGCCGCGCCTCCATGAAGTGGCGCGCCAGCTCGGCGGCCGAAGGCGCTCGCCGGAACCGCCCCGCGCGCCGCTGCTCCAACGCCTCGCCGACCCGCAGATGCCGCCGCAGCCGCCGCGACGCGGCCTGCCGGTCGTAGAGCGTCCGCCGCACGAGCGCGTGGCAGAACGTGAACCGGTCGACCTGCGCCGGCGCCTCGACCACGAGCCGGGCGGCCATCGCGTGCTCGACCGCGTCGAGCACGTCGTCTTCGGAACGCCCCAAAGCAGCAGCGACCACGTCCAGGTCGAACTCGCGCCCGACCACCGCGGCCACGCCGAGCACCTCGCGCACGTCCTCGCCGACCGTCCCGAGCCGCCGCACGATCACGTCGCCGACCCCCTCGGGCACGCCGGTCGCGATCAGCTCGTCCTCGTCCAGGCACGCGCTCTCGCGCGCCGCCGGACGCAGGCCGCGGATCGTCTCCTCGATGAAGAACGGGTTCCCCGACGTCTGCGTCACGAGCCGGCGGACGAACGACGAGGTCGTGTCCGCCTCGACCTTCGTGGCCACGAGCGCGGCGGTCTCCGTCTCGTCCAACCCCTCCAGCGGGACGCGCTCGAAGCGCCGGTCGCGCCACACGTCCGCTAGGAGATCCGACAGCGGATGGCTGTCGCCGACCTCGTCGTCGCGGTAGGTCGCGACGAGCAGCACGCGGCCGGTGCCGTCGATGCGGGCGAGGAACCGCAGGAGCAGGAGCGTCGTCCGGTCCGCCCAGTGGAGGTCGTCGAGGACCAGCAGGAGCCCGCGCTCGCCGCTCAGCGCCGCCAGTGCCGTCGCCACGGCCTCGAAGAGCCGGTAGCGCTGCGTGTCGCGCTCGCCCAGCAGCGGCTCACGGGCGGCGAGGCCGTCACGGGTGCCGGGAGCGTCGGCGGTCGAGACCCCGCCCGGCCCGGCCCCCGCCGCGCCGGTCGGGAGCCCCAGCTCGGGGATCAGCCGCGCCAGCTCCACCGCCAGCTCGTCCGGCAGCCCGAGATCCTGCCCGTCGCGCAGCGCGCCCCGCAGCGCCTCCACCACGGGCTGGTAGGGCATAAGCACCTCTTCGTCGCACCGCCCGTACAGCACGGTCGCGCCGCCCGCGTACGCGCGCGCCGCCAGCTCGGAGACCAGCCGCGTCTTGCCGACGCCCGGCTCGCCCG
The DNA here is from genome assembly GCA_035563115.1 of Solirubrobacteraceae bacterium. Classification (GTDB taxonomy): domain Bacteria; phylum Actinomycetota; class Thermoleophilia; order Solirubrobacterales; family Solirubrobacteraceae; genus CADCVT01. The sequence continues at coordinate 2,419 of DATMVO010000157.1, forward strand.
CGACGAACGCGAGCTGCTCGGAGCCCGTCAGCGCGCGCTCCCACGAGCGCTCGAGCTGCGCGAGCGCCGCGCCGCGGCCGACGAACGCGCCCGACGCGGCGGCGGCCAGGCGCGGCGGCAGCTCGGGACGAACCGGCGTGGGGGGAGCGGCGGCCTCCACCGGCGTCGCGGTCAGGGTCGCGGTGGTGGGCGGCTCCGCAACAGGTTCCGACGGCCCGCCCTCCTGCCGCAGCAGCCGCTCGTACAGCGCCGCCAGCGCCGGCGCGGGGGAGAGCCCCAGCTCGTCGCGCAGCCGCACCCGCAGCCCGTCGAAGACCCGCAGCGCCTCGGCGATGTTGCCGTAGCGGGCGAGGATCTCCATCAGCAGCGCGTGGCCGGACTCGCGGAACGGCTCGTGCTCGACCAGCCGGCGCGCCAGCCGCTCGGCCTCGCCCCGGTGCGCGGCGCCCAGCTCCAGCGCCGCCCGGCCCGCGACCTCCAGCAGCGGCGGCTCGAGCGTCGCCAGCTCCTGCCGCTGCTCCTCGGCCCACGAGACCAGCGTCTCGGGCAGGAACGGGCGCTCGATCACCGCCAGCGCCTCGGTCGCGATCGCCAGCGCGTCCGCGGCCCGGCCGGCGTCCAGCGCGGCCTCGGCCCGGTCGGCGGCGCTCCGCGCGACCTCCACGTCGATCCACGGCTCAGCGCCCAGGTCGACGGCGAGCTGGGCGCGGCCGACGAGCCGCTCCTCGCCCAGCGCCCGCCGCAGCCGGGTGAGCAACGGCCGCAGCGACGACTCCGGCACCGCCGGCGGGTCGTGCGGCCACAGGACGCCGACGAGCTCATCGCGGGAGACCGGACGGCCCCGGTTGACGATCAGGTAGGCGAAGACGAGCCGGCCCTGCCGGCCCGGGAGCTGCTCCTCGATCCGCTGTCCGCCGAGCGCGACGGAGAGCGGACCGCACAGGTGGATCCGGGCACGGGCCTCGGCCAGGTCGGCCGTGCTGCTGGGGTCCTCCGCGGGCGTGCTGCTGGTGTCCACGCGCGCATCCTGACCGTCCAACAGGGCTTCGTGCAAGGCCGTCAGTCCTCAAAAGGACTGCTGATGGACCAAAGCGAGGCGCCGGGGCCGCGGCCGGAAGTCCTCGCGGGCGTCCAGACCGACGCGCTCGTCGCGGTCCCGGGCCGCCGCGGCGCGGTGCGCCTCCAGCACGGAGACGTGGCATCCGTCCGCCACGATCCCGCGGAACTCGGTGGCCGGCGGGTACCCGGCGCTCGTCACGCGCGGGGCCTCCGGCGGGTCGAGCGCCTGCCCGGCGGCGGGCTGCTCGGTCGCGGCGAGGAACATCTGCTCGAACCAGCCCGCGCACGGGTTGGTCGAGTGGCCGTGCCAGGCGTGGTGGACGTGGAAGACGCCCTCGGAGAGGTTCTCGCGGACGCGGTGCTCCTCCGGCATCTCCTCGGTGTGGGCGCTGGAGAGCAGCCACGAGTACGTCTCGCGCTGCGCGCGGGTCGGCCGGTGGCCGGACGTGCCGCCGCAGATCACGCCGACGTTGCTGGCGTTGTGGCCCCCGACGTGCGCGCCCTGCAGCTCCACCGGGCGCAGGCAGAGGAGCGAGCCGTCGTCGGTGATCAGGAAGTGGTAGCCGCAGCCGCCCCAGCCGGCGTCGAGGTGGTCGACGTGGAGCTTGCGGGCGAGGCTCGCGCCCTGGCGCCAGTCACCCGCGCGCGGGCCGGCGCTGAAGTGCCCCGTGATGTGCCGGGCGGGGCCGAGCGGCCCGAACACGTCGCGGAACTGCAGCCCGAGCTCGTCGGCGGTGATGATGCGTGGGATCGTCATTGCGGTGGTGGTGCTCCGGGGTCGGTCGTGAGGCGGGCCGGAGGGGACGCCGGTCCGTCGGCGTCCCCTCGGCCCTGGGTTGCGGTCGTTCCGGGAATCGCGGCGCTCCGTCGCTGCGGGTGAGGCTCCCGGGCCGTCCATGGGGGAGGAGGTGCTCCGCATCCTCCGATCGGCCCGTTGGCGAGGCGTTGGGCGAGCGTTGGCGCGCCCGTTGTGACGCGGCGCACACGCGCGTGTGGCCGGGTGTCGGAACCGGCTCAAGCGGGGTCCCGATCCGACCGATCCTCACGGCGAAGTGTCCTTCGTACTCGCCACCACCGTGTCCGCCTCGCAGCGGGCCATCACGATCCAGCACGCCGACGGCCACTCCGACCGCCTGGCCCTCATCCGCCACCGCGACGGGGACGTCCACTGGCGCCTCGACGGGTTCGCCGTCGACGAGCGCGCCGGCGGCGGCCCCCAGTGGGAGCGCCACGACGGGCGCCTGACCGTCGCCCAGGTGCTTGAGCACGCGCCCCAGTGCGACCGGGAGGTCGAGCGCTGGACGCGCGAGGAGCTCGAGGACGGGCCGGACCTGATCGAGCTCGACATCTTCGAGCGCGCCGTCCGCGCGCGGGCGCTGGACAAGCTGTCGGCCGAGCTGGCCGCCGCGTTCCCGGCCGCCGCCTAGCGGGACGCCGCCGTTGCGGTTGCGTTGCGGCCAGCCGGCGCGTCAGCCGCGCGTGTTGAGCCGCCGCACCGCGTCCACGACGCCCGAGCGCTCGTAGAAGTCGACCGCGACGACGTTCGGCAGCATCCGCCGCTCCTTCTCGCACCGGGCCAGCCGGTCCCGGAGGACCTTGCCGCCGATCTTCCTGTTCCGTGACGGGGACGGCGGGAACGTGTCGATCCAGTGGTTGACCAGCAGCAGCGGGCTGTCGCGGTCGCCGCGGTTGCGGTCGCACGAGAAGTCCGACGCCTTGGTCGCGCCCAGCGGCGTGTCCTGGCCGAACGAGAAGACCGGCAGGTACCAGGGCCGCGTGCCGCCGGCGCGCTCGGTGAGCACGACGATCTGCGTCTTCGCCTCGATCAGCTCGCCCAGCGTCGGCAGCGGCTTGTCGCGGTCCAGCCGGGCGAGGCGGGGGAGCAGCCGCTGCCGATCCAGCGCGCGCTCGAAGTTCTCCACCGGCACGTACGGCTCGATGTAGAGGAGCAGCACCTCGTTGGGGCGCCGGTCGAGGAACTCGCGGATCACCTTCAGCTGGCTGTCGAGCGACTCCGCGCCCAGCTCGCAGAGGCTGTGGCAGAGGTACGGCTGCGGCGGCCCGGCGACCCGGCCGAGCCCGGCGCGGCCGACGAGCCGGTCGGCGGTCTCCAGCGCCTGCGGGCTCAGCTCGCGCGCGACCCGGTTGCGTGAGCGGCCCTCGGCCGCCAGGTCGGTCCGCACGCGGCCGGTGGACGGGTCGCGGATGCCCGGGTGGATGTCCAGGTAGAGCGCGCGGATCCCGTCCTCGAGCTGCGTCGCGATCGAGAATCTCTGGTTCGCGAAGAGCCAGCCCTTGCGGTTGGCGGCGCTGAACGAGTTGTGGGTGCCGGCGAACGCGACGTCGCTCAGGCGCCGGTCGCACAGCTCGGGGAGGCTGTTGCAGCCGGCGGCGGGGCGGTTGGCGGCGCTCCGCTCGGGCTCCGGGCCGGGGATCGCGGTGGCGATCAGGGCGATGGCGGCGACGCCGATCAGCGCGGCGGCGCCCGCGGCGGTCGCGGCGACGATCGGCCCGCCGCTGCGGCCGCGTGCGGCGGCCTGCTGGGCGGCGCGGCGCTCGAGCCCGCCCGCGACCTCCGCCACGCCGACGAAGACGAGGACGACGCCCGCGAGGACGACGGCGACCCGCAGCAGCGCGGTCGGTTCGGCGAGTAGCGCGGCGCCGAGGAAGATGAGGAGCGCGCCGCGACCGAGCTGCGCGCCGCGCGTGCGGGTCTTGGCGGCGCCCGTGATCCAGGCCCAGAGCGCCTCGAGCTGCCGTGGCGCGAGCGCACCGGTGGCGACGGCGGCGAGCGCGGTGCCGGCGAACGCGGTGAAGATCGCGGAGGTCTGGAGGTCGGCGAAGAGCGCGTCCCACAGCGCGTGGACGGCCCGCCGCTCGCGCTCGTCGTCCAGGTCGGCGGCGGTGGCGGCCTGGTTGGCGA
>DATMVO010000158.1:0-4012 GCA_035563115.1 Solirubrobacteraceae bacterium
GCGGCGCGGATGCGGAACTCGCCGCCCTCCCACTCGCCCAGCGAGACCTCGATCAGCTCGTCGATCACCACGGGCTCGAGGCCGGTCGCCTCCGCCAGCGGCGCGGCCGTCTCGTGCGTGCGGCGCAGCGGCGTGACGAAGAGCTTGGTGAGCGGCTCGCCCTTCAGCCGCTCCCCCACCGCGCGGGCCTGCGCGCGGCCGGCCGAGGCGAGCGGCGGGTCCCCGCGCCCGGCGACCATCGGGAACGGCGTCCCGGGCGTGGCGTTGGCGGAGGCGCCGTGGCGGACGAAGACGATCTCCGTCGCGCCCGGCGGCAGCGCGAAGGGCCGCTGGCTGTAGCTGCCATCGTCGGTCATGGGGTGAGGTCGATGAGGAGCGTGATCAGCGCGACGACCGCGCAGGCGGCCAGCAGCCCGACCGCGACCTTCCACGGCGGCACGAGCCCGCGCGTCGACTCGCCGTCGTGCATCTGCGCCTGGAGCAGCACCTCGCGCGCGGCCGTCTCACCCGACTGGGGCACGAGAACGTCGCGTGGCCCGGCGGCGAGCATGTCCGGCACGTCGAACCCGCGCGTGCGGCGCAGCAGCGAGGGCACGCCCTCCTCGAGCAGCAGGTTCTGGATGAGCTCCGCCTCGGCGAGCTGCCGGCCGACGGCGACGCGGACGAGCTCCCCCTCGGCGTACTGCTTCTTGACCTTGCGCGCACGCTCCTCGCGCTCGTTCACGACCGCCTCCCTCGGACCGCCCTCGACGACGAGCGGCAGCCCGCACCGGGCGCAGAACCGCTCCGCGTCATCGTGATCACGACCGCACGCGGGGCAGACGAGGGTCACTCAACCTCCACGTCCACCTCTTGCACCTGGCCGTCCGCGATGACGTACGAGCGGATCTCGGGCTCGTCGCCGGCGAGGCCGACGATCAGCCACTCGATGCCCGGCCAGCCGACGCTGAAGTTGATGTCGGTCTGCGACGGGTACGGCGCCGAGCGCGTGTGCGAGTGGTAGACCGAGAGCAGCTCGTCGCCGCGGTCCTCGATCTCCTCCGTCGTCCGGAACACGTCCATGCCCGGCATCTCGAAGCGCAGCGGGCTGCGGACCGAGTTGATCTGCGGGTGCACGGACGTCGCGCGCCCGTCGCGTCCGCCGATGAGGCCGCAGCACTCATCCGGCGCGTCGCGGCGCGCGTGGTCGATGATCTGATCGAGGAGCTCGCGGGCGATCTTCATCGCCCGCCAACGTATCGCGGGAGGCGCGCCGCGCTAGCGGAGCGCGTACTGGTCGTCGTCCTCGTCACGCTTGGAGTCGCCGCTGAGCGAGTCCTTGAACTCGCGCATGCCGCTGCCAAGCGACTTGCCGAAGTCCGGGAGCTTCTTCGGACCGAGGACGATGAGCGCGATGATCAGGACGATCATCAGCTCGGGAAGACCGATGTTGAAAGGCATGGGGCGCTTCCTACCACCAGACGGTGGAGTCGAGGTTCTCGACCTCGTCGACCGGCAGCGTGTAGATGCCGGACGAGAGGTACTTCCAGCCATCATCGCAGACGATGAACACGACGTTGCCCTCGTCGAGGCCCTCGGCGATGCGGACGGCGATCTTGGCGATGGCGCCGCTCGAGACGCCGGCGAAGATGCCCTCCTCGTCGAGGAGCTTTCGCGTCCACACGATCGCGTCGCGGTTGGTGACGAAGATCTTCCGATCGAGCAGGGAGAGGTCGATGATCGGCGGGATGAAGCCGTCGTCGAGCGAGCGCAGGCCCTGGACGGGCTCGCCCTGCATCGGCTCGGCGGCCACGATCGTGACCTGATCGCCGAGCTCCTCCTTGAAGCGGCGCGCGTTGCCCATCAGCGTGCCGCCGGTGCCGAGGCCGGCCACGAACGCGGTGACGTCGTTGTCGAGCTCCTCGAGGATCTCGACCGCCGTGCCGTTGTAGTGCGCGTTCGGGTTCGCCTGGTTGCCGTACTGGTACGGCATGTAGTACTGCGGGTCCTCCGCCATCTTCAGCGCCATCGCGACCGCGCCGTTGGAGCCCTGGTCGCCGGGCGAGTAGACGATGTCCGCGCCGTACATCTTCAGCAGCTGGGTGCGCTCGGGCGTCACGTTGTCCGGCATGACGACCTTGAGCTTGTAGCCCTTGCGCTTGCAGATCATCGCGAGCGAGATGCCGGTGTTGCCCGACGTCGGCTCGAGGATGGTCTGGCCGGGCTTGATGAGGCCCTTCGACTCGGCGTCCTCGATCAGCGACCGCGCGACGCGATCCTTGACCGAGCCGGTCGGGTTGTGCGACTCGAGCTTGGCCCAGATCCGCACGCCGGGCTTCGGCGACAGGCGCTTGAGCTCGACCAGCGGGGTGTTGCCGATGGCCGCCACGATGTCCTCGTAGCGACCTCCGCACGGGCGATTACGCAGCTCGAGTGGGGTCACTTCACGGAGTGTAGTGGCCTTTTCGCACTTGTCGAAGACGTGTGATCGGTCGTCACAGCAGCCGCCGTCTCCGGGCGTCCGCATGCCTCCTCCGCGCAAGGGGTACCTCGCGGGCCCATGCGAAGGATCGCGACGGGTGCCATGGCGGCGCTGGTGCTGACGCTTGCCGCGTGCGGCGACGACGGGCCGACGGAGAAGGGCTTCCGTGCCGCGGCGACGCGGGTCTGCCACGAGGGGAACGCGCGGCTGCTGAGGCTGCCGCTGCCGCGCACGGAGGAGGAGATCCGGGCGTTCGACGAACGGATCGAACGCTCCGAGCGCCGGCTGCTCGGCGACCTGCGCGCCGTGGAGGCTCCGAAGCGCCTCGAGGCGCGCTACGAGCGCGCGGTGGCCGCCGGCGACCGCGCCGACGCCTACGACCAGCTGATGAAGCTCGGCCTGCCCGACTGCGCCGCGTTCGGGTTGACCGGCATCCCGGGCGGCGGCGACTTCAACGCCCAGCTGAGCGCGCAGTGCGAGGACGCGACGATCCAGATCGAACGCGCGGTCGACGAGCAGGTCGGCAAGGCCCGCGCGCGAGGGGCGGCCGACGCGCTCCGCTCGCTGCACCGCCAGATCGAGTACGACCGCCCGCCGGCTTCCGCACGGGTGCTGTTCGCCACCGCGGTCACGGACGTGAAGGCTGCGGCGAGGACGTTCGACGAGGTCGCGTCCGGCACGTTCAGCGCGGCCGACAACCGCCGCTCCCGGCTGCTCTTCGGCCGTATCGCCGCGACGTGGGTCCTGCTCAACGCGGGCGAGTGCGAGGAGGTGTGGAGCTCGCTCAACGAGGAAGCGGGAGCGTGAGCGCCCGGACTCCCTCCCCGCACCGCGGAGCAGGGCATGCCCTTCGCGCGCAAGGGGTACCTCGCGGTGCCATGCGACGGATCGCGATGGGCGTGCTGGCGGCGGCGGTGCTGGCCGCGGGCTGCGGTGGCAGCGACGGAGACGACGGCTCGAAGGGCGAGGGCGGAACGCCGGCGGCTGCGGCGCGGACGGCGACGACGCCCGCGCCCGACCCGCTGGCGGTGCTGCGCGAGCAGACCGAGCGACGGTGCACGGAGTTCACCCGCGACGTGCTGCGACTCCCCCTCCCCCGCACCGCGCGTGGCGAGCGCCGCTGGTTCGCGGGCCTGAAGCGGCTGGAGCGGCACCTGGTGGGCGACCTGCGACGGCTCGACGTGCCGCCCGAGCACGCGGCGCGGTACCGCGCGGCGCTGAACACGCGGTCGCGCTCGCTGCGCAAGAAGAACCGGACGCCCGACGACATGGAGCGTGCCGCCGCGAAGTTCGCCGCCTACAGCCCGCACGCGTGCCGCTACTGGGGCGTTCGCGCGCTCGGCACGGAGGGCGTGCAGTTCCAGTCCGACCAGAGCTCCTACTGCTACGAGGATCTGCGCGCGATCGAGAAGGCGTCGCAGGCGGCCCGCGCGGGCCGGATCTCCAAGGCGCGCGCGTCGCGTCGCGTCGGCCGGACGCTCCGCCGCTCGGCGCGCCTGATGCGGGTCGAGGCGCCGCGCGGTGCCGCGCGCCGCTGGCGCGAGCTACGCA
>DATMVO010000159.1:0-6087 GCA_035563115.1 Solirubrobacteraceae bacterium
TCCCGAAGTCCTCGAGCTCGGCGACGAGCCGCGGGTCGGCGCCCGTGTCCTCGATCACGTCCTCGAGCGTGTAGAGCGAGCCGCGCTGCGCGATCGAGAACGTGAGCCGGCGCAGCGCCGCGCCGGGACGGGCGTCGGTCGGCGACGCGTCGCCGGACGGACCCGCCTGGGCGATCTCGGGCTCGCTGCGCCCGGCGGCGAGCTCCTGGCGGATCACGCGCAGCGGGAGGAACTCGTCGCGCTGCAGCCGCAGGATGGTGCGCAGGCGCGCGACGTCGGTCTGCGAGTAGAGCCGGTACCCGCCGGGCGTGCGCCGCGGCGACAGGAGCTTCTGGTCCTCCAGATACCGGATCTTCGAGATCGAGATGTCCGGGAACTCCTGCTTGAGCGCCTTGGTGACGGCGCCGATCGTCATCGACTTCTCGCGCCGCCCGTCGGCCTGGTCCAGCGCGGTCTCCTCCCCCGGGAGGTCGTCGAGCATCGTCAACGCTGGAGGAACGAGAGCTTGTACTTGCCGATCTGCAGCTCGTCCCCGTCGGCGAGCTTGTGGGACTCGATCCGCCGCCGGTTGACGTAGGTGCCGTTCAGCGAGCCGAGATCGTCGAGGTAGAAGTCGCCGCCGCGCTTGACCACGAGCGCATGGTCGCGCGACACGGTGACGTCGTCGAGGAAGACGTCCGAGTCGGGCCGCCGGCCGACCGTCATCCGGTCACCCTCGAGCGGGAAGGACTCCCCGACCCGGTTGCCGCCCGAGCGGATGATCAGCGCGGCGTGGCCGTGGGTCGCGATCTGCTCGACGTCGACCGGGATCAGCTCGCCGGTCTCGCCCACGCGGTAGGTCGCCGTGGTGGACTCGGCAGGCTGCACCTGGGTCTGGTCGCCCAGGAACGAGCCGCACCGCTGGCAGTAGTTCGCTCCCTCCCCGTTGAGGAAGCCGCACTCGGGGCAGTGGACCGCCACGACGTCGACGCGCTCGAGAGGCCCCTAGGCCTCCGGCTCACCCTCGCTGCCGGCGCGCCCGGCGAGGATGTCGGTCAGCCGCTGCACGTCGGCGCCCGTGATGACGTCCTCGCCCGTCTCGTGCTTCTTGCGCAGGCGGTTCACCAGCTCGGCACGCAGGATGTCGATCTTGCCGTGCAGGATGCGCCGCTTGTACGAGATGTCGACCTCCTCCTCGGTGAGCTGCTGGATGAGATCCTTGAGCTCCTGGTCCGAGAGCGAGCCGAGATCGGGGAAGGTGTCCATGCGCGCGAGCTTAGCTGGCCCGGAAGCTCAACGCGAGCTTGAGCCTTGCCGGATGTAGAGCAGCGTGGCCCAGATCATCAGCGCGGTGCCGATGTAGAGCATCACCTCGCCGAGGGTCTCCAGCCCGCACATCGCGAAGAAGACCGAGCCCATCGCGGGCCAGACGCCGATCCGGCCGGGCCACGTGACGTGCAGGTCGATGCCGTGGCGCAGCGCCCACTGCCCGTAGGCGAGCTGCACGACCTCGCGTGCAAGGAGCACTGCAAGCGCCCAGCGCGGCAGCAGGTCGAAGTGCCACACGACCGCGATGCCGGCGATGATGAGCGCCCGGTCGATGATCGGGTCCATCAGCGCGCCGAGCTTGGAGTACTGACCCGTGACGCGCGCGGCGATGCCGTCCGCGTAGTCGCCCCACCCGATCACCGCGTAGAGGATCGCCGGCCACGCGTCGGTGCCGCTCTCGCTGGTGAACGCGAGGGTCAGGAAGACCGGGAGCAGCGCGGCGCGGAAGAACCCGATCGCGTTCGGGATCGTCCACGGGTTCCACGGCGCGTCGCGCAGCGTCTCCGCGGGCGGCGGGCCCGAGCGGTCGAGGCCGCTCAGGCGCCGGAACGTCAGGGGACGTCGAGCCACTGCTGCTTGACCGTCTCGATCGGGTCGTCGAGCGCGACGCCCTCGAGCTGCGTCAGGCCGCGGCGCTGCATCGCCTCGGCCTTGCCCTCGGCCAGCCCGCGCTTGCCGACCGTCAGGCGCAGCGGCACGCCGAGCAGCTCCGCGTCCGCGAACTTCGCGCCCGGGCCGTCGGCGCGGTCGTCGAGGAGCACCTCCAGGCCGGCGCCGCGCAGCTCGTCGTACAGCGCCGCCGCGGCGTTCGCCTCGTCGGTCCCGGGCTTGCCCGCCGCGATCACGTGCACGTCCCACGGCGCGATCGACTTGGGCCACGAGATGCCCTTCTCGTCGGCGAACTGCTCGACCGCGGCCGCCGCGATCCGCGCGGGGCCCATGCCGTAGCAGCCCATCACCACGTGCCGGTCCTTGCCGTTCGTGTCGAGCACGGTGGCGCCGAGCGGCTCGGAGTAGCGGGTGCCGAGCTTGAAGATGTTGCCCACCTCGATCGCGGGCTCGATCGTGATCGGGTTCCCGTTCACCGTGTCCCCCGCCTCGACCGTGCGGAAGTCGAGCCGCTCGCCGGCGGGGATCTCCACGACCGTGTGGAGGTCCGGGCGGTTGGCGCCCACGATGTAGGGGCCGGGGACGATCGCCTCGTCGAAGACCGACGGCAGGTCGCCGGTCGGGCCGAGGAAGCCGGCGTGCAGGCCGCGCTCCTCCAGCTCGGCGGGGGTCGCCGGGCGGAGCTCCTCCTTGAGCGCGTTGCGGAGCTTGATCTCGTTGACGCGGTGGTCGCCGCGCACGAAGGCCATGACGAGCCCGCGCGACTCGGTGACGACGGGGAACGCCTTGAGCAGCTGGCCGGGCCGCGCGCCGAGGTGCTCCGCGACGGCCTCGATCGTCGTGAGGCCGGGGGTCTCCTGGTCGCCCGTCAGCTCCGTGTGCGGCACGGGCTGGGGCGTGGCGGACGCGACCTCGACGTTCGCCGCGTAGCCGGGCGCGAGCGCGACGTCGTCCTCGCCGGCGCCGCAGGGCGCCATGAACTCGTGCGCGGAGGAGCCGCCCATCATGCCGACGTCCGACTCCACCGAGTACCACTCGATGCCGGCGCGGTCGAGCATGCGCGCGTACGCCTGCGCGTGCTTGTCGTAGCTGACCTGCAGGCCCTCCTCGTCCAGGTCGAACGAGTACGAGTCCTTCATGATGAACTCGCGCGTGCGCAGGACGCCGGCGCGCGGCCGCGGCTCGTCGCGCTCCTTGACCTGGAAGTGGTAGAGCATCATCGGCAGCTGCCGGTAGGAGCGCACGGAGTTGCCCACGTGGAACGTGACGACCTCCTCGTGCGTCATCGCCAGCACGTGCGGCGCGCCCTTGCGGTCGTCCAGGCGGAACTGCTCGCTGAACCCGTAGCGCCCGGTCTTCTTCCAGAGCTCCGCCGGGTGCATCACCGGCATCAGCAGCTCCTGACCGCCGATCGCGTCCATCTCCTCGCGGATGATGTCGACGACCTTCTCGTGGACCCGCCAGCCGGCCGGCAGCCAGGACCACAGTCCGGCGCCGACCTGACGGATGAGGCCCGCGCGGACCATGAGCTTGTGCGAGAGCGCCTCGGCGTCGGCGGGGGGCTGACGCTCGGTGGGCAGGAAGAGGTGGGACTGGCGCATCGCGCCCAAGCCTATGTGCTCGCGCGGCGGGCCACCCGCCTCCTTAGCGCTTCGCTGAGTTCGAACACTTGCGCTGAAGCGGATTGAGCGCCGGGGCAACCCGACTGCCGCTCTCGGCACGCCCCAGATAAGTGGGCGACAGTCAGGCCTGGCTGCTCAGCACGCACGACCGGTGCGTGGTAGCGCCTCACATAGTGGTCTCGTCAGATCAGATCTGACTCGGAGACTCCGGAGCGGGGTTTGCAACAAGGAACGCCTTGACGTCATCCGACTGCCATCCGCCCCAAACCGAGAAGCGCATGCCTTCAGCACTCGCCTTCCGGCTCACCTCGCGCAGTGCGGCTGCGAGATCGGCGTCGGGCAAAGGAAACAGCACCACCCGCATCTGCGGGTCAGCAAGCAGCGCCTGCAGGGCCGGTTCGGAACGATTCCAACTGAATCGTGCGAAGTTTGTGTACCAGCCTCGGTCGTCCAGGTCGCGAGCATCGGCGATAGCCGCCAGGATCGCGAGCACGTCGAACTGGGTCAGGCTGCTGAGGATGGCGTCGTCGCCGACCGGCACGTCCGGGCGCAGCGCGCTCACGTGTTCCACGTGCTCAGCCGCCATCGTCAGCAACGACAGCTCGAGGCGTCGACCGCCGTCGGCTTCGCTCTGCATTCGCCCGGCCCGCGACGCTTCTGTGAGGGCGTGCCGCAACCAGTTCGTGTACCAGCGAAAGTCGTAGCCGGACCCTTTCTGTAACGCAAGGTCGCGAACCGCCGCCCATTCTCGCCGGCGAACGGCGAGGGCACCGAGCGCATACACGCGAGTGATGACCTCGAGCCACAGCTCTTGGGCGCTCAAGCCAGACAAGTTCTGACGTGTGTAGCCGTTCTCGTCGAAGCCTTGGTTGTAGACGAGCACGAAGGTGTCGAGGACGCGTTCAAACAGGTCCCGACTATGCACGCTGATCGCTAGCGCAGCGGTGGCGGCCAGGCGATCGAGCACTGTGCGAAAACTGTCAAGTCGTCCTTCGGAGAGAAGGGCTACGCCGTCGCGGCGCATAGCATCGAGGCCGATTCCTACAGCGATTTTGTCGTCGCTACGCAGCAACTCCACCAACGTCGCAGCGAACGCGTCGCCGTCAAGCTGCCACGTGAACGAGGCGGCTGGTCCCCGCGCAATCTGTTGCGCCTGTTGCCCCAACCCCAGCCCAGCAAGATCCTCTCTCAGCTCTGCTCTCCAAGTTTCCTTTCGTGCAGCCGTCGCCCGCTCAAGCGCCGCATCTGCTTCGTCGTGGTTCCACACGACTGACGAAGTCCCGCGTCGCACGTAGACCTGGCCGGCACGAAACCTGAGGTGAACCTCGCCGTCCTCGCCTTTGAAGGCCCCGTCGCCTTGCAGAACCATGAACCCGCCGGCGTGCGCACCGACGAAGACAACCGCGACCGGCTGCTCGTCGATGGTGTGCACGGCACTGGTCAGCGAAATTGACTCGTGCAGGTACTTCGGCGAGACCTTCGCACGGAGTCTGGACTCGTCGAACATCAACGCCATCCGGGCGTCGAACATCTCCGACGGGGTCCCGTCCTCATTAACGCCGACGACGAGATGTCCACCCAGCGCGCTGAAAGCGGCCAGGTCCTTGACGATGGCGAGCAGCTCCGCCGTTACCGCTAGGTCGCACGTGCGCTTGAAATCAAGATCGCTCGATTCGCCCTGATCGAGCAACTGCAACAGCCGCTCCTGCGACACCTGCTCGCCATGCGTGCTCACTGCGCGGAATCTAGCGTCGATCGAGGTTCGAAGCGCGCGACTGTGTTAGGCGGATGAACGCGTCCGGAGATCGACAAGAATCATGCTTGCCCGACTGACGCGACGACACCTGCGCAGCAGCCGATCGCCATTGCGAGCCGGTACCGCGCACGGCCGACCGCGCGACCGTTACTGAGCGCGGGGCAGCGAGCCTCGCGGTCGATCGGTCGTAGGAGTCCGTCCGCCACGCGTCGCCCATCATGCGCGGCGGCGATTAGGCGCGTGGCGGCAACTCGGACAGGGACACTCGTCAGTTTGGGCGGGCGGGTTCGAGCCGCACACGCGCGCGGGTCCCGGTGCGTGTAGCGATCCGCACGATGGGGCATCGTGTGGGGCGATGAACGTCCGCGACGCCATGACCGAGAAGGTCCTCACGATCACCCCTGGCCGCACGCTCCGCGAGGCCGCCGAGTTCCTGACGCAGAACAAGGTGGGCGCGGCCGTCGTCCTGGATCCCGAGCAGCCCGGCCCGGGGATCATCACCGAGCGCGACCTCGTGCGCGCGCTGGGCTCCGGCAGCGACCCGGACCGCGACTGCGTCAAGGACCACCTGACGACGACCGCGGTCTTCGCGGAGGCCGACTGGGATCTCCCGACGGCCGCCGACGCGATGGCCGACGGCGGCTTCCGCCACCTCGTCGTCCTCGAGCGCGGCGAGGTCGCGGGCATCATCTCGATGCGCGACATCATCCACGTCTGGCGCCCGGGCTAGGCCGGCGCGCCGTCGCGGGCCGGAGCGCCGCGCGGGCTGCCGCTAGCGCCCGGTCGGCCGGT
>DATMVO010000160.1:0-13705 GCA_035563115.1 Solirubrobacteraceae bacterium
CGATCAGGTCGCCGCCCAGCGCGCAGTCGCTCGGGTAGACGACGGTGAGCGCCAGCGCCGCCGCCAGCGCGGCGTCGACCGCGCTGCCGCCCGCGCGGAACGCCGCGACCCCGGCCTCCGTCCCGGCGGCGTGCGGTGACGCGATGGCCAACGTGCGCTCCATGGACCCGCGATGATGGCAGGGGCGAAGCCGCGCGCCGTGCTAGACCGGGACGACCGTGCCCCCGTACGCCCGCACCCTCGCGCTCGCGATCCTCGCCCGGCTCCCGCCCGCCGCGCTCGGCCTGGTCCTCATCGTGACGATGGAGGACCGCGGCCACGGCTACGGCGTCGCGGGCCTGTGCAGCGCCGCCGCCGCGGCGGGCATGGCGCTCGGCGCGCCGCTGCTGGGCCGGCTGATCGACACCCGCGGCCAGGCACGCGTCCTGCTCGTCGCGACCGCCCTCACCGCCGCGGCGATGGCGACGTTCGCGCTCCTGCCCGCCTCCGCGCCCGTCGCGCTCTGCGCCGCCCTCGCGCTCGTCGTCGGCGTCAGCCTCCCGCCGATCCCCGCCTGCGCGCGGGCGATCTGGAGCGCGACGCTCGAGCGCCGCCAGTTCAACGCCGCGGTCTCGCTCGACGCGTCGCTGCAGGAGCTCGCGTTCATGGGCGGCCCGCTCCTGCTCGTCACGATGGCGACCGCGTGGAGCCCGACCGCCGCGCTCCTCACCGGCGCCACGCTCATCGCGCTGACGACGCTCGTCTTCACCGCCACCCGCGAGTCGCGCGCGATGCGCGGCATCGACGTGGAGGCCGGCCAGGTCGCGGGCACCGGCCTCGGCGCGCTCCACTTCGGCGGCGTCCGCACGCTGACGATCATCGCCGTCGCGATGGGCGTCGTCTTCGGCGCCACCGAGTTCGGCATCGTCGCCGCCGCCGACGAGGGCGACGCGAAGGGGGCGACCGGCGTCCTCTTCGCCCTCTGGGGGATGGGCTCCATCGTCGCCGGCCTGGCCATCGCGCGGTGGCCGGTCGACCTGCGCGCCGACGTCTGGTTCGCGGTCCTCATGGCGACCATCGGCGTCGCGACGCTCGGGCTCGCGGCGGCGCCGAGCGTCGTCTGGCTCGGCGCGCTGCTCGTGCTCGCCGGCGCGGCGGTCGCTCCGCTCTTCGGCCTGATCTACGCGCTGACGCCGCGGCTCGCGCCGCAGGCGATGCTCACCGAGGCCTACTCGCTCCAGGCCTCCGGCACGATGGCGGGCGTCGCGATCGGGTCCGCGAGCAGCGGCGTCCTCGCGGGCGCGGCCGGGGTCTCCGCCGCCTTCCTGCTCGGCGCGGCGGCCGTCGTCCTCGGCGCCGGCGCTGCGCTCCTGCGGCGCGACTCGCTCCCGCACGAGCCCCTCGCGGGCGCGCACGCGTAAGCCCTACGATCAGTCGTGGAGACAGGGTGTCGCAGGTCGCGCCCGGACGTCTGACAGGTTGTCCTCGCCCGCACGGTGCGGCGTGGGCGACACTCCGGCGTACCGGTGCAGGACCGGTGATCCAGACCGTCAGACGCGCCTCAGCGGGGGCGCTGCGAGGAGAGCATGAGCGCGATCGAGTACGCCGTCGTCGACCCGGCCACCGGGGAGAAGGTCAAGACCTACGACACGATCACCGACGACGCGCTGAAGGACGCCATCGCCCGCGGGCACGGGGCGCACCGCGGGTGGGGCCGCGAGACCACCGTCGCCGACCGCGCGAAGGTCATCGCCCGCGTCGCCGAGCTGCACGAGGAGCGCAAGCAGGAGCTCGGCGAGATCATCGTCCGCGAGATGGGCAAGCCGATCGAGCAGGCGGTCGGCGAGGTCGAGTTCGCCGGCGCGATCTACCAGTACTACGCCGACAACGCCGAGAAGCTGCTGGCCGACGAGTCGATCGAGCTGCTCGACGGCGAGGGCTCGGCGTTCATCCGCCGCTCCTCCGTCGGCCTCCTGCTCGGGATCATGCCGTGGAACTACCCCTACTACCAGGTGGCCCGGTTCGCCGGCCCGAACCTGGTGACGGGCAACACGGTCCTCCTCAAGCACGCGCCGCAGTGCCCCGAGTCGTCGGCCGCGATGGAGCAGATCTTCCACGAGGCGGGCGTCCCGAAGGACGCGTACATCAACGTCTACGCGACGAACGAGCAGATCGAGTGGGTCATCGGCGACCCGCGCGTGCAGGGCGTCTCGCTGACCGGCAGCGGCCGGGCGGGTGCGGCCGTGGCGGAGATCGCCGGGCGCCACCTCAAGAAGGTCGTGCTCGAGCTCGGCGGCTCGGACCCGTTCATCGTGCTGAACGCCGGCGACCTCGACTCCGTCGTGGAGAACGCGGTCGGCGGGCGGCTCGAGAACACGGGCCAGGCCTGCAACGCGGCCAAGCGGTTCATCGTGCTCGAGGACCACTACGACGAGTTCGTCGACAAGTTCTCCAAGGCGCTGACCGCCGTCGAGCCGAGCGACCCCAAGCAGGAGGGCGCCCCGATCGGCCCGCTCTCCTCGGTCGCCGCCGCCGAGCGGCTGGAGCACCAGGTGCAGGAGGCGCTGGACAACGGCGCCAAGCTCGTCGCCGGCGGCGGCCGTGACGGCGCGTTCTTCAAGACCGCCGTCCTCGCCGACATCACGCCCGACAACCCGGCGTACCGCGAGGAGTTCTTCGGCCCGGTCGCGCAGGTCTACAAGGTCTCCTCCGAGGAGGAGGCGGTCACGCTCGCCAACGACACCCCGTTCGGCCTGGGCTCCTACGTCTTCACCGACGACCAGGACCAGGCGCTGCGCGTCGCCGACCAGATCGAGGCCGGCATGGTCTTCGTGAACGTCGTCGGTGCGGACGGCGTGGAGCTGCCGTTCGGCGGCGTCAAGGCCTCCGGCTTCGGCCGCGAGCTCGGCCGTTTCGGCCTGGACGAGTTCGTGAACAAGAAGCTGATCCGCGTGGGCTGAGCCCACCCGCGAACGTCACGCGCCCGGCCCAGCGCCGGGCGCGCCCGCCGCGCGCATGCCCGTGAGCATGTCGCGCAGCAGCGTGAACGCGGTGCGCAGCTCCGTCCCGTCGCCCCGTTCGTGGTCCTCCGCGGCGAACCGCTCCTGCAGGCCGCCGAGGATGCTCACGGCCGCCGCCGCGAAGGCCTGCGACGCGAGACCCTCGGCGGGGAGGCCCGTCTCCCGCGCCGCGCTCGCGGCGATGGCCCGCTCGGCCACGTCGAGGTGCGTGCGCTGGAGCGCACGCAGGTGCGGGTCGGCGAGGATCGCGCGGGTGCGCAGCCGGGAGAGCTCGTCCTCCTCGGCGGCGATCCGCTCGCCCTGGCCCGCCATCCACCGCTCGAGCCGGTCGACGGTGTCGCCCTCCGTGGCGTCCAGCGCGGCGAGGAGGGCGTCGATGTGCGCGTCCAGCCCGCGCAGGACGATGTCCTCCTTGGACGCGAACCACGTGAACAGCGTCCCGCGCGAGACGTCGGCCCGCTCGGCGATCTGCGAGAGCGTCGCGCCCTCGAAGCCGCGCTCGAGGGTCAGCTCGAGCGCGGCGCGGACGATCGCCGCACGGGTCCGCGCGTTCTTGCGCTCGCGCAGTCCCGGGCCGGTCGTCATGGGCGGAGCGTAGGGACCGGCTCGGCGGTCGCCGGACGGGCCGCCGCGGGCGCGGGCCGTTCTTCCCGCTCCAGCGCGGCGCCCTCGATGTCGACGTTCGGCACCACCCGGTCCAGCCCGCGCGGCAGCCACCACGCGCGCTCGCCCAGCAGCGTCATGAGCGCCGGGATGAGCGTCATCCGGATGAGGAACGCGTCGATCAGGATGCCGATCGCGAACGCGAAGCCGATCGACTTGATGATCGGGTCGTCCGGCAGGATGAACCCGGCGAAGACCGAGACCATGATCAGCGCCGCCGCGGTGACGACGCGCGCGCCGTGGCGGAAGCCGTCGCGGACGGCGTGGCGGGCGTCGCCGCCGTGGGTGAACTCCTCACGCATCCGCGAGACCAGGAACACCTGGTAGTCCATCGCCAGCCCGAAGATCACGCCGATGATGAGGACCGGCAGGAGGCTGATGATCGGGCCCTCGGTCGCGACGCCGATCAGGCTCGCCAGGAAGCCCTGCTGGAAGACCGCGACGACCGCGCCGAACGAGGCGAGGATCGTCAGCAGGAAGCCGCCGATCGCGGTGACCGGGACGAGGATCGAGCGGAACGCGAGCAGGAGCAGCACGAGCGCGAGGCCGACCACGACCGCCAGGTACGGCGCCAGCGCGCCCGACATCTTCTCCGAGACGTCGATGTTCGTCGCGGTCTGGCCGGTCACCGCGACCGTGGCGCCGGTCTGCTCCTTCAGCGCGCCCGCGTCGTCGCGGATCGCGGTCACGAGATCCGACGTCGCCTCGGAGGACGGGCCGCTCGCCGGCGTGACCTGGAGGATCGCGAGGTCCTTGGCGGGGTTGAGCTGCGGCGGCGAGACGGCGACGACGTCGTCCAGCCCCTTCAGGCGGGTGGCGACGGCGGCGCCGGCCTGCTCCGCGTTCTGGCCCTTCGCCACCTCGGCGACGACCGTGAGCGGGCCGTTGAAGCCGGGGCCGAAGCCGGTCGCGAGCAGGTCGTAGGCGCGGCGCTCGGTCGTGTCGGGGTTGGCGGTGCCGTCGTCCGGCAGGCCGAGCCGCATGTCGAGCATCGGGATCGCCAGCGCGGCGAGCGCGACGACGACCAGGCCGATCGCGGCGACCTTGCGGCGCATCACGAGCGCGATCCAGCGCGCGCCCATCGTCGGCTTCTCACCCGACGACGGGTCCGGCAGGTGGCCGGAGAAGGTCCGTCCGCGCAGCGCCCGCGGGCCGGCCATCGCGAGCAGCGCGGGGACGAAGGTGAGGGAGAGCGCGACGGCGAGGGCGATCGTGCCGGCGGCGGCGATGCCCATCTGGGTGAGGAACGGGATGCCGGTGACGGCGAGCGCGAGCAGCGCGATGACGACCGTGCCGCCCGCGAAGACGACGGCGCTGCCGGCGGTGCCGACCGCCTTGGCGATCGACGTCTCGATCGCCATCCCGTCGCGGACCTGCGTGCGGTGGCGGGAGAGGATGAAGAGCGTGTAGTCGATGCCGACCGCGAGGCCGAGCATCGCCGCGAGCGTGATCGACGTCGAGCTGATCGTCGTCACCGCGCTGGCGAGCTGGATGCCGAGGATGCCGACGCCGACGCCGATCCCGGCGGTCAGCAGCGGCAGGCCGGCGGGGAGGAGCGCGCGGAACGTGACGCTGAGGACGACGAGCGCGATGAGCACGCCGAGGATCTCGCCGATCGGCGGCTCGCTCTCCTCCGGGGCGGCGGCGCCGCCGAGCTCGACCTGCAGGCCCGCGGCGCGGCTCGCCTCGTGCCCCGTCTCCTCGATCTTCGTGAGGGTCGACGCCTCGACGTTCTCCTGCGCGACCGCGAACTGCACGGGGACGTAGGCGATCCGCCCGTCCCGGCTGACCGTGCCGGCCTGGAACGGGTCGGGCGCCTGGGCGACCTGGGGCAGCGTCCCGAGCCGCTTGGCGGCGTCGGCGACCGCGGTGCGCGCGGCGCCGCTCGTCAGGCGCTCGCCGGCCGGGGCCGCGAAGACGACGCGTCCCGTGGCGCCGTCGGCGTTGGCGCCCGGTGTGCGCGACTCGATCAGCTCGATCGCGCGCTGCGACTCGGTGCCGGGGATCTTGAACTGGTCGGCGAACGGCTTGCTGAAGGCGGCCGAGAGGACGCCCATCGCGACGACGACGAGGATCCATCCGGCGACGACGGCGCGCCGGTGGCGGATGGAGAAGCCACCGAGGCGGTGGAGGTGCTTGGCCATGGGGAAGGGGTCTCGGGAGAGGAAGGGGGGAAGAGGTGAACTCCGGCTCAGCATTGCACTGCGGTACAAGTTTCGTCTGTGGTCCGGCGTTCCGGGCGCGCGTGCGCTCGTCCGCTGGACGGACCGTCGAGGCGAGGCCGGCCGCTCTGCCGCCCCGGCGCGCGGCGCGCGGAGATCTGCGCCACACCGGCACGGGACGACGGAGTACCGTCCGCCGCCGTCGCCCTGAGAGGAGCCCCGAATGAGCAACCACCATGCCCTGTGGCACCCGTTCGCCGACATGGGCGCCGTCGCGCAGGACCACCTCGTGCTCGCCGGAGGCGAGGGCGCGTGGGTCTGGGACGAGGACGGCCGCCGGTACCTCGACGGCTCCGCGGCGCTCTGGTACGCGAACCTCGGCCACGGCCGGCCGGAGATCGCCGACGCGGTTTCGCGCCAGCTGCGCACGCTCGACGCGTACTCGACCTTCGGCGACCTCGCCAATCGGCCTGCGCTCGACCTCGCCGAGCGGCTGAGCGCGCTGGCGCCGGTCGCGGGGAGCAAGGTCTTCCTCGGCTCGGGCGGCGGCGACGCGATCGACACGGCGGCGAAGATCGCGCGCGCCTTCCACGTCGAGCAGGGCGCGCCCGAGCGCGTTCACCTGATCAGCCGCACGAACGGCTACCACGGCACTCACGGGATCGGGACCGGCATCGCGGGGATCCCGGCGAACGCGGAGCGGTTCGGGACGATGCTGCCCGACACGTCGGTGGTCGCGTGGGACGACGCGGGCGCGCTGGAGGCGGAGATCGAGCGCGTCGGCGCGGGCCGCGTGGCGGCGTTCTTCTGCGAGCCGGTGATCGGCGCGGGTGGCGTGCTGCCGCCGCCGGACGGCTACATCGAGGCCGTGGTGGAGGTCTGCCGCCGCCACGGCGTGCTCTTCGTCGCGGACTGCGTCATCTCCGGCTTCGGCCGGCTCGGCACGTGGATGGGCATCGACCGCTGGCCGGTCGAGCCGGACCTCATCACGCTCGCGAAGGGGATCACGGGCGGGACGCAGCCGCTCGGCGCGGTGATCGTCGCGCCGCACGTGGCGGCGCCCTTCTTCGCCGACGGCGCCCCCGCGTTCCGCCACGGCGCGACGTACGCCGGCCACCCGACGACGTGCGCGGCGGCCAACGCGGCGCTCGACCTCTACGAGCGCGACAGCCTGATCGAGCGCGGCCGCACGCTGGAGCGCCCGCTGCTCGACGCGCTCACCCCGCTCGCCGACAGCCCGCTGATCGGCGAGGTCCGCGGCGGCACCGGCTTCCTCGCCGCCGCCCAGCTCGCCGACGACGTCCTCGAGCGCGACCCCGGCTCCGTCGCCCGCTGGCAGCGCGCCGTCCGCGAAGAGGGCGTCCTCGTGCGCGCGCTCGGCAAGGGCCTCGCCGCCTCCCCGCCGCTCGTCACCACCGAGGACGAGATCGCGCAGATCGGCGAAGCGATGCTCGCGGGGTTGTCAGCGATCGATTGATCGCTTGATGCGCTGAGTCGTTCGGAAATCCGCGTTGCCGTAGGGGCGGCGCGGGAGCAGCATCGCCCGGGTGAGGTCGGGCGAGGAGAGCCGGTCAGCCGTGCGGCTGCGTGGGCTGCTGCCAGTGGCGCAGCGCGTCGCGGAGGTGCTCCTCCATGAGCGCGGCGGCGCGGTCGCCGTCGCGCGCGGCGATGGCGGCGAGGATCGCGTCGTGCTCGGCGGCGTCGGCCTCCTGCCAGTCCGGCACCGCGCTGCGGCGGGCGAGCAGCCGCCGGCCGACCTCGATCAGCCACAGCCCCTCGAGCGTCAGGACGAGCTCGTGGTTCTGCGACGCCGCGGCGACCGCGACGTGGAAGTCGCGCGACGCGTCGTGGACCTCGATCGCGGTCTGCGCCGCGCGCTCGCGGTCGATGGAGGCCTGGAGCGCGAGGAGGTCCTCGTCGGTCGCGCGCTCGGCGGCCAGCCGCGCCGCGCCCGGTTCCAGGATCACCCGCACCTCCAGCCGCCGGACGACCGCGTCGAGGGCCAAAGCCGCGACGCGGAAGCCGCGCTGGTCGCGGAACTCGACCAAGCCCTCGCCGGTCAGCCGCCGCAGCGCTTCGCGGACGGGCGTGCGCGAGACGCCCAGCCGCTCGGCCAGGTCGACCTGACCCAGGCGCGTGCCCGGCGCGACGTCGCCGTTGAGGATCAGCGCGCGGATGCGGTCGTAGACGAGCGAGACGACGGACGACGCCTCGATGGGGGCGACCTCGAGGTCGCTCTGGAGGCCCTCGGACACGCCGGTCAGCCTACCGACTTGACCGCGTTCTGCCGAATGGATACATTCGCCGCATGAACGTCGCCGGTCCGACCGTGCGGGTTCTTCGAGACGGCTCCCCGGTCTGGGGCCGCCTCGCCGGAGGGGAGATCGAGCTGGACGGCGGCGAGCGCATCGCCGCCGGCGACGCCACGTTCCTCGCCCCGGTCGAGCCCTCGAAGATCCTCGCCGTCCACCTCACGTACCGCAGCCGTGTCGAGGAGTACGCCGCGCGCATCCCGCCGCAGCCCTCGTACTTCATGAAGCCGCCGACCACGCTCAACGGCCACGGCGGCGAGATCCGCCGGCCCGCGGGGGCGAAGTTCCTCAACTACGAGGGCGAGCTGGCGGTCGTCATCGGCAAGCGCATGCACGGCGTGCCGGAGGCCGAGGTCCTCGACTACGTGGCCGGCTACGCGCCCGCCAACGACGTCGGCCTCCACGACTTCCGCCACGCCGACCGCGGCTCGATGCTCCGCGTCAAGGGCCAGGACGGGTTCCTCCCGATCGGCCCCGCGCTGACGCCGGCGAGCGACTTCGACCCGACCGACTTCACGATCCGCACGATCCTCAACGGCGAGACCGTGCAGGAGGCGACGGCGGACGACCTGCTCTTCGGCGTCGCCTACCAGCTGGCCGACCTGTGCCGGCTGATCACGCTCGAGCCTGGCGACGTCGTCCTCACCGGGACGCCGGCCAACTCGCGGCCGATGGAGCCCGGCGACACGGTCGAGGTGGAGATCTTCGGCCTCGGCCGGCTGACGAACCACGTCGTCGCGTGGGACGTCGACCTGGCCGGCCCGGGCGAGCAGCTCGAGGTCTCGCCCAACACGCTGCACGTCGCGCTCGCCATCCCGGAGGACGAGGCCGAGCGCATGGTCCAGGGGAGCACGACATGAGCACGATCAAGGTCCACGTGGACATGAACCTCTGCCAGAGCCACGGCGAGTGCGTCTTCGCGGCGCCCGACGTGTTCGAGCTGGGGGACGACGACGTCCTGGTCTGGGAGGACGAGGTCGACGCGAGCAAGCGCGCCGAGCTGGAGGAGGCCGTGAACGTCTGCCCCATGCTCGCCATCAAGCTCGAGGGCTGACCGGTGGCCGGGCTCGTCATCGTGGGCGCGTCGCTCGCCGGGCTGCGCGCGGCGCAGGGCGCCCGGGCCGCCGGCTTCGACGGCGAGCTCGTGGTCGTGGGCGACGAGCGGCACCGGCCGTACACGCGGCCGCCGCTGTCGAAAGAGCTGCTGGGCGGGACGGACGACGACCTCGCCGCGTGCGCGTTCCCGTGCGACGACCTGGACGTGACGTGGCGGCTGGGGAGCCAGGCGGTCGCGCTCGACGTCGCGGCGCGCGAGGTGGAGCTGGCGGGCGGCGCGCGGGTCGCGTACTCGCGGCTGATCCTCGCCACCGGCTGTCGCGCGCGGCCGTGGACGGGGCCGGGCGCGGAGCTGGACGGGCTCCACACGCTCCGCCACCTCGATGACGCGGTCGCGCTGCGGGCGGACCTGTCGGGTGCGCGCCGGCTGGTCATCGTCGGCGCCGGGTTCATCGGGTGCGAGGTCGCGGCGTCGGCACGCAAGCTGGGTTTGGACGTGACGCTGATCGACATCGCGCCGCTCCCGATGCCGGCGCTCGGCGCGACGCTCGGCGAGCGGTGCGCGGAGCTCCACCGGTCTCACGGGGTCGACCTGCGGCTCGGGACGGGGATCGCGGCGCTCCACGGCGATGCGGACGGACGCGTGAGCGCGGTCGAGCTGGCGGACGGGGAGCGGATCGGCGCGGACGCGGTGGTGATCGCGCTCGGCGCGATCCCGAACAGCGAGTGGCTGCGCGGGAGCGGGCTGGAGCTCCAGCCCGGCGTCGTCTGCGATGAGACGCTGACGGCGCAAGGCCACGACGAGATCCTCTGCGCGGGCGACCTGGCGGCGTGGCCGCACTCGCTCGCGGGCGGCGCCCTCGTGCGCGTCGAGCACTGGACGAACGCGGCCGAGCAGGGCACGCTCGCGGGCCGTAACGCGGTGGTCGAGCGGGCGGAGCGGACGCCGTACACGGCGGTGCCCTCGTTCTGGAGCGACCAGTACGACGTGAAGATCCAGGCCGTCGGGCTGCCGCGGCTGGCCGAGCGCGTGACGATCGCCGAGGCGTCGCCGGAGGGCGACCGGTTCGTCGCGATCGGCGAGCGCGACGGGCAGGTCGTCACCGCGCTCGCGTTCAACGGCGCGCGGCGACTGCCGTGGTACCGGCGCCAGGTCGGCTCCGGCGCCGCGCCGGACGAGGTGCTGGCCGCCGTCGCCGCCGACCCGAAGGCGTTCGGCGCGCCGGAGCCGGCGGTGCGCGCATGACGGATCGCGCGCTCGTGCTTCAGCACGCCCCGACCGGCCCGCCCGGGCTGCTCGGCGAGTGGCTCGCTGAGCGAGGCATCCCGATGGACGTCCGGCGGCTCTCCGACGGCCCCGGCGGCGACCCGGTCGACGGCCCGACCGCCGACGATGTCGACGTGCGCGACTACGCGATGGTCGCGCTGCTCGGCTCCCGCTTCAGCCCGGTCTCGGACGCGCACGAGCCGGCCGTCCAGACCAGCCGCCGGCTCGTCGCGGACGCGGTCGAGCACGACGTCCCGGTGCTCGGCCTCTGCTACGGCGGGCAGATGCTCGCCTCCGTCCTCGGCGGCGAGGTCGAGCGGTCGCCGCGCGCCGAGCTGGGCTGGACGAGCTTCGACAGCGACGATCCGGCGCTCGTGCCGCCGAGCCCGTGGCTGGCGTGGCACTGGTACCGCTTCACGGTCCCGCCCGGCGCCACCGAGATCGCGCGCAACGACGTCGGCCCGCAGGCGTTCCGCCACGGCCGGCACCTCGGGGTGCAGTTCCACCCCGAGTCGACGATCGAGATCGTCCGCGGCTGGGCCGAGAAGGACGCCCCGCGGCTCGCCGCCGAGGGCGTCCCGGACGGGCCGGCGCTGCTGGAGCAGGGCCGCGGCCACGCACCGCAGGCGGCGGCGAACGCCCGCACGTTCTTCGACGGGTTCTGGCGACAGGCCCGCAACGGGAGGAGCAACTGAACATGGCGCACCCGGAGACGCAGCTGGCCACCCAGCTCGTCATCGACGATCCCCGCATCACGACCGTCCGCGTCCTGTACTCGGACCTGCACGGCGTGGCGCGCGGCAAGGACGTCCCGCTCGCGGAGTTCCCGCGGATGGCCAAGCACGGCCTCGGCTTCTGCGCCGCGGTGATGGCGACCGACCTCCAGCACACGCCCGTGCTGGGCGGCGAGCAGGGCTATCCCGACCTCGTCGCGATGCCCGACCTCGACACGCTCGTCCCGCTCCCGTGGGAGCCCGACGTCGCGTGCTGCCTGGCCGACCTGGAGCCCGTCCCCGGCGGCGCGCCGATCGCCGACCCGCGCGGGCTTGTCCGGCGCACCGTCGCGCAGTTCGAGGAGCTCGGCCTCACCCCGCAGATCGGGCCCGAGCTCGAGTTCTTCCTCCTCGAACGCGACGCCACGGCGCCCGGCGGCGTCCGCCGCCGTGTCGACCGGCCGTCGATGGTCTACACGGTCGGCCCGCAGGTCGACCCGGGCGGCTTCGTCCGCGGCCTGACGGAGCAGCTGGCGCACATGGGGCTCGGGGCCTACGCGGCCAACCACGAGTACATGAACAGCCAGTACGAGATCAACCTCCACCACGGCACGGCGCTCGACGCGGCCGACCGCGCGTTCCGCCTCAAGGCGGCCGTCAAGGACGTGGCGGCGCTGAGCGGGCTGGTCGCGACGTTCATGGGCAAGCCGTTCAACGACCAGGGCGGCTCGGGCCTGCACGTGCACTTCTCGCTCGACCGCGCCGGCCGCAACGGGTTCGACGACCCGTCCGCCGACCACGGCGTCAGCGACCTGATGCGCCACTTCCTCGCCGGCGTGATGCACCACGCGCCGGCGCTGATGGCGCTGCTCAACCCGACGATCAACGCGTTCCGCCGGATCGTCCCCGACTCGCTCGCGCCGACCCACGCCAACTGGGGCTGGGACAACCGCAGCGCGTTCGTGCGCATCCCGCCCGAGCGCGGGGCGGCGACGCGCGTCGAGGTCCGCGTCGGCGACGGCAGCGCGAACCCGTACCTGGCGATCGCGGTCCTCCTCCAGGCCGGGCTGCACGGCATCCGCGAGGAGCTCGCCCCGCCGCCGCCGGTCGCCGGCGACGCGTACCGGGCGGGCGAGGAGGCGGGCGCCGCGCTGCCGCAGTCGCTCGAGCAGGCACTCGACGCGCTGGAGGCCGACGACGTGCTGATCCAGGCGGTCGGCCCGGAGATCGTCGAGCCGTTCCTCGCCATCAAGCGCTTCGAGATCGAGCGCCACCGGGCCTTCGTGTCCGAGTGGGAGCTCACCGAGTACCTCCACCACCTCTAGGACGCCTTCCTGATGACCGACACCACCGTGACGCTCGACGGGATCGACCTGTCGCACGACGCCTTCGTCGAGGGCGTCCCGTACGAGACGTTCGCCCGCCTGCGCCGGGAGGACCCGGTCCACTGGGTCGAAGAGCCCGACGGCGGCCGCGGCTACTGGGCCGTCACCCGCTACGAGGACATCCGCGCGATCCACCGCGACTGGGAGACGTTCTCCTCGGAGATCGGCGGCACGTCGCTGGAGGACCTCGAGCCGCAGTACGTCGCGGCGCGCAAGTCGATGATCGACATGGACCCGCCGCGCCACGACGAGCTGCGCGGCCTCATCGCCCGCCGGTTTACCCCGCGCGCGGTGCAGGTGTGGGAGGACCAGGTCCGCAAGGTCACGAACGAAGTGCTGGACCGTGCGCTGCCGCTGGGCGAGTTCGACTTCGTCGCGGAGGTCTCGTCGGAGATCCCGATGCGGGTCTTCGCGGAGATCATGGGCATCCCGCAGGAGGAGCGGCGCACGATCATCGACCTGGGCGACCGGCTGCTCGGCAACCAGGACCCCGAGTACCGCGTCGAGCCGCTGGAGGAGCACAAGTCGCTGCCGTTCTCCAGCCCGGTCGCGCTGGAGATGTTCGAGTTCGGGCGCCGGCTGGCCGCCGAGCGGCGCAAGCAGCCGACCGAGGACATCATCACCCAGCTCGCGTTCGAGCCGTTGACGCAGCAGGAGTTCGACGTCTACTTCATCCTGCTCGCCGCCGCGGGGAACGAGACGACGCGGCACACGATCACGCACGGGCTGCTGGGGCTGCTCGAGCACCCGGACCAGATGGAGCGCCTGCGCGCGGACGCCGACCTCGGCAAGCCCGCGGCGGAGGAGATGCTGCGCTGGGCCACGCCCGTGCACCACTTCCGCCGCACCGCGCGCGTCGACACCGAGCTGGCGGGGACGAAGATCGCCGCGGGCGACAAGGTCGTCACGTGGTTCGTCTCGGGCAACCGGGACGAGTCGATGTTCGAGCACCCGGACACGTTCGACGTCGGCCGCACGCCGAACCGCCACATGGCGTTCGGGCCGGGCGGCATCCACCACTGCATGGGCGCGCACCTGGCCAAGCTCGAGGTGCGGATCACGTTCGAGGAGCTGCTGCGGCGCTCGGTCGACATCGAGCTGACCGGCCCGCCGGAGCGGCTGCGGTCGAACTTCTTCAACGGCGTCAA
>DATMVO010000161.1:0-4418 GCA_035563115.1 Solirubrobacteraceae bacterium
CGCCGCCGACCCCGGCCCGGCCACCGAGCTGCCCGCTGCCCCCGAGCCTCAGCCGGAACCGGAACCGGGGCCGGGCGCCGGCTCCGACCCGGCCCCTCCGGCCGTCCCCGAGACGACGCTCGTCTCGTGGCGGTTGGGCGAGCCGTCCAACGGCGACGTCACCGAGAGCGGCAACTTCTACTTCGCCGTCGCGCAGCCCGGCTGGGAGTGCCGGGTCGATGCCGACCCGTGGGGGACGTGCATGCGGTACGGGTCGGAGAGCTGGGAGGCGTCGTTGGGCGAGCACGTCGTGGAGATCCGCGCCGTCGCCGACGACGGCACGGTCGATCCGACCCCCGTGCGCAAGACGTTCACCCGCGTGCTCCCGCGCGAGCCGAGCGGCGTCGTCCGCGCGCCTGACGGGACGTTCGAGCGCGGCGACGTCGCGCCCTGCGCGCGGACCTCGACCTCTCCCCGGCGCGGCAGGTCGCCGAGGCCGCGTGGGACCTCGATCGCGACGGCGAGTTCGACGACGGCGCGGGCGTCGAGATCGCCGAGCCGATCCGGGTCTCCGGTCCGGAGCCCGTCCCCGTGCGGGTCCGCGTGCGCGACACGCGCGGGGACCAGATCGTGCTCGAGGACGCCGTCGACGTCGCGTACCACGGCGGCGCGCTGACGCCCACCCAGGACGCCACGGCGCCGCGGCAGAACGCCGCGCGCGACGGGTTCCAGCCCGAGGGACGCCCCGCGCCGCCGCTCGAGCCGGCCTGGACCGCCGCGCCCGGCCTCGCCGGCTTCCAGGATCCCCTGCACGCGGGGGGCCGTGTCTTCACGTCCGCCCTCGGCATGGTGCGCGCGCTCGATGCCCGCGACGGCCGTCCGCTGTGGGCCCGCCCCATCGATGGCGAGGGCGACTTGGAGGTCGCGTACGACGACGGCCGGCTGTTCTTGCAGCGCGACCGCCTGCTGCTCGCCCTCGATCCAGCGACCGGCGCGGTCCTGTGGCGCCAACGGAGCGCCGGCTCCGCCCACATCGTCGCCGCCGGAGGCGTCGTCTGGGCCGGAAGCTCCTACGACCAGGCGACGGGCGCGCCGGTCATCGAGCGCGGGTTCTACGCGCCGTCGGTGGTGGTCGGCGACGACGCGGACGTGTTCGCCGAGCACGAGGGGTGCCTGCTGGCCTACGACCGGCGGACCGGCGACGAGCAGTGGCGCGACTGCACACGCACCGGGAGCTACCGCTCCATCGCGGCCGTCGGCGCCGGGGTGGTGCTCGCGACGGACCGGGACAGGCCCGCCGGGGTCCACGACTCGGCCACCGGCGAGGTGCTCCGGCCGTTCACGCTCGCCCTCCCCGCGGTTGCCGGCAGCACCGTGTTCGGCCTTCGGGACGGGCGACTCATCGCCGAGCACGCGCGGACCGGTGTGGTGCGCTGGAGCTTCGCGCCGCAGCCGGCGACCCGCCTCTCAGCGCCGACCGTCGCCGGGCCGTACGTCTACGTCGCCGGTGAGGACCGGCGCCTCTGGGCGCTGGACCGCGAGCTGGGAACCGTGCTGTGGAGCGGAACCACCGCCGGCGCTTGGCGCACTGGCCCGACCGTCGCGCACGGGCTCCTCCTGCTGCAGACCACCGCCGGGCTGGAAGCGTTCCGCGAGGCCGGCGCCGCCGCCCCGGATGAGCCGGAGGTCGAGCCCGTCGCGCTCGACCAGGTGGCCCTGCCCCCGCTCTCCGACGCACCCAACGCGGCGGTCTCCTTCCGGCTCGATCCGACCCACGCACGGTTCGCGGCGACGAAGACGCCGCGCCCGCCGCTCCGCAAGCGCTGGAAGATCGCCACGCGCGGAGGCGTCCGCCCGGTCGTGGCCGACGGCCGCGTCTTCGTCGCCGGGTCCGCTGGCAGCGATCCCAGCACCGTCACGGCCTACGACGCGGCCACCGGCGCGGTGCTGTGGCGCCACGTGGGCGACGACCACTCGGGCGCGCTCGCGTACGACAGCGGCCGGCTGTTCGCGATCTCATGGGACGACGACGTGCGCTTGCTCGAAGCCCTCGACCCGGCGACCGGCGCGGAGCTCTGGCGCCGGCCGCTCGACGCCGGCTTCGCGATCGATGCCGCCGATGGAACGGTACTGGTCAGCAACGGATCGTCGGTCCAGGGGTTCCGGGCGTCGGACGGCACGCCGCAGTGGGCGCCGATCGAGCGCCCGGCGATGGCCCAGCCGGCGATCGTGCGCGGCCGCGGCTGGCTCCGCGGGTGCGGCGGATGGGTCTCGTTCGGGCTCGCCGACGGTGCGGTCGACGGGGCGTGCGACACCCTGGACGGCGGGATCACGCTGGCCACGGACGGGGGTGCCTTCGGCGCGGGCGAGGCGCCGTCGGCGCAGATCACCGCCACGCCGCAGGCGGTCGCCGGCAACACCGCCGTCTGGGAGGACGGCGGAGCGCTCACGGCGATCGACACGCGTACCGGGCTGATCCGCTGGCGGATCAGCGTGGAGGGCGGCATCCACACGATCCCGCTCATCGCGGGCGGCACGATCTACCTCGTCACCCACGACAAGGACCCGGGCGGCCCTGACGCCGCCGGGTACGACCTGGCCACCGGCGCCCTCGTGTGGGAGGAGGACCAGATCGAGGAGGTCTCGATCGACTGGGATCCGACGACCGAGCTGACCGTCGGCGGTGGGCTCCTCCTCGTTCCGGACTGGAACGGCTACCTCACCGCCTACGAGTCGGCCGCCGGCTAGTCGTCGGTGTCGAGGAAGTACTGCACGCCGTCGAGGAGGAGCCCGACGCGGGCGGGGTCGACGTCGCCGGTCTTCGCGTCGCGGGTGATGAGGATCGACTGGCGGACGACGTCGCCGTCGGCGTAGCGGAACTCGATCAGGCCGCCGGGCAGGACGGCGTACGTGCCGCGCTGGTCCGGCGAGGAGGAGGCGAAGTTGCCGCCGCCGGGGTTCATCGCGCCGCCGCCCCACGAGCCGATCGTCTCGCGCGAGTTCGTGAACTCGCCGGCGGTGTTCATCGCCAGCCAGTTCTGCTGGACGAACTGGTTCGGCCAGTAGCCCGAGACGTCGATCCCCTTGAGCGCGAGGTTCCACGTGGAGCCGGCCGCCGGGACGGGGCTCAGCGTGTACGTGTCCTCGCCCTGCGTGATCGACGTGCGGTCGGGGCTGACCGCCATCTGCTGCCCGTCGACGGTGAGGACGTTCGTGCGGCCGTCGTACGTGTAGGGCAGGCAGCCGTCGGTCGGCTCGCCGTGCTCGTCGACGCCGGCCGTCTTGGCCGTGCACTGGGGGAATCCGGCGCCCTTCGGGATGCCGCGGAACGCCCACTGGCCGTCGAGGAACGTGAGGCCGTACCACGTGTTGCTCGCCATGACGTCGACCTTCACGCGCGTGAACGCCTGGCCGACGAGGCTGGGGAGCTCGGGCGCCGGCGAGGGGCCGGGCGTGGGCTTCGGCTTCGCCTTGCCGCTCGACTTCTTCCACAGCGTGAGGACGATCTGCTCGCGCGCGCCCTTCGCGCCCTTCGTCGCGCTGCTCGCGCGGGCGACGACGGTGGAGGTGGCCTTCGCCTTCTTCGTCAGGCGCACCTTGACCGTGACCGTCTTGCGCTTGCCCGGCTTGATCGTGCCGAGGCTCAGCGTCTTGCGCTTCGCGCTGACGCCCTTCGGGACGGTGAGCTTGAGCTTCACGCCCGCGGCCGCCTTCGCGCCCGTGTTCGCGACGCGGAGCTTCGCCGTCCGCCAGGCCTCGCGCTTGAGCGGCTGCATCGCCGGCGCCTCGATCGCCAGCTGCACGCCCTTCGGCGGGGCGAGCTTCTGCGTCACCGGCGCGGGGCCGGGCTGGGGCTTGGGCTGCGGAGCCGGCTGCGGGGCCGGCTGCGGCTGAGGTTGTGGCTGGGGCTGAGGTTGCGGGTCGGCCTGCGTGACCGGGAGATCGAAGCCGAGGGCGTCGTAGACCGTGCTCTGGTAGGTCGTGCCGACGAGCGCGCAGTCGACGCTCTGGTTGGCGATCGCCGGGGCGGAGACGCGCATCGTGACCGTCGCGCGGTCCACGGTCCGGGTGTCCGGCGTGGCGTAGACGATCGGGTCGTTCGACGGCACCGCGTACGCCGTGCCCTCCTGGTTGGCCGGGTCGGTGATCGCGAGCGCCTGCAGCACGTCCTCGCAGCCGCCGCTCCCACGACGGCCGAGGTAGACGCGGATGAGCGAACTCGACGCCGCCGTCGGGGCCGCGCGGAGCGTCACCGTGGCGGTCAGCGTGCCGGCGCTGTCGTACGTGACCTGCGAGGCGACGATGTCCCGGCCCGCGTTCGCCTGGTCGCTCGCGGCGTCGGTCGCGCCGCCCGAGCGGATCTCGGCGCTGGCCGGCGCCGCGGTCGTGGCGCCGACGGCGGCGCAGAGCAGCGTGGCCGCGAGGGCGCGGCGACGTG
Organism: Solirubrobacteraceae bacterium; assembly: GCA_035563115.1. Taxonomy (GTDB): domain Bacteria; phylum Actinomycetota; class Thermoleophilia; order Solirubrobacterales; family Solirubrobacteraceae; genus CADCVT01. The sequence continues at coordinate 4,418 of DATMVO010000161.1, forward strand.
C
>DATMVO010000162.1:0-4564 GCA_035563115.1 Solirubrobacteraceae bacterium
AGCTGACCCTGCCGGTCGTCGTGGTCGCCGCGCTGGCGGGGCTCCTCGTCGGCCGCGCGCGGCTGCGCGTGCTGCGCCCCGACCCGTGGCTGGCCGCCGCCGCGCTGGGCGTCTTCGCCGTCTACGCCGCCCCCGTCGTCCTCTCCGGCAAGCCGACGTTCGCCGGCGTCTCGGTCCTGCCGGACACCGCGCACCAGCTCTCGCTGGCGTGGATGCTGCCGCGCTTCGGCCCGGACGTGGCGGCGCTGCCGGAGGGCGCGCTGCAGGACTCGGTCGGCGCGTACTTCGCCAGCGAGTACCCGATGGCCGCGCAGGCCGCGTTCGGCACCACCGCGCCGTTCGGCGTGCTCGACCTCGCCTGGCTCTACCAGCCGTTCCTCACGATGATCGGCGTCGTCGGCTGCCTCGCCGTCGTCGCGCTCGTCGCCCCGTGGCTCGAGTCGCCGCGGCGGCGCGCGGTGATGGCGTTCGTCGTCGCGCAGCCCGCGCTCGTGGTCGCCTTCGCGCTCCAGGGCTCGATCAAGGAGCTGGCGGGCGTGTGGCTGATCGTCACCGGCGTCGCGGTGGCCGCGGAGATCGTCCGCACCGGCGCGCGCCCGCGCGGGCTGCTGCCGCTCGGCGTCGTCGCCGGCGCCGCCGTGGGGGCGCTCGGCCCCACCGGCGGCCTGTACTTCGTGGTGATGGCCGTCGTCTTCGCGGTCGCGTGGCTCGTCCGCCAGCACCAGACCGGCGAGGCGCGCCTGGGCCGCACGCTGCTGTGGTTCGGCGCCGCGGCGGCGGTCGCCGCGGTCGCCTGCCTGCCGGTGCTCGACGGGCTCGGCCAGTCGGTCTCCGTCGGCCGCGACCTGGCCAGCCAGGACGAGGACCTGGGGAACCTGGCGGACCCGCTCAGCCTCTTCCAGGCGCTCGGCGTCTGGCTCTCGGGCGACTACCGCTTCCGGCCGGAGACCGCGCTCAACGCCGTGCTCGTCGCCGTCACGGCCGCGCTCGCGATCGGCGGCGCGGTCGTCGCCCTGCGGCGGGCGATGTGGGGCGCGCTCCTGCTGGCCGGCACCGGGCTCGTCGTCTCCGCCGTGCTGCTCGCCGCCGGCAGCCCGTACACCGACGCCAAGGTCCTGATGATCCTGTCGCCGGCGCTGCTCCTCCTCGCCGCCCTCGGCGCGAGCGCGGCGCTGCGCAGCGCGCGCGAGGCGCCCCGGTGGGCGCGCGTGCTCTCCGTCGTCCCCGCGCTGGCGCTCACGGCCGGCGTCGTCGGCTCCAACGCGCTGGCCTACCACGACGTCACGCTCGCCCCGTACGACCGCTACAGCGAGCTCCTGGAGATCGACGAGCGGCTGGCCGAGACGGGGCCGGTGCTCGTCACGGAGTACGACGAGTACCTCAAGTACCTGCTCCGCGACGTGCCCGGGCGGACGGAGCCGGAGTGGGGGCTCGACTACAACGACGACGCGTTCGGCGGCGACGCGCGCAGCGACGCCCGGCGCCCGAGCATCAAGACGCCCCACGACCCGGACGACCTCGTGCCCGAGTCGATCGCGTCGCTCGGCTTCTACATCACGCGCCGCTCCCCGGTCGCCAGCCGCCCGGTCGGGAACCTCGACCTGTGGTGGCGCGGCCGGTACTACGAGATCTGGCGGCGCAGCGAGCGGCCCGAGCCCCTCGTGCACGTCCCCTTCGGCAAGACGATCTTCCAGGCCGGCGGCCGCGCCGGATGCACGACGGTCGAGCGCGTCGCGCGCGAAGCCGAGGCGCAGGACGGCGTCCTGCGCTACGTCGAGCGCCGGCCGGTCGTCCCGTTCGTCACCGGCGCCGTCCCGCTGCCCGCCGGGTGGCGGCTCGGCGGCGGCTACCCCGGCGCCGTCGTCCCGACCCGCGCCGGCCGGCTCGAGTCGTCGGTCGAGATCCCGCAGGCGGGGACGTACCGGATCTGGGTCGAGGGCTCGTTCGGGCGCGCGATCACGATCACGGTCGACGGCAAGCGGGTCGGGGAGGTCGCGCAGGAGATCGGCAACCCCGGGCAGTGGTTCCCGATCGAGGTCCGCGACCTGCCCGCCGGCCGCCACACGGTCGTCGTCGAGGCGGGCCGCGCCTCGCTCGCCCCCGGCCAGGGCGGCTCGGAGGGCGATCTGCGCCACGTCGGCATCATCGACTTCCAGCCCGTCGCCGACGAGGAGCGCGCGGTGCGCACGATCCCGGCGTCGCGGTGGCGGACGCTCTGCGGCCAGTGGCTGGACTGGATCGAGGCCGCGCCGCGCGGCTAGAGCTGCTCGGCCGCGACCGGCGCGGTCCGCTCGAACAGCCAGAAGCCGCCCGCGATCACCGCGACGAAGATCGCGGCGGGGATGAGGAGGAAGCCCCAGCTGCCGGCGGTCTCGACCGCCGACGGCACGCCCGGCCCCAGCAGCCAGTGGCGCGTCGTCTGGATCAGCGCCGCGAGCGGGTTGACCATCGCCAGCGACGCGAGCGTCTGCGACTCGTCGATGATACGCTCGGCCGGGTAGAGGATCGGCGTCGCGTAGAAGAGCGCTTGCGTCGCGACGTCCCACACCGGCCGCACGTCGCGGAACCGCACGTAGAGCGCCGACAGCATCAGCCCGGCGCCGAGCGCGAAGAGCGCCACGAGCGCGACCGGGATCGGCACGAGCAGCCACGTCCACCGCGGCTCGACCTGCTGCAGCGCGACGAAGACGACGAGCACGAGCGCGTTGAGCGCGAGGTTGAGCACGCCGATCATCCCGACCGACAGCGGCACGACCATCCGCGGGAAGCCGATCTTGCGCACCAGCGACTGCCGGTCGACCAGCGACGTCAGCGCGCCGCCCGTGACCTCGCTGAAGAAGAAGTAGAGCATCATCGCCGACAGCAGCTGGATCGGGTACGCGACGACCTCGTCGCCCAGGCCCACGATCTCGCTGAAGACGAGGTAGAGGATCCCGAAGAGCAGCAGCGGCCGCAGGAGCGACCAGACGTAGCCGAGCGCCGAGCCGAAGAAGCGGACCTTCCAGTCCGTCGCCGCCAGCACGCGCGCGAGCTGCCACACGCGGCGCGGCTCGCTCAGCGTCGGGGCGGGCCCCTCGATCCGGTACGCCTCGTCGTGGGCGACCGCGGCGGGATCGGTCACGTGCCGATCCGCTCCCCGGCGCGGGCCGCCAGGCGGTGCCCGAACGCGTGCGGCACGTCGACCACGCCGCCGCCGCTGCGCGCGCCGGTGACGATCATCGACGAGACGTCCTCGCGCATCGCGAGCGCGTCGCCGTTGCCGCCGGGGCGGGTGACGTGCGCGGAGAGGAAGTACCGGCCGGGCGTGAACCAGTTGTCGAAGCTCACCCAGACGTCGACGAGGTCGCCCGCCTCGTAGTCGGCGGCCTGCGTCTCGTCCCACTCGGAGGTGACCGACAGGACGCGGCGGCGGCTGTCGTCGCGCAGGGTGAACCCGAAGGCGGGCTTCTCCGCCGGGGCGTCGAACTGCACCCGCATCACCAGCGCGCACGACTCGCCCTGCGGGAGCGCGCCGCTGCGCGTGCCGATCGCGTCCTGGTACCACGCGTCGACGATCGTCGCGGTGCCGTCGCCCACGGTGCCGGCGGGCAGCTCGGGCACCGTCTCGACGTCCTCGGGCGACGCGAAGTTGAGCTGCATGTACTTGCGCGCGACCTCGCGCGCCGGGCCGATCGCCACCATGGTCCCGTGGTCGAGGAGCATCGCGCGGTCGCAGAACCGCTCGACCTGATCCATGTCGTGGGTGACGAGCAGGATCGTCCGCCCCGCCTCGCGCGCGGCGTTCAGCGCGTCGTGGCACTTCTGCTGGAAGGCGGCGTCGCCGACGGCCAGGACCTCGTCGATGAGCAGGATGTCGGCGTCCACGTGCACCATCACCGCGAAGGCGAGCCGCACCTGCATCCCCGACGAGTAGTTCTTGAGGACGAGGTCCTGGAACTCCTCGAGCTCGGCGAACGCGATGATGTCGTCGTACCGCTCGAGCGCCTGCTGGCGCGTCAGGCCGAGCATCACCGCGTTGATCATCACGTTGTCGCGCGCGGTCAGCTCGGGGTTGAACCCGACGCCGAGCTCGATGAACGGCGCGATCCGGCCACGCGCGTAGATCTCGCCGCCGTCGGCGCGGTAGACGCCGGCCAGGCACTTCATCAGCGTGCTCTTGCCGCTGCCGTTGCGGCCGACGATCCCGAAGAACTCGCCGCGCGGGATGTCGAACGTCGCGTCGCCCAGCGCCTGCAGCCGCTCGTACGTGCGCCCCCGCGTGGGGTGCAGCACGCGCTCCTTCAGCGTGTGGACGCGCTCCTGCGGCAGCTGGAACGCCTTCGACACGCCCGAGGCGCGCAGCGCGAGGTCCGGTGGCAAGGGCGTTCCCACGTCCGGAAGGGTAGGAGGTCATCATCTCTGGCCGATGGCCACCGAGCCCCCTCAGGACGCCGGCGTGACCGGCGTCAACCTCGCCGGGTACCTGGACGCCGCGCTCGGGCTGGGCGAAGCCGCGCGCCAGGTGCGTGGCGCGCTGGAGGCCGCGGGGGCGCTCGTCGCGCCGCTGGGCCTCCCGCACCCGACC
>DATMVO010000163.1:0-7448 GCA_035563115.1 Solirubrobacteraceae bacterium
CGACACGGCGACCGACCGCGCCAGCTCCTCCGCCGTCCACGCCTCCGCCGGCGCCGCGTGCAGACGGGCCAGCGCCTCGCCGACCACCGGGTCGCGCAGCGCACCCAAGCTCCCCGGCAGCGCATCCGCCGGGGCGCCGGCCAGCCACGCGCGCAGCAGCTGCACGAGCAGGATGTCGACGAGGTGGTCGAGCACGACCGACGTCGCGAGCTGCGGCGCCGACAGCTCGCGCCCGAGCAGGCGCACGGTGTCCTCCAGCCCCGCGCTCTCGTCCTCGGCCCGCACGTGGACGACGTCCGGCAGCGCCGGGAGCACCGGCGTCGCGACCGACGTGTCGTGCAGGTAGTGCGCGCACAGCACGTGCGTCCGCTCGGGCGGGCGCCCGATCCGCACGACGCCGTGCGCGCCGTCGAAGTCGCCCAGGTCGGCCGCGTCGAACCGCTCCGGCCCCGTCCGCGCCAGCGCCGCCAGGTCGCTCCCCAGCACGTGCTCCGTCCCGCGGGGGAGGAGGACCACGTCGCCCGCCAGCAGCTCGCGCGGCTCCTCGTCGCCGACGCGCAGCCACATCGTCCCCGACGTCACCGCGTGGAGCGCCGCGCCCCGGCTCTGCGCCGCCCACCAGCCCCAGTCCGCGCCCGCCTCGATCTGCGCGCCGACGACGCCGCGGACGGCGGCGGCGCTGAGAAGATCCGAGAGTACGTCCATGCCTTGAGCGTATCGGACAACGAACGGCGCCGCACAGGCATTGAACGGCTCACCAGCGCGCTTACCGTAAGGCGCATGGACATCACCGGCAGCACCGCCCTCGTCACCGGCGCCAACCGCGGCCTGGGCCGCCACTTCGCCCAGCAGCTCCTCGACCGCGGCGCGCGCAAGGTCTACGCGACCGCCCGCGACCCGCGCACGATCGAGGCCCGCGACGGCATCGTCCCGCTCGCCCTCGACGTCACCGACCCGGAGGCCGTCGCTCGCGTCGCCGCCGCGGCGTCCGACGTCACGCTCCTCGTCAACAACGCCGGCGTCAGCGCCTACAACGACCTCGTCACCGGCGACCTCGACAAGCTCCGCCTCGAGCTGGAGACGAACCTCCTCGGCCCGCTCCACACGATCCGCGCGTTCGCGCCGATCCTCGCCGAGAACGGCGGCGGCGCGGTCGTCAACGTCCTCTCGCGGATGTCGTGGCTCTCGGTCGCCGGCGCGAACGGCTACGCGGTCTCGAAGGCCGCGGCGTGGAGCCTGACGAACGGCGTGCGGCTCGAGCTGGCCGGGCAGGGGACGCTCGTCACCGGCGTCCACCTCAGCGCGACCGACACCGACATGATGGCCGGCTGGGACATCCCCAAGAACGACCCGGCGGACGTCGTGCGCGCGACGCTCGACGGGGTGGAGGCCGGCGCCCTCGAGGTGATCGCGGACGCCGACACGGCCGCGACCAAGCAGGCGCTGAGCGCCGACCCGGCCGCGGTCTACGGCGAGCTGCTCGCGGCTACCTGACGCCGATCAGGTCGACGACGAAGACGAGCGTCTCGTCCGGCCCGATGACGCCACCGGCGCCGCGCTTGCCGTAGGCGAGCATCGGCGGGATCGTGATGCGGCGCCGGCCGCCGACCTTCATGCCCTCGACGCCCTGGTCCCAGCCCTGGATGACCTGGCCCTTGCCGAGGCCGAACTTGAACGTGTCGCCGCGGTCCCACGACGCGTCGAACTGCTTGCCGGTGCTCCACGAGACCCCGACGTAGTGGACCTCGACGATCTTCCCGGCGACGGCCTCGTCGCCGTCGCCGACGACGATGTCCTCGAGCTCAAGCTGGTAGGACGGCGGCTGGTCGGTCGGGACGTCGACCTGGGGCTTCTCGCTGGTGGCCATGCGCTCGACCGTAGCGATTCAGGCGTCGGCCGGGGCGTCCTCGCCGTCGTCCCCGTCACGGTCGCGCGCGCCCTGCTTGGAGCGCTCGATCTGCTCGATGACGCCGCTCGTGATCTTCTCGCCCTTGAACTGCGAGGGGTCGTCGACCTCCTCGCCGCCGACCGAGACCGAGCCGTCCTCGTTGTGCGTCACCTCCGCCGGCCCGAGCTTCTCCGTCGGTCCCTCGCCGTACGGCTCGTCGCTCTCGCCCCGAACGTCACGTACTTCGCCTTGCCGCCCGGCCAGTCCGTCGGATCCTGCGGGATCTCGTCCGCCTGCTCGAGCTCGCGCATCTCCTCCGCGGCCTTCGCGTGCGTGTCGTCCTCGTGCTCGTCGCCCACCGTTCTCCGTCCCCTCACGGTCGCTTTGCGCAGGTTCGGGTACCCGGTGTCGCGTTCTTCCAAGAACATCGTCGTCCGGCTCGGCTAGCGTCCCGCGGCATGAGCAAGGTCGCACGTTTCGCCAAGTCGAAGGCCAAGCCGGGCAGGGGCGACGAGCTCGCCGCCAAGCTGCTGGAGGCGGCCGCGGCGCTCGAGTCGTTCCCCGGCTGCGAGCGGTACGTCGTCTGCCGCGACCCGCAGGACCCGGACACGGTGTGGGTCGACGAGCTGTGGCGGTCGATGGACGAGCTGCAGGCGTCGCTGAAGCTCGACGGGGTGCCGGAGAAGATCCAGGAGGTCCTGCCGCTCATCGACCGCGAGTCGATGGCGTCGTTCGACCTCGAGCCGGTGGGCGGCAAGGGGCTCGTCGACCCGGGCGAGGGCGTTCCGCCGTACACGAAGGTCGCGCTCGACCAGGTCGAGGACCTCGCGCCGAAGTTCGGGTTCGGGGAGCTGGGGGAGGCGCGGTTCGCCAACGAGGACCTGGCGCTGCAGGCGACGGGCGTCGCCTTTCACCACGTCCGCCCCGGCAAGCGGCAGGCGTTCGGCCACCGGCACGTGGCGGCGGAGGAGGTCTACGTCGTGGTGCGCGGCGCGGGCCGGGTGAAGCTCGACGACGAGGTGGTGGAGCTGGCCGAGCGCGACGCGATCCGCGTGGCGCCCGCGGTCGCGCGCGCGTTCGAGGCGAGCGACGCCGGGATGGAGCTGCTCGCCGTCGGCCCGCGCCACAAGGGCGACGGCGAGATGCTCATGGGCTGGTGGATCTGACGCTTCTGCGCGGGGGTTGACGAGGGGCGTAGCGTCGGACGCGACCATGCCTCCCGTCTCCCGCGGCTTCCTCGGCCGGCGTCGCCCCGACGTCGACCCCGCCCGGCTTCCGCCCGGGCAGTACTTCACGCCCGACTTCCCGGTCCTCTCGGCCGGTCCGACACCCCACGTGCCTTTGGCCGAGTGGTCCCTGACGATCGACGGCGCGGTCGACGCGGCCGTGACGTGGTCGTGGGAGGAGCTCCTCGCGCTGCCGGCCGAGGAGCTCACCGTCGACATCCACTGCGTCACGAAGTGGTCGAAGTTCGACACGACGTGGAAGGGGGTGTCGTTGGACACGCTGCTGGAGGGCGTGGAGACGGAGGCCGACTACGTGACCGCGTGGGCCGACGGCGACTACACGACGAACCTGCCGCTGGAGGACCTCCTCGACGGGAAGGCGTGGATCGCCTACGAGTACGGCGGCGAGCCGCTCGATCCCGAGCACGGCGGGCCGGCGCGGCTGCTCGTGCCGCACCTGTACTTCTGGAAGAGCGCGAAGTGGATCCGGCGGCTGACGCTCACCGGGGACGACGTTCCCGGGTTCTGGGAGGCCGCCGGGTACAACAACTACGGCGACCCCTGGCGGGAGCAGCGGTACTGGAACGACTGATGCCGCCCCTGTCCTCTGAGCGCGCCGCGCGGCGGGTGCTGTGGCGCGAGGCTGTCGTGCGCGACGTGGTCGTCGAGACGCCGCGGGCGCGGACGCTGGCGTTGGACGTCCCCGACTGGCCCGGCCACCGCGCCGGCCAGCACCTCGACGTGCGCCTGACCGCCGAGGACGGCTACCAGGCCGAGCGCTCCTACTCGATCGCGTCCGCGCCCGAGCTGGACCGCGTGGAGCTGACGATCGAGCTGGTGGACGACGGCGAGGTGTCGCCGTACTTCGTCGAGGTGGTCGAGCCGGGGGACGTGTTCGAGGTCCGCGGGCCGGTCGGTGGGCACTTCACGTGGTCGGCGGACTCCGGCCCCGAACCGCTGCTGCTCATCGCCGGCGGCTCCGGGCTCGTGCCGCTCATGGCCATGGTGCGCCACCGCGCCGCGCGTGCCTCGACCGTGCCGACCACCCTCCTCGTCTCCGCCCGCTCGCCGGAGGATCTCCTCTACGCCGACGAGCTGGTCGACGCCCCCGCCCTCTCCATCGCCCGCACCTACACCCGCACGCAGCCGCCGGGCTGGACCGGCTTCGCCCGCCGTGTCAACCACGACATGCTCCGCGCGGTCGCGCCCGCCCCCGACTCCGGGGCCCGCGTCTTCGTCTGCGGCCCCACGCCGTTCGTCGAGCTCGTCACCGGCCTGCTCGTCGACCTCGGCTTCCCACCCCGCACCATCCACGCCGAGCGCTTCGGCCCCACAGGAGGCACCTCATGAGCGACGACGCAGACCACCAGGACGGCAACGCCCTCGCCGGCCTTCTCTCAGGCGTCTTCGCCGCCGACATCACCACCGTCGTCCGCCGCTGCGCCTTCTGCGGCGACGCCTCCCCGCTCGGCGCCCACCGCCTCTACCGCGCCGCCGGCCTCGTCCTCCGCTGCCCCTCCTGCTCCGACGTCGCCCTCCGCGCCGTCGAACGCGACGGCTCCGTCTCCGTCACCTGGGCCGGCGTCTTCGAGGTCCCCACACCCACTGCCAGCGCGTGACGCACTACCGGCAGCGCGTTTCGCGCTTCCGGTAAGCTGAAGGTCATGCTCGCCGAGCTGCCGTTCACCACCGCCGAAGCGATCGCGGCCGAGTACAAGCCGGGCGTGCGGCTCACGTCCAAGGCCGCGATTCGGACGCTGCGGAGCAAGTCGGTCGTCAGTGATGGCGTGTCGATCCGGCCGCGTCGGGAGCACGGCCGGGTCGCGGGCGGCCAGCACATCTACTCCGCGCTCAACCTCGACGCGGTCCGTCTCTACCGGCGCGGGGACGAAGCGGCGGCGCGGAAGATCGCCGAACGAGCTCAGGCGCTCGAGCGCGGCGACGGTGCCGCTCGGCTCGCGAAAGCGCTTGCGGACGAGCCCGAGCCGGTGGTCGGTAGCGGCTGGATGGTCTTCAGGACGTCGAACTACGACGGCGTCCTCGAGAAGGCGCTGGCGGAGCTCTCGCAAGCGACCGAGCACGAGCGCGAGGCCATGGGCGACGCCGTCGACTTAGGGCGGGCGACGTTCGCGCGGGTCGTCAAGGTGCATTCGGACGTCGTCGAGCTCCGCCTGGACGAGGGAGGGGCAACCGTTCCACTCCCCGCGCACGAACTCCCCGAGCGGATGGCGCCGGCGGTCGGGTCCGTGGTGGCGCTGCGGTGGGAGGATCTCGGTGCCGGGATGACGCTCCTGAAGGCGGCGCCGGCCTTCGAGACGGGGGCCCGGTCGGGTCCGGCGTACCCCTACGACCGCCCGCTGCTCGGGGAGGAGCCGCCGACGGTGGTCGAGGGCATCCTCGCGAGCGCGCCGACGATCCGCCGACCCCGCGCGATCCCGATTCGCGGCGTCTCGTAGCTCCGCCGGTGGAGATCGGGACACCGGTCGCCCGGTATCTGGGCGAGGACGACCGCGACGCGCTCGCCAGCTTCCGCTGCTCGACCGGCGCGTGGTTCGAGGACGAGGTCGAGTCGTTCGTCGCCACGCAGCTTCTGCGCCGCCATGCGGCGCGTCGGCTCCACACACGACACACCGTCATCGGGCTCGAGGCTGAGAGCGGCGAGCTCGTGGCGGTCGGGGCGCACGAGGAAGATCTGCTTCACGACGGCGACAGCCCTTTCACCTCGACGTTCCTCGTGGTCGCAGCCGTCGCGGTCGAGGCGCAGGGCGGGACCTTGCCGGACGTCGAACCGTTGGACGAGGGACGCCTCGTGTCGGTGGGGCGGTATCTGCTCGAGGTGCTCATGTCCGACGCGGATGCGGCTGCGCGCGAGCCGGTGTTCCGCGCGGTGGTCGCGAAGGACAACGTCCGGAGTCTGGCGCTCTGCACCAGGGTCGGGCTGACACGCGTCCTCGCCGACCGCGACCCGCGGTTCGAGCAGCGGTTGGGCGTCGTCCGCCAGGGCTGACCCGTTGATCCGCGACGTCGGTCGCACGGAACGGCGCGTCGGCGCTACCGTCCGCGCCATGAGCGACTGGGCGTCCTGGACTGCGCGGGCTGTGCGGGCGGCGGTGTTCCGCACGTTCGCCGACGAGGGGAGGGCGCCGTCGGCGGGGGAGCTGGCGACGCTGGTGCACGTGGACATCGGCGAGGTCAAGAGCGCGCTGGAGGAGCTCCACGCGCTCCACGCGCTCGTGCTCTCGCCCGAGTGGGACGCGATCCGGATGGCGCACCCGTTCTCGTCCGCGCCGATGAGCTTCGTCGTGCGCGGCGAGTGCGACAGCCTCTGGTGGGGCGGGTGCGCGTGGGACTCGTTCGGGATCGTCGCCGCGGTGGGGGAGGAGCTCACGATCGAGACGCAGTGCCCGTGCTGCCGGACCGACCTGCGCTACACCGCCGGCCCGGAGACGGCGCCCACCGGCGCGCCCGACGGCGCCGTCGTCCGCGTGCCGCGCCCCGCGCGCGAGTGGTGGGACGACGTCGTCGCGACCTGCACCCACATCCGCACCTTCTGCTCCGCCGACCACGCCGCCTCCTGGGCCGAGCGGACGGGCAACGTGCCCGGCGACGTCGTCCCGCTCGAGCGGCTCTGGGCGCTCGCGCAGCCCTGGTACGGCGACCGCCTCGATCCCGACTGGGCGCCGCACACGCGCGAGCACAACCAGGCGCTGCTCGAGCAGCACGGGTTCACCGGCGACTTCTGGCGCCTGCCCGAGCCGACCCCGGCGCAGGCGCCGGCCTAGCCCGCGGCGAGCCGCGCACGGAGCCGGTCGCGGACGGCCGGCCACTCCTCGCGGATCACGCTGAACATGACGGTGTCGCGCAGCGACCCGTCGGGCCGGACCATGTGCCGCCGCAGCACGCCCTCGCGCTGCGCGCCCAGGCGCGTGATCGCCTCCTGCGACCGTGTGTTGCGCGCGTCGGTCTTGAGCGCGACGCGGTTGGCGCCGAGCGCGTCGAACGCGTGGCCGAGCATGAGGAGCTTGGCCTCGGTGTTGATCGCGGTGCGCCACCACGGTCGCCCGAGCCACGTTCCGCCGACCTCGATCGTCCGGTTCCTGGGCTGGACGTCGAGGAAGCACGTCATCCCGACCGCGCGCCCCTTCGCGACCTCCACCTGCGCAAACGGGATCGCCATCGCGCGGACGGTCTCCAGCAGCGCCCGCATCCCGACCTCGTCGCGCGGCTGCGGCCACGGCAGCCACCGCCACACCTCCGCGTCCGCCGCGGCGTCGAGCAACGCGGGCACGTGCCGCTCCGCCACCGGCTCCAGCCGCACGTGCGCGCCGGCCAGC